>JABHUQ010000109.1 GCA_018658715.1 Fidelibacterota bacterium
TTACTGCAGATACTTGATAACAATATGAATTACCACCTTGAACATCGATATCAGTATAATTCAATTCAGATGTTTCTCCAATAAAAGAGCTATCACGATAAATGCGATATACAGATGCATCAATTACACTCGACCAAGCTATAGAAATGGTATCTGCTCCAATAGACAATGATACATTTTCTGGTATTTGATTATATGAATTATCCGAAATAACGAAAATAGGTTGAGTCAAAGATGTATTCCCGCTTAAATCTTCAGCCTCTGCTTGTAATACATGAGATGAACCATTTGCATATTCAACAGTAGACCAATCAAACTCAAATGGAGCATCAGCATCCGTACTATAAACTTGATTATCTATTTTTAATGTTATAGTTGAAATACCTTCATTGTCATTTGCATAAACTTGGACAACGACCGTTTCATTCACAGTTTGTCCTGAGACAGGATAAATCATAGCTACAACAGGTGGCTCATTATCTTCATTACTTCCTGGCTCGTTTCTTACAATCACAGCAATAGGTTGTAATTGAACTTCATTATTAGATAAGTCAGATATTGTAACTGAAATAATATGATCTTCATTTTCAGAATACCCATCCGTATCCCAATCATAATTGTATGGATAATCATTATCAGATCCAATAGATGAACCATCTACTGAAAAGGATACATTTCCAATACCAACATTGTCTGTCGCAGACACTTGGATGGAAACGATTCCTCCTACCGTTTGCCCTGCATATGGATTCATAATTGTTCCTGTTGGGTAAATATTATCTACATTATCAATGGTTACAGAAATAGGTTGAGTTTGTGCTGAATTTTGTGATGTATCAAATGTTTTTGCATAGAGTGCTATTTCTGAATCTTCGATCTCATTCCCAGTGTCCCAACTAAATTCATATGGGTAATCAGTATCTGTGGAAACTTGAGTGTTATTGATATAAAATTCAACATAATCGATACCACGGCCATCTGTAGCAGTAGCTCGAATATTTACCATTCCTGAGACCGTTTGCCCAGCTGCTGGGTCTGTAATGACAATTGCTGGTGGTGTTATATCAACATCTTCATAATTATTTACAAATACTGTAATGGGAGAAAGAGAATTTGAATTTCCAGATACATCTTCAATAATAACACTAATGACATGGTACAAATCTTCTGATGCTGTATGTGTATCCCATTCATATTCATATGGGGGCTCTTCATCTTGTACGGAAAGAATTCCATCTAAATAAATTTGAACAAATGATACGCCAATATTATCAGATGCTACTACTTGGATAATGACTGTATCAGAGACAGTAGCTGATGCAGGGGGGAAGGTGATGCTCCCCATAGGTAAAATGTCATCGATAGGTTCTAAGTTATCCACAAGAACACTTACAGGACCAATAGCTGTCTCATTCCCAGATTGATCTGTTAAAATTGCATATATAGCATAGGTAACATCATCTTCAAGGCCAATTGTATTCCAATCAAAGGTATAAGGAGATTCTGTCTCAGTGAATTCTAATGAATCATTAATAAAAACCATGACAGATTGTATGCCTTCATTATCGTGTGCATCTATATTGATAGAGACTGATCCTTTTACTGTTTGTCCGGTGAATGGATTTAAAAATGCACCATATGGATTTACATTATCAAAATTGTCGATGGTTACTTTGATGGGCTCAGTTTGGTTTGAATTTTCAGTATTATCAGTCGCTTTAGCTGTAATGGAAATATCAACATCTTCACCGGAATCAAAAGTACTCCAAGCCCATTCATATGGTGATTCAGTGAGAACAACCACAGATGAATTATTCAGAAATAATTCTACGGATGAAACGCCATCATTATCTTGAGCAAATATTTGAACATTTACTGTATCTTGCACGATTGTTTTATCAGTTGGATTCACAAGAGTTACTAATGGAGGAGATGTGTCTTCTTCGTTAGGAATTTGAAAAAGGGGTGCTTCACAACTTAGATAAACAACTATCCCAATGAGAAAGAAATATAATTTAAAATTAAAATATCTCATTCGTTATTCACTGTCACTAAAATGGGTTGTGCAATGGTCATATTACCAGATGTATCAGTTGCTTCCGCACCTAATGTATGTTGAGAATTATTAATTAAAATGGTTGTATCCCAATCAAGTTGAAAAGGTGATTCAGATAATATTCCAATGGAAGATCCATCAACAAAAAATTCAACCTGTCCAATTCCAATATTGTCTTGAGCAGATGCTGTGAAAGAAACAATTCCTGATACTACTTGTCCTGATAAAGGATTATTAATAATGATATGAGGTGGCGAAACGTCTACAGGTGGATCATTATTTATAAAAACTGTAATAGGCGGAATAAAATAAATATTTTCAGATTGGTCTGTAACGGTTACACTGATGACATGATATTCATCTTCAGAGTAATTAGATGTGTCCCATGAATAGGTATATGGGTAGCTTGTAAGTTGACTGATTTCTATTCCGTCAATTGAAATAGAAACAAAATCAACACTTTCATTATCTGTTGCTAATATTTCTACAGTAACAGTACCACTTAATATTTGGCCCGGGAATGGTGTTAATAATTCGCCATAAGGATTTTCATTATCAAAATTATTCACAAATACAGTAATTGGTTGGCTGGGAGTAGAATTCCCACTAACATCATATCCTGTTGCTGATATAATATGGTCTTGGTCGTCAGTGAAAGATTCAGAATTCCAATCATAGGAAAAAGGTTCAGTATCATCAGAATATTCTATGATTCCATCAATTAAAAATTCAACGCGATCCATGGCTGTTTCATCCACAGCTAATACTTGAATAGATACGCTACCAAACACAGATTGGCCTCCAGCAGGTTGAGTTATGGTTACAACTGGTGGTAATCCGTCGACTGGATCATTATTATCTACAATAACCGCAATGGGAGTAAAAGATACTCTATTATCTGAATGATCCGACACTATGACTGCAATTATATGTTCTTCGTCTTCAGAAGCATTATTTGTATCCCATTCGTATGAATATGGTTCATTTGAATCAGTACTTTCTAATGTACCATCAATATAGAATTCTACATCAGAAACACCGCGATTATCAGATGCTGTTACTTGGATATCTACGACGCCAGATAACACAGAACCTGCAGGTGGAAATGTAATTGCACCAACGGGAAAAGTAATATCTGCAGAAATATAATTATTAACTGTTACGCTTATTGGGCCAATAATTGTAGCGTTATCATTGTTATCAGTAATAATTGAATAAATAGAATAGTCTAAATCATCATCTTCTACTTCTGTATTCCATGCATATACAAAAGGGGGTTCTGTATTAAAGCCACGTAGATTATTATTAATATAATAGCTTGCACTTTTTATACCATCATTATCAGATACATCTAAAGTAATATTAACAATTCCATCCACAATTTGCCCAGTGTAAGGATAAATAATGGACCCCACAGGGGATTCATTATCAATATTATCAATCTTGATTAAGATTGGAGTAGTCCTAAAATAATTGTTAGAATTATCTGTTGCTTTTACAGATAGGGAGTGGAATTCATCTTCTTCATATTCACTGGTTTCTGTATTCCATGTTATAGAATAAATATTATTTATACCCGATTCACTTACACCAAACCGTTTCCCATTAATGTAATAGGTGACTGAATCAATTTCAAAATTATCCGTTGCAGACACTTCAATCGTTGTTTCGCCCGAAAGTATTTGGCCAGTTACAGGTGATATTATACTTGTTGATGGTGGTGATGTATCGGGTATCGTTTCTAAACGATATCCATCTCCTGTGCATGATAATGCAATTATACCAAGTAGAAAAATAGCTGAAATATATTTGTTTTTATTCATACGTATTTATTGAAGCATACGGGAATTTAACGTTTTTTCATCTCAATGAAGGATAAAACCTTTCGCCCAAATTTAGATTTTGTAAATCGTCTCCAAAGTCTCATGTTTTTACTTGTTATTATATGAGATAATGAAAAAATATACATACTTCGACCATAATGCACATTTCCCATATTTGGATTAAAATAAATCGTATTTTTCTTAAAATAGTAATCCCAAATCATTGTACTATACACAGATAAAGGAACCATATAGCTCACCCAAGGGTAGGTGCTGCCTGTTGAATCAACTCCAATTATACTCATTTGTGGAATGAAATCACTAGAGAATCCTTTAAAAAGGAAAAAAAGCGCGGATGACCAAACGAACCCTCGTTGCGCTCCATACTCTAAGATGGTGAAATCGGACTCTACTTTACGAATATCTAAAAAGGGGACATAAAAAGCTGTATCATTTGGTGCAGTTACTAACATTTCTGGTTTTATCATGTGGTAATTAAATTGAATATCTTTATAAGGAATTGTATCATTATTTACAGTAATCATATGTCCAGTACGATGTTCTATGTTATTCATATTTGTTTTTAAATGCCACCCATAATAAAACATACGATTGAAATCGTTATAAATAAAATACACCTTTTCCGTTGAAACAATTTTAGATTCATCGAACTGATTGGGCTTGTAATAAATCCAATCTTTATTTAATGAATCAATTAAAACTGTTTCTGTTTCACCATTGAGATAAACAATAATATGATTAACATCTGTATTAGCGCACAAGGCTGACACCAAATAAATGAAGAGTGAGAGTTTTCGAGAGATTGTCACAATATGACTTAAATTACGACCAAGTTATGAAGAATAAAATTCAATGTTATATCCTTTTATTAGGGATTCTTTTCATGAGTCCGACGGTTATGGCCCAGCCCAAAATTTCTTTGGAGCTAGGATTGGGAATATATGAACCTATATTATCTGGATTTGATGATAATAATCAATTTCCTGTTGCTAAAGTATGGAACCGTAATTTATTGACAAATTATGGTATATTTTATCAATTCTTTTATAATGCTCGTGTTGGATACTCAAGCTACACATCGTGGGATGTAGGTGAAATGACTAGCGATGGTGGGAGTATGCCTATTTTTTCTCGTTCCATCACCTATCGTATGTTTCCTATTGAAACCTATTTTCGAATTAAGCCAACAATAGAATTGAATTTTAGTCTTACACCTATTTGGGGGCGATCTAAAATTTCATTAAATACTCGATTAAATCAATCGGGGGATGATTGGAATATATTTTTATCAGTCTACGGAAATGAACCATTAGAAATTGCTACAACAGACGCTATGCGTCAAGATTGGTTGGGGTATTCTGGTCAATTAGGAATTCGTTATTATTTGCGTTCATTTTTAGGCTTAGAATTAAAATTAGGTTTTATGCATAATTATTATAGTGAGAAGAATTGGAGACTTCAAGGGAATACAATTACAGGTCCTGTTTATGATATCGAAAAGTTGCCCATTTATGCTTTTCGAATTATCTATGGTATAAAATGAAATTCATTAAAAATATTATATTGGTTCTAGCGGTTTCAAATGTTCTTTCCGGGATTCAGCTTATCCCTAAAATTGAAAATCCATGTTCTGACCCCATCATTGCAGTAGCAAAGGAAAAAGGGTTAAAAGGAATGAATGTGAAGGAAACAATACGCTACTTGAGGGTTGAGAGGGATTGTATTAAAAGCGAGGGGAATGATAAAACCTTTTATTTGATTGAATCAAAAGAATATCAAAAAGATTATGAACAATCACGATATATGGTAAGTTGGACTTCTACTTTTTCATATTGTGTTGGAGTCTCAATATTTTATTATTTTGTACTAGGGTGGATGGCAGACAATTAGTATTAAATAACCATATTATCTTTTAGATTACGGGGCTGTATATATAACATTCAAAATTCATTTGGGGAAAATATGACAAAACGCATTTTAAGTTCTTTAGCCATAATTCCATTATTAATTATTTCAGGTTGTGGTAGTGGAGAGGCAAAAGTAAAACAGACTAAATCAGGGAGTAATGTAAACGAAACATCAATAGATGTATCCACATCGGCTGAACAGGGTGGTTATGGATTTGAAAAGGTAGCAGAATCATTAGGTTATAAAACATATGTTTTATCAGAAAAGGATGGAACCTTTTTTGGTGATCCCAACGCAGTAAAGGGTGGTACACTACATTATATCCACTCCAATTTTCCAAGAACATTAAGAATCATTGGGCAAAATTCGAGTCAAATGATCAATTCTAGAATCATTGAACGTTTATGTTATGAAGCATTATTAGGGCAACATCCTGCAACTTTAGAATTTGTTCCAGGACTTGCTACACATTGGTATGTCTCTGATGATAAAAAAACATTTAAATATCGGATTAATCCTGATGCGCGTTGGTCCGATGGAAATCCAATTATTGCTGATGATGTTGTTGCAACATGGGATTTACGCATGGATGAAACTATCCTAATGCCTAGTGAACAATTATCCTTTGGAAAGTTTGAACGACCTGTAGCTGAAAGTAAATATATCGTATCTGTAAAGGCGAAAACTGTAAACTGGCGTAATTTTCTTTATTTTAGTGGCATGGCTATTTTACCTAACCACATTCTCAAGGATTTAGATGGGACAGCCTATTTGGATGAATATGCCTTCACTATGACCTTAAATAGTGGGCCTTATACAATTCCTGATGATAAAATAAGGAATCAAGAATCTTTTATTTTGGAACGGCGAGATGATTATTGGGCAGCGGATGATCCCTTATCTAAATACATGTATAATTTTGATAAAATAAAAGTATCAATTGTAAAAGATAATACCGCCCTTGAATATGAAAAATTCAAGAAAGGGGAACAGGATTTTTATACGGTAAGTCAAGCTCGAAGATGGGTTGAAGAAACAGATTATGAATCCATCAATATGGGGTGGGTAAAAAAACAGCGTGTATTTTCTGAAAGACCAGCAGGGACATCGGGGTATTACTTTAATATGCGAAAATGGCCATTTGACGATAAGCGAATTCGTTATGCCTTTACCTATTTATATGATCGTATCAAAATGAATCGCGAAATGTATTATAATGAATATGGTTATATGAATTCAATGTATGCTGGATCGGTATATGAGAATCCAAATAATAACCCATTTATACCTGACGCAAAAAAAGCAGTTTCTCTTCTTAAAGAAGCGGGATATTCTAAACGAAATGATGAAGGGTGGTTAGTTCATGATGCATCGGGGCGTATCCTATCTTTTGAATTAAGTTTACCAAAGACATACGAATATATGGCGACCCCTGTCCAGCAAATGCTAAAAGAATATGGTATAGATATGCAAATTAAATTTGTGGATTATAATACCATGATAAAAAATGTGAATGAACGGAATTATCAAGTGGCCATGCTCGGCTATGGAGGATTGATTTATCCTAATCCTGAAACATCATTAAAATCAGAACTAGCTGATCAGAATGACAATAATAATGTTTGGGGATTTAAAAGTGATCGTGTAGATGAATTATTACCGGAATATGATGCCTGTTTTGATCAAGAAAGACGGATTGAAATTGTTCGTGAAATTGATGGTATAGTTTCTGATGTGCATCCAACAGCTTGGAGCATTGTTAGAAATTATCAACGCATTTTATATTGGGATAAATTTAGCTTTCCAAAATGGATGTTTACTCGATATCAAGGAGATTATTGGGATGTTTTCCGGTACTGGTGGATCGATGATGAAAAAGTGCAACACTTAGAGAATGCCATGGCAAATGGAAATAAACTTCCACAAGCTACCATGGATATGAAATTCTGGCCGAATTATTTAAAGCAAAATAATTAACCAAATTATATAGAGCTCACCTTTGGCAACATACTTTATACGAAGATTACTTCTGATGATTCCAACATTTTTGGGATCAACTATACTCGTATTTACCATCCTTCAGCTTGCTCCTGGCGGTCCATTAGAACAAACCATCATGCAACTGCAAATGGGTGGTATGTCTGGTGGCGCAGAAGGGGGCAGTGCCGCAACTGATATGATGGGAGGAAGTGTTTTGCCCGAATCTGCCATGAAAGAATTAAAACGGTTTTATGGCTTTGATAAACCTATATATCAACGATATTTAATATGGTTGGGGATTTGGCCACGAGAAATAAAACATAGAGACTTCACCATTCCTTCTAATAAAAATCAGGTGGAAAAACGAGTGGGCAAACGAGATGGTCAAATTTGGCGTGTAGATGTTTCTATGAATGATAAAGGTCAACTAAGTGTATTTGAGAAAGATGGAACTGCTAGCCCTGTTTGGCATGCATCTATAGATGAAACGACCGAAAATGGAACACATGAAGCTGTCATTTTCCAACAAGAATATTCTGGAATCCTTACGGGTAACCTGGGGAAATCTTATACCTATGCGAAGCCGGTTACAGAAGTAATGCGGCCTCGGTTTAAAGTATCTCTTTTTTTTGGGCTCATTGGTTATTTTTTATCCTATCTTGTTTGTATTCCCTTAGGAATCAAAAAAGCGTTAAAACATGGTTCATCTTTTGACTTTCTTTCCAGTGTGGTGATTTTTGTTGCCTATTCCATTCCTGGTTGGGCCTTAGGTGGTGTATTACTTGTATTATTTGGAGGGGGATCATTTTGGAATATTTTCCCTCTCGGTGGATTCCATGCACCCATGGAAGTATGGGAAACCATGTCTCTTTTGGAGAAAATTATAAATCAAGCCCATCATGCCATATTGCCTGTAATTGCTTGGTCCATTACAAGTTTTGCCACGCTAACTGTATTGATGAAAAATAGTTTGTTAGAAAATTTAAGTCAGGATTATATCCGAACTGCTTTTGCAAAAGGATTAAGTGAAAAAAGAGTCGTTTGGGTTCATGCTATGCGGAATTCTATTATTCCGATTGCATCCGGTATAGGATATATTATAGCTGTGGTGATTTCTGGGTCATATTTTATTGAACGCGTTTTTAATATTGATGGATTTGGGCGAATGGCCTATCAAGCAATTTTAGATCGTGACTATCCAATTACTTTAGGATTTTTAGTTATAGTTGTGTTGATTCGTTTAGCAGCTAATATTTTATCAGATCTTGCATTAGCAACAACCGACCCAAGAATTAGATTTAAATAATATGATGGAGAAAAATCAAAATAATGACTATGTTTCAGTTTCGATTAATCGTCGTCGCTGGCTAAAATTTAAAGGGTTAAAGAGAGGATATTATTCCTTTATAGCCTTAATCATATTATACGGACTTTCCTTCTTACTGCCCGTTTTAATCAATAGTAAAGCATTAATAGTGCGATATGAGGGAAGCTATTATTTCCCTGCATTTTTAGAGTTGATTCCAGGTGTTGCGTCTTATTATCCAGGAGAGAAATTTGGTCAGGACATTCCTGGTGAAGCGAACTATCGAAGACTCAAACAGAAATGGGAGGATGGATCAGACAATTGGCTTATAATGCCTGTGTATCCTTATAATCCATACGAAGATATCACAACAGAAGGGAATAAAATGTATGAAGCCCCTTCTCGTAAACATTGGTTAGGGACGGACAATACGGGGAGAGACGTATTTGCGCGTCTGTTTTATGCATTCAATATCTCTATCTCATTTGCACTTATCCTTACATTAATTAATTATTTATTGGGAATTACCATTGGTGGTGCCATGGGATATTTTGGTGGGAAAGTAGATTTATTTGCGCAAAGGGTAATTGAAATATGGTCAAGTTTGCCCATGTTATTTGTAATTATAATTATGAGCTCTATCATTCGACCATCGTTTTTTCTACTGATTCTTATTTATACCATGGTGAATTGGATTTTCCTGACCTATTATATGCGTGCAGAATTTTATCGTGAGAAAGCCAAAGACTATGTAAGTGCAGCCATATCCATGGGACAGAGGAACCGAACTATTATTTTTAAACATATTTTACCCAATTCATTGGTGCCAGTAATCACTTATTTCCCATTTTCCGTTGTAGGTGGTATTTCCATGTTGGTTGGGTTAGATTATTTAGGTTTTGGTTTACCGCCACCCACACCAAGTTGGGGACAAATGTTGGACGTGGGACTACAAAATGTGAGTAAATGGTGGATGGTATTTTCTCCTGTAACAGCTCAATTTTTAACGCTGCTTGCCATTGTTTTTATAGGGGAAGGGGTTCGAGAAGCATTTGACCCTAAAGTATATTCGAGATTGAGATAATGAGTAAAAAATTATTATCAATTAATAATCTCAAAACCCGTTTCAAAGTCGGCAAAGACTGGGCAACGGCTGTGAATGGGATCAGTCTTGATATTTTCAAAGGTGAAACTTTAGGGATTGTAGGAGAATCCGGTTCTGGAAAATCTGTGTCTGTTTTATCTTTGATTCAATTGATTCCAAATCCACCAGGTGAAGTGTCGGAAGGAAAAATCACCTTTAATGGCGAAACAATTTTTGATGGTGATGAATTGGCCTCAATTCAGAAAAAACCTGAGTTTAAATATTTTAATAATTTAAAAGGGAAGAAGCGTTCTTGGGTTTCCCGTGCCTTTTTCTTTGGTTGGGTAGGGCTTCATTTTCTATTAGGGATACCCGGATTAATTGCTTTTTTAATTTCATTCTTTTTAAATGCTTTCATTTCAATGAGATTATTCTTTTCGTCTCCGAAAAATGAAGCCATGGAATCCTATCGTGAATCCATGTATAAACGGATGCGACATTTTCGCGGACGTGATATTGCCATGATTTTCCAAGAGCCTATGACGTCATTAAACCCGGTGTATACTATTGGCATGCAAGTAACAGAAGCAGTCAAGCCTAAAATATTTCATGAATACGTTAAAGATCATATATTAGGTAAAGGAAAATCGTTACCAAGTATTTCCATTAAAAATAGATTCCAAATTTCAGCGGTTACGAGTGGATTATTTTTTATAGTAGGGCAACTAAGCTCCGGTTGGACTTTTGAATTCATTCCTTCGCTCTTGTCTATATTATACGGAGCTCTTTTGCCAAGTGTTGTGGCATTGGCGTATTTGGGACTTAATAAAATGATATCAGATGATTATCGTTTAAATCATGAAAAATTATTTCAAGATAGTGTAGAATTACTTCGCCGTGTAGGGATTCCTGATGCTGAAAAACGAATGTCAGATTATCCCCATCAATTTTCTGGCGGAATGCGGCAGCGAGTTATGATTGCCATCGCTCTGGCGAAAAATCCATCATTGCTTATTGCAGACGAACCAACCACCGCATTGGACGTAACGATTCAAGCGCAAATTTTAGATCTCATGCTTGAGTTAAAAGAAGATAATGCTGATGCAGCTGTTGTGCTAATCACCCATGACTTGGCTGTTGTCGCGGAAACCTGTGAACGCGTCATTGTCATGTATGGCGGAGAAATTCAAGAAGTGGCTCGTGTGAAAGAATTATTTAAAGATCCGAAACATCCTTATACCATTGGATTGCTAAACTCCATTCCAAGGCCAGATCAAGGGAAAACAAAAGAGCGATTGGAAACGATTCGTGGAATGGTGCCAAATATTTTGGAGTTGCCCAAAGGATGTAAATTTTGTACACGATGTGATTTAGCAGAAGATAAATGTGAAACAGAAAATCCAACCTTACAAGATATGGGAAATGACCATTTTGTTCGATGCCATTTTGTCGATGAAAAAACAGGAGTTGAAGCATGAGCCAAAAACCTGTTGTAGAAGTCAAAAATTTAAAAGTTCATTTCCCTATTCATGGTGGAATTATTTCTAAAAAAGTAGGAACTGTAAAAGCGGTGGATGGTGTTTCTTTTTCCATTGGCCGGAGAGAAATAGTTGGTTTAGTGGGTGAGTCTGGTTGTGGAAAAACGACCGTTGGACGAGCAATGATAAATATTCTTCATCATGTAGCACCTGATGTAGAGATTAGTGGAGAAATATTATATCATTTTGGAGATGAAACCATTGATTTTGGGAAATTAACATCTCATGAAGTGCGGAAATATCGATCTCGAGTCCAAATGATTTTTCAAGATCCTTATGCATCATTAAATCCACGAATGACTGTAAAACAAATTGTGGAAGAACCCCTTAAGCTACATACAAAAAAGACAGAATCAGAACGCCGGAACACAGTAATTAATTTGCTGGAAAAAGTAGGGCTCCAAGCGGTTCACGCAGACCGATTTCCACACGAATTTTCTGGTGGACAAAGGCAACGCGTTGGGATTGCACGAGCCTTAGCTACAAACCCAGATTTGATTATTTGTGATGAACCTGTTTCTGCTTTGGATGTTTCAATTCAGGCGCAGGTTATTAATCTAATGATGGACATTCAAAAGGAATTTGATGTATCCTTTTTATTTATTGCACATGATTTATCAGTTGTGGAACATATTTCAGATCAAATAGCCGTCATGTATTTGGGAAATCTCATGGAATTTGGACCAGCAAAGCAAGTTTATCATCATCCCAAACATCCGTACAGCACAGCACTTTTATCGGCGGTACCTATTCCAGATCCTGATAAAAAAAATAGAAAGAGAATTGTATTAGAAGGCGATGTGCCAACTCCAATTAATAAACCATCTGGTTGTAGTTTTAGAACAAGATGTCCCGTTGTAGAAGAATCGTGCTCAGAGTCTACTCCTGTCTTGGAAGAAATCGATTTGAAGCATTGGGTTTCTTGCCCGATTGTTACGGAAAAACAATAAATATTAAAAATAGAATAAAGTCATACAAGAAAGACGAAAATGAAATACACAGACTATTATTATGAACGAATTGACATAGAAGCCTTTAGAGTAAATATGGAATCATGGCGGAAAGAATTTAATGAAGCAGATTCTGTTGAAGTCCAATCTAACATCATCCAAAAGGTAGATGAATTTGAACGGGAATATGCATCTTATCAAGCAATTGCCAGTTTGAATTATAATCGAAATATAAATGATGAAGACGCAAAATCAGAAAAAGAATATTTTGATTCAATAGGGCCTCAAGCCTCAGAAATATCAAATGGATTTAACCAAGATTTGGTTGATTCAAAATTCAGAAAAGAATTAGAAGAAAAATGGGGACCACAGTATTTCAGTCAAATTGAATTGGATTTAAAAACATTTGATCCATCTATTATGGATATGTTGTTGGAAGAAACAAAATTACGGAATGAATATACCCAACTTATTGCTAGTGCTCAAATTGAGTATAATGGAGAAACATATAATTTAGCTGGATTAGGTCCTTTTCATAAAGATTCCGATCGTGAAGTCAGAAAATCGTCTTATGAAGCTCGGTTTAACTGGTTTCAAGATAATAGTGAAGCATTTGATACGTTGTATGATAAATTAGTGAAACTTCGCCATAAAATAGCCCTAACTCTTGGGTATGAATCCTTTACAGAATTAGGATATATGCGTATGGGTAGAAGTGACTATGGACCAGATGAAGTGGCAAATTTCAGACAACAAATTGTGGACTATGTGGTTCCCATTGTTGCGAAACTCCGGGAACAAAGACAAGAAATTCTTGGGCTGGATCATTTATATTTTTATGATGGGATTAACTATAAAGAAGGGGATCCCAAACCAAAGGGGACACCTGAAGATTTAGTCAACAAAGCGGTAAAGATGTATGATGAATTATCGCCTGAAACAGGAGAATTCTTTCATAAAATGGTGGATGAAGATTTAATGGATCTCGTGAATCGCGATGGAAAAATGGCTGGTGGATTTTGTACTGGATTTCCAAAGTATGAACGTCCATACATTTTCTCAAACTTCAATGGGACAGACCATGATGTTGTAGTTTTAACACATGAAGCAGGTCATGCATTCCAGAGCTATGAATCTCGGAAACAACCACTTGCTTCTTATTTATGGCCCACAATGGAAGCAGCAGAAATACATTCTATGAGTATGGAATTTATTACATGGCCATGGATGGATTTGTTTTTTGAAGAAGAAACGGATCGGTTTAAATACAAACATTTAGCGGGAGCATTATCATTCCTTCCTTATGGCGCATGTGTGGATCATTTTCAACATTGGGTATATGAAAATCCGGAAGCGACACCGCAAAAGCGCAAAGATAAATGGAAAGAATTAGAAGGAATGTATCGTCCTGGCCAAGATTATGATGGGTTGCCATTCCCGGAAAGTGGAGCTTTGTGGCAACAACAATTACATATTTATCAAATGCCATTTTATTATATTGATTATACATTGGCTCAAACATGTGCTTTTCAATTTTGGATGAGGTTTAATAATGATGATGAAAATGCGTGGAATGATTATTTGACATTATGTCAAGCGGGCGGAAGTAAACCATTTTCTGAATTGGTGGACTCAGCAGGATTGAAATCGCCATTTAAATCAGGAACATTAAAAGATGTAGCGAATGAAATATTTGCGTGGCTTGAAACAATTGATGTAAAAGCACTCTAGTTGAAACGATTCGTCTTATTCATTTATCTATTATCTTTTGTTATTGGACAGCAAAAGATTTCTCATGAAACGAAATTATGGGAAAGTGTATTTATTTTTCAGAGTCATCAGAAAATGGAACCATCTATGTATATGGATGATGTAGATGGATTTCTCATGAATAAAGCGGATAAAGAATGTTCAGGTATCATGGATATTATTGAACATAAAACGATTGAAAAATCAACTCTTAAAAAGTCAACCTATCTATTGGAATCAACGATAAAAACTATTCATGATGGTCCCCATAAATTTCCACTAAAAAGGAAAGAACCATCCAATTATAAAATCAATTATTTTTCGTCTTCGTCCTGATAATCTGGTTCAATATCTAATTCCTTAAAGATTGTTTTAGATATTTGATCTGCAATTTCATCTTCTTTATACTTTAATTCTCGTAATTCTTCCCATGATTGAAGTAGAACAGCAAAATCATCTTCTTGGGAAAATATTTCATCTAAAATAGGAGCCGGGACAAAAAAGTCTCTAAGTCGCTCATATATTGCTAATCGTGTATTATCCATAGGATGAAAATACATACAATTTTAAAATTAAAATAGAATGAGTACTTCTCCACCTTCAATAAACCACAGAGGTATAAAAAATATAAATAAAAATAATGATTCTCTATTACCTAATTCATTTCAATTAATGAATGCATATCCAAACCCCTTTAATCCTACAACAACAATTCAGTTTAATTTGGATAGGATGAAAAATGTAAACCTATCCATACTGGATATAAATGGAAAGATTGTTGAAACGCTTATAATTGGAACTGTTCAATTAGGACAACATAAACTGCAATGGAATCCTAAATCTAAACCAACTGGGATTTATTTTATTTAACTCCGTTCAGGAAATCAAATTCAGTCACAAAAGGTTGTTTATTTAAAATAAATAATTGATTTATTTCAATCGAAAATGAATGTTACTCTTTTTCTTCGATATTTATTTGGTAGTTTTAAATACATCTTGATTAGAGAAGATCACTCCTTTAAAATTCAGCCTAAATTTTGAGATAAATAATGCGTTCAAACACAAAAATACTATTATCATTACTCTTTCTTTTCATAGGGTCTGAAACACTCTCGGCAAATTATGCGTTTAAAAAGAAAATTAAAAATGTCTGTAAATCTTATCGCATTACAGTGGATGCTACTAAGTTTGACTTAGCTCAAGATACTTTTTCTATGACTTTAGAAAGTGGTAGAAATGATTTTGAAATGTTTATGCTGGTTGGCTTTGCAGCAGCCGGACAAGCGGTAGCGCATCAGAAAGATATGGGATTAGAAAATGCATATACACCATCCATGGTCGAGGTGAGTATATTGGTCCCAGCATCAAAGGGAGAGTTTAATACGTTTATTGCGAGTTGTGATTCTAAGTTAGCTATATCGTTAGCTGACGGATCAACAGACTCATCAGACTTCATGAAAGTAATCATGGGAAAAATGGAAATACTATAAGGAGATACTATGCTACAAGATCCAAATTCATTAATGGGAATATTAACACAATACGGCCGTGCAGTCGGTTGGTCTATAGCTGCGGCTGTGGGATTTGCTTTTGGCGTGGGAATCGCTTTAAAAGTTTTTGATTGGCTGTCAACTGATATTGATGAATGGGAAGAAATCAAAAAAGGAAATATGGGCGTAGCTCTTATTTTTATTTCCTTGATTGTTATGGTTGGCTTGCTCGTTCATAAAGTGATTTAATCAAATATTAAATCTGAAATTACTGAAAGCCTTCTACCCTCGGTGGAAGGCTTTTTTTATATATACAATAAGTATAAATACATAAATAATGGGGCAGTCGCAGTAGAGAGAAGATTTACCATATCGTTTGAAACCCATTTATTCCCTTGTACTAATATTGCACCATCTTCTGGGATCTCAATGATACTTCCATTTATGGACTGATACTTTCCTTGAATACTAGCGCCCAAAATAGAATCCAAAGTAGCCCCTAAAATTCCACATAATATTATGCCATAAGCTAATTCACCATAAATAGGGAAAAATAGCCAAACTGAAAATACCAATATACTCGCGCCCAATATGGAGCCAAGAGTCCCTGTGAGAGTTATTCCGCCAGACGTTCCTGTCGGTACATTTTTAAATGTTAAAATAGAAATGGGATTATACGTTGATAATTTACCCAATTCAGTTGCCCACGTATCTGCCATAGCTACTGAAACGGATGCTAAAAAGTAAGGCATATATTCTCCATTTGGATGGAAATAAATCCAAAGGCTAATTAACATGGGAATAGCACCATTTGCATACACTTGAACAATGTCTCTTTCAGATCCCTTTGAATGTATATCTGATTTCTTTTTAATTGCCTTACTTAAGATAGATGAAAAGATGAAAAAGATAAACAAAGGATACAATGTAGACACTCCACCGGAAAAAATGATAATCACCCCCATGATGAGTCCACCATAATAACCACTTCTAGATACAGATTTTAGTTTATACGTAATCGAAAATATGGTAATCATTATAAACAAAAGAAGTGATACAGTTAAAATATGTTGATTATCAACTGAATGATTACCATTTACCAAATCAGAATAAAAAATCATAAGTAAAATACTAAGAACAGGGATAGACACATTATCCGACCCTGAATCACTTACCATTTCTCCTAATGTTGCTCCAAGTGATACGAATAGCGCGAAATATAAGGGAGAAGAAATATTGATCTCAAAAAAGTTGCTTGCGGTAAAAACAATAATGAAAGTGCTAACAAAGAAAGCTATTGAACCTTGTACAGATTTAATATCTTCCCAAATAGTGAAATTATTTGGTGCTTTGCTGGATTCACCTACTATGGCTGCTAATGGATCTGAAATAGCTAGAATAATCATAGATATAATAATGAATTCAGGATAATTCCAAAAAAAGGAAAGAAGAATGAAGTATGCTATTGGGAAGTACACGGTACCGAATGAAAATCTTTCTTGAGAATGGATTCCCTTAAATAAATCCTGTTTCAATGTAACTGCATTTACTACTATAAAAATGATAGCTAATGTTATTGCCTGAATGTTATTCGTAAATATAAATGGTGCACTAGATGTGGCTAATCCAACAATACAATGAACTAATTTTCGATTAGCTTGCGGTGAAAACCATTTCTTTTTTAATGTAATCTCGCTCAAGCCAACAAGAAAAAGTATGGCTACAAAGTAGACGCAAAATGTCCACCATTCATTTTCAAAGGGGATCAATTTGGGAAATACCATCCCACAATTTAATTCGGTTGAAAATGATTCGTCAACAATTTGAATGATTTATATATTCAGATATGAAAAAAATGGTTACAATAGTTTTAATCTTTTTTATACTATCCTGTTGTGAGGGTGAAGAAAATGCAATATTGTTGTCTAATCTTAATTATTTAGAGATTGATGATTCAGGGGAGTTAATCATAAATAGGGATTATGGGTTTCATTTAATTGAAAATGAAAAGGGGATAGATTCATCATTTGCGATGATTCTTATTCATGGCTATGGTTCACTGGGGAAAGAGTGGATTCAACCGATAATTGAATTGTCATCAAAGTCTGTGCAAATGTACTGGTATCGATGGGATTGGAATCAATGTCCTGATGAAGCTCAAAAACAATTATTGGATAGCTTATTATTTTTTGAAAATAATAATGCAGAGCTAGACTCTCTTTTAATTATCGGACATAGTTATGGAGGATTAATTGCAGCCATGATTTCTGAAAAATGGACTGGGAAAATAAAATTAAATATACATTCTGTTGCTGCACCTTTAGCGGGAATTTCAAAGGTTCGCATTCTTTGTGATTTTGAGAAGGAAAAATATGAAGTAGGGCCTAATACAAATCTTATGCAATGGATAACAGTACAGTCACATGATAATGTTTTTAATGAATATAAAATAGATCCACAAATAGTTAACTTAATAAATGGGAAAGTTTATCGGTTGAGCAAAGTTTGGGATGGTAAACGATTAGGCCATAATAGGTCAATTTTATTTATTACAAAACAAATACTGAAGGAATAATTATGGTAGCAATTAATGAATTTGTAAAACGTCAAGTCAAAGGCTCGGGAAAAACATATTCTGATATAATGACATTCAAAGAAATAGCTTCTCATGCCGAAGAACAAATGGAGCTAGGATATTATAAAGAAGGGTATAGGGATGGTGTAAGGATTGTTTCTTGTGATACATCACTGGTTCACAATTTTTACTGCCCTTTTATAAAAATTAATGAGCAGACACAACTAAATGCAAAGTGGATAAAACGACAGGATGGAGAAGAGCCATATATTCAAATACGTGCTTTAAATGGCGCTCCACTCCCCGCAGGAAAAGTTGAATATATTCTCTATAGACATGATGTTTTAGTCGAAAATAATGAGCAATCTACAGATGCGGAATGGGAACTCATCAGTATACAAGCAATACCAGTAGGAATTGAACACTTTCCCATAGGACCAGTCACAATGATGCGAAATCAATTAGACTTAATTGGGGGGACAAAAGCAAATTATTTATCTGAGCAATGGGCAGAATCGGTACGATTCTGGCAACATTATGCTGCTTTAGATTCAGGAGAGTAGGTTAAAGAATAATATTTGCACTTATTAAAGTTATACTTTAAGTTAAAACACACATGAACCAAACCACATATACCACATACCATGAAACTAAACCAAAATTCGGATTACACCGGGCTAGGACGGGAACATCCTAGTCATACCAATTTAATACAACCCCAAAACACTCGCCATTCTATCGAAAGTTTTTCGATGGGGATGAAATGGGTGTTTCTATCCATCCTATTTCTTAGTATTTCTTTTGGGCAAAATATGTCTATTAGCGGGCAGATTGTGAACGAGAAAGGAAAGAAATTTGGTATTTCTCGCATTGTTTTATATAATGGGAAAAAGCAGAAAATAGAAGAACAAACAACTTCTAGTAACGGAAAATATAAATTCAAAAAACTTGAATCAGGTGAATATACATTAAACGTATATGGTGATGGCTCATTTTCTACAACAGAAAAAGTATTTTTGAGTGGATCAAATGTAAGTAAACTATCTATTCAGCCTAAAAAGGATGCTATGCAACCGCAATTATCCATTGATTTGCAATCTGGTGGTGTTTCCCTTTCATGGACAGGTGTAGCAGGTGCATCAGGATATAAAGTGTATAGAAATAATGAATCTATAAAAGATGTGGATAACATTAGTTATTTTGATGAAGTAAAAGCTGGGGAAGTTTATTCATATACGATTGCAGCTGTAGAGTCTGATGATACTATTGGACCAAGATCCTTGACAGAATACGGTAAAGCATTATTCCCATATCCGGAATCATTTGAATCGCTTGTAAAGAAAAATGCAGTTCTATTGTCCTGGGAAGTCGTTGATGGAGCAAGTGCCTATAATGTATATAGAGATGGTGAATTGTTAACCACTACAACTGATAATGGTTATGATGATTATGATTTGAAATTTGAAAAACAATATTCTTATGAACTCGCATCTGTTGATTGGGTCAAAAGTGAAGGGCCAAAAACCAACAAATGGGATGTAACAACTCATCCAGAATTAAAAGCACTTAAAAAAATTAATGCAGAACCGGGAGAAAATAGTGTCATTCTTTCTTGGGAAGAACAATCTTTAGCAAAGTCCTATTTCATTTATCAAAATGGTGAAAAAATAGATTCAACTGAATCCATAACCTATACGGCAAAAACTGAAGCCGGATCTGAAAATTGTTTTAATGTAACAGTAAAGGATAAGTACGGGACAGAAGGCCCACAGACAAAACCAGCATGTGATAAGAGCCAATACTCTCCGCCTGAAGAAATAGCAGTTTCCATTAAATTTAATACCATAACACTATCTTGGGCTCTCATTGAAGGTGCGGGATCTTATAATATATATAGAGATGGAAGATGGTTGGCAGGAACATCGAAGTCAGCTTATAAAGATATAGATCTTAAATATGGAAACACATATAAATATGAAATATCATCTTTGGCGAGTGATGGCGCAGAAGGCCCTTTATCCAATTCTGTAAATGGAGAGACACCTCCTGCGTTTGAAATTTCTGGTGTTTTAATAAATGAGGATGGTAATAGTAAAATCGAAGAAGCAAAAATATTTTTATACACTGCTGCAGATAATAAACTAAAAGATGAATATGTTGCTGGCTCAAATGGAAAATTTAAATTTTCAAATGCAGTCATTCCTGATGATTATATTATAAAAGCATTTGGTGATGGCCACGGAAATGGTGGGAAAAATGTAACCATCAAAAATAATGATATTACTGGGTTGAATATTCCACTATCGACTGATGGTCTTAAAACTATAGTTAATATAGACCGTGGTGTCCAATCATTAACTATAAAGTGGAAAAAAATCCCACAAGCAGAAACATATAATATTTATAAAAATGATAAACTCATTGGGACTCAAATAGAGAATATATATGTCGATCAAGTCGCACCCGGGAGTGAAGTTTGTTACATTGTTCGTGGCATTGATATGTATGATTTAGAAGGTCCAGTATCAAACAAATTATGTGAAAAGTCTTCTTATAATTATCCAGAATTAGTTCCTAATCTAGTTTCTGGTGGATTGACAGAAGAAGGAAGTGGTCGCCATTTAAATATTTTCTGGACAGGTGTACCTGAAGTAATAAAATACAGTTTATACAAAGATAATCAAAAAATATCTACTCAAGATTCGACAGGGTATTTTGATTCATCATTGAAATATGGGACAGAATATCAATACCAAGTTTCCTCTTATGACGGTGATGGAGACGAAGGTGTTTCATCTCCAAACACATCTGTTTTCACGCATCCAGAAATAATAGCTCCAAATATCACTGCTCAAGGAGATGTAAACGCCATAAAAGTATCATGGCCTATGGTTGAGCATGCGATTCTATACAAAGTGTTTAGAAATGGTGGTTATTTAACGGATGTCACGCGAACCTTTTTTATTGATAATGTACCAGCTGGTTCAGAATATTGTTATACAATTTCTGCAGAAGATTCATATGGAACAGAAGGACCTAAATCTGAAATTAAATGTGCAAAAGGAATGTATGCTCCACCAGCAACATTAAGTAGTGATATTTTAAAAAATACAATTGCCTTGAGTTGGCTATCTGTGAATGATGTTTCTGGATATCATTTATATAGGAATGATAGTTTAATTGTTGAAACAAAAGATTTATCATATTTGGAAAAAGGATTGAAATTTGATACGAGTTACGATTATAAAATCGCATCGTATGACAAAGATGGAGATGATGGCCCTTATACAAGACTTACCCTAATGACTCACGAAGAAGTCATTGCCCCCAATTTATCGGGTAACGCTGATTTAGAATCAATTCAAATATCTTGGTCTAAACTTCCACTCAAAATTGATCATAAATATCGAATTTATAGGGATGGTGCTATGATTAAAGAATTAATAGATACATCCTATATTGATATTGTAACTCCTGGACAATTTTATTGTTATTCAATTTCATGTGTTGATACTTATGGCACAGAAGGACCCAAATCTAATGAAGAATGTTTGAAAATTATGGTGAATTATCCAGATCAATTATCAATCGTTGGTGATGTGAAACGTGTTATTTTTAAATGGGCAAAAATGATTGGTGCGGAATTATATCATATTTATCGAGTAGATAAAGATTCAGGAGAAAAAACATTCCTTACGAGTACAAAAGGGAATTATTACGAACATAAAGGTCTAGAATTTGATACAGAGTATTGCTATAGTGTTTCGTCAATTGATCAAGATAATGAAGAAGGACCTCAATCACCAACCATGTGTGATGTAGTTCTTCCTCCGCCACATTTATCATTAATTGATGTGACGTTTGTTGAAGAGTCCGGGAATGATTTATTAGATGGTCGTGAAAACGCTTTATTTATTGCACGAATTGTAAATGATGGTAGAAGTCCTGCAAGAGAATTAAAACCATGGTTAGAACCTTTAGGTGAATCATTAACACCATCTTTGATACTGTCAGAAGTACCTGTTTTTAAAAAACTAGATATTAATGATACATTAACTATTTCATTTCCGATTTTTGCTAAACTAAAAATTGAATCAGGAGAACGAAAATTTAATATTCGGGTGAATGAATGGTCAGGACAAGATTTAAAACCTGAGCCAGTTAATTTTACCACTTTGGCAGTTGTCCCTCCTAATATGGTTATTGCTGATTATGCCATTGACAACGAAATTGGGGCACACTACATCCCTAAAAATGAAATTGTTACATTAACTATTCGATTTCAAAATTTATCCATTGGTAAAACAGATACATCATTTTTAAGAATAAATCGTGACCCATCCTTTAGTATTATTGATCATCAAGAAGCTTATGGTTTGGGGATGATTCCAGGTGGAGAATATATTGACTTTAGTTTCAATATATTCAGCCAAAAAGACGAATTTTCTATTTATTTTGATACATATGATTATTTTGGTGTTAAGAAAATAATCCCAATTCACCTTAAAACACTGACTCATTATAAAGGGGCAAAAGATTTAGCCACCTATGAAGTTCCGATGGCAACATTCGTGCAACCTGGAGAAAGGGAAGTAAAGCATACTTTATTGCAAAATATTCCATCCGCAAAAACTGATCGGGATGTTGTAGGTGTTGTATTAGGTAATCAAGCATTTTGGAGTAAAAAAATACATGGGAAATCTTCTGCTAAAGAAAATGTAAAATTAGTCAGAAAATATTTTGGAGATTTACTAGGTGTAAAAGACCATATGTTGTACCCATCTCAAAGTTGGACATTTGATGATGGAATTTCAAAAGTTGATTTATATGATACGTTTGATCCTGACTTCGGGTATATTAGGAAAAAAATGGAATCAAGTCAAAAATATTCTCATTCTGACTCGATAGATTTAATCATTTATTTCTCAGGTGAAGGGACAACTATTGATGGAGAAAAATGTCTAATTCCATTAGATGCGGATCAATATAGAATAAGTTCATTTTATCCAGTTTCACAACTGTATGCTTCCTTAAATGAGTTGAAGAAATTGGAATATGTTGGAAATATTACTCTATTTATGGACATAGATTTTAATAATCCATCCTTTAAATCAAATAATATGTTAACAATAGAAAATTCTGAAATTGATGAGACTCTTATTCCGGATAGTTTAATAGTTCTTTTCCCTGAGCAACAATTACCAGATGAATTGCTACCTCCAAAAGGAATTACAGCTTTTTACGCTTCCAATATTTTTCAAAAATCCTACAATCATGTAGATGAGAATAATGGACTATTTACCTATTATCTATTGAAAGGATTAAAAGGTGAAGCAGATAATGGAGATAAAGTTGTTACAGTTGAAGAATTATATACATATATCGCAAAAAATGTCTATGATACTACAGCCATCTTGTACGGCTCTAATCATCAGGTACCATTATTATTTGCTGGTAATCCGAATCAAGTATTATTTAGATTCCCATAATAAAGTAAGGTCCAAAATAAATGGATACCTGATAATTATGTATCTTAATTCTGAATCTTTTAAAGAAAATATGCGAACGAAATTTCAGGTATGACAAATGTTTTATCATTGGGGTATAATCTAACGTTTTGGACAGATGTATCTATAAAAAAGTGTTAATATAATCCTGTTTCTTTATTTTTCAGGTTCAATTAATTTCAACATGATGGTAAAGAAACTCTTAATAACCTTTATTCTCTTTTCGGTGGCATTTGGCCAAGCAGTATCCATATCTGGGTTTGTATTAAGTGAAAAGGGTAAAGGAATAAAAAAAGCAATTGTAACATTAAAATCACTGGATGGTGATGAAGTAGTAAACACTAAGTCAGATAAAAAAGGTGCTTTTAAGTTAGAAAATATTAGTCCAGCAAAATACATTCTAACGGCAAAGCATAAAAAATCTGGCGAATTTCAAGTTCAGTTAGAACCGAATGAAAATGGTAACACTGATTTAGTCGATTTAGAATTAACCCTATCAAAAGAAGAAATAGAATTAACTATTATTTCATTCGGGGTAATGGATGAACCGATTGCTGGTGAAATAGAAACTATTAGTCAAAATTCAATTACTTTTTCAGGCACAGTGGTAAATGAAAAAGGGAAGGGACTCAAAGAAGTAACACTTTCATTTGTTGATGAAAATGGTGATACTATTTTTGAATCTAAAACAACTAGAAAAGGAGAATTTTCTTTTCCTGATTTGGTACCAAAAATTTATACCTTGATTGCATATCACAAAGAATTGGGAACATTTAAACGGAAATTTATAGAATCCAAGAATGGATATAGCCCTATTGATGATTTTAAAATATCTTTGCCTGATACAACGGATATTTTATGGATTTATACCTTTTTTGGAGAAGGTCCTTTATCAGAAGATCCAACACTTACTATTCCAGCACCTAAAACAAAATCTAAAATTGGGGAAATCATCATTGAATGGGCTGAATCACCTTATGCAGATATTTATGAATTATACGAAAATGATCAATTAATCTATGAAGGTGAATCCCCTCGGTATATGACCAAAGCTATTTCGGGTGTAACGCATTGTTTCAAAGTACGTGTTAAAGGTAAAGATGGATTGTTTGGTCCATTTACAGATGAAACGTGTGGGAATAGTTCTATTTCTACTCCTATGAATTTGGCTTCTACCGATTCGCAAAATACAATTTCATTACAATGGTTACCAACTGAAGGTGCTATTTCTTACAATATTTACAGAGATGATAAATTATTATCAAATCAGTCACATAATCGTTTTAAGGATCAAAATCTGTTATATGGTACTCTATACCAATATAGGATATCTGCGATTGATAATTTTGGGACAGAAGGATTGTTATCCCACCCTGTTCAAAGTAAAACTCGTGAATTAATTCAAGCACCAATCTTATCATCACTTGAAAGTGCTGATGCCATTGTACTTATTTGGAATGAAGTAGAGCATTCATCCAAATATGCTATTTATAGAGATGGGATTCCTGGTATAAAAACAACTAAAACTACTTTTATAGATTCAACACAAGCTGGCAGTAGCTTTTGTTATGAAGTAACTGCTATTGATAGTTTTCAATTGGAAAGTATCGTTTCAAATCGTCACTGCGGCAAAGTGCAGGTGAAGGCACCGAGCACTCTATCTGTTGTAGGAGATGCCAAATCAATTCATCTTTCATGGGATACAGTTGAAGGCTCAAAATCCTATCAAATATATAAAAAATGGCCTGGTGGTGATTTTGATTTACTGTCTCAATCAAAGATGACTCATTTTAGAGATCCTGAATTAGGATATGATGATTCTTTATGTTATGCTATTTCTAGTATAGATCAAGATGGAGTTGAAAGTGATTTGTCAAACCAAATGTGTGCTTCAACATTAGAACCTCCTGAATTAACTATTTTAGGATTTGAATTGGTAGAACCATCAAAAAATGGTGCTTTAGATGCACGTGAAGATGGGAAAATGAGATTTTCAATTCAAAATATTGGTGAAAGTCCCGCACACGAAATTACATTAATCGTTTATCCTGATGCCCCAAAAATATTTGCCTTAAATATGGATACAGTTTTGGTTTTTGATACCTTGAATTCGGATGAAATAAAACATGTTGATTTGGATGTGTCTGCAAAATTAAAAATAGGAACTGCCGAAAGATCATTCTCATTATATGCGACAGAAAAAGATGGCTACCACTTAAAAGAACCCCACCCATTCTCATTTCAAACGGTTGCTGTAGTTCCACCTAAAATTTTACTATCTGATTTTGCAATATCGAATGAATTTGGCGTCCACTACATTCCAAAAAATGAAGTGGTAACACTCACCGGTCGTATTCAAAATGTTGGTGAAGGGTTAACGGAAAACGTTAAATTGAAATTTTTAGAAAATCAGTCTTATTCTATGACTGATTTCAATAGTGATATTCTGTTAGATGAATTAAAGCCGGGTGCTTATTCTGACTTTACCATCGAATTTTCCAGTGTGCGAGACCATTTTTCTATTCCAATTAAATCTACTGATTACCTGGGTATTGAACGCGAGCATATGATTGAATTAGAATTGATGAAACATTATCGTGGTCCAAAAGAATTAACATCATATCCAATCGGGACAATGGTTGTTGATCCATACCCAGAAGAAATGAGTGATGTAGATATTGAAAACCATATTCCAATTGGGAAAAGGAATTCAAATGCATTAGCCATTGTATTTGGAATAGAATCTTATGATAACCCAACACTTCCAAAAGTTCAATTTGCAAACCGTGATGTCAAATTTATGAGAGCCTATCTTCAAAATACATTTGGTATGGACGACTATCAGGTTATTCCTTCTAAAATATGGCATATGGAAAGCGGGCCTACATTAGACGATTTAAATGCCACGTTGGATCCACATCAAGGTGATTTGCGGCATCGTATTGTAACGAGTAATAAGTATTCGGGTGTTGAATCTTTAGATATTTACATTTATTTCAATGGACTAGGAAAACATTCAAATGGGAAACCTTTTTTATTGCCCAAAGATGCTAATCCTGACAGAGATGTATCTCAATATGGGTTAGAAGAATTTTTAAGTCATTTATCCATGGTTTCTGTATTAAATACGGTTCGATCAATTACTGTTATGTTAGATATAAAATGGGTGAATAAACCCGATGAATCCAGTAGCGAATGGGAATTTCCATATTTATCTGAAAAAGTAACTGTTTTAGCAAGTTCCCAGGTTAATGGAAATTCAGACTATTATACAGACATGAACCATAGTTATTTCACATATACTGCATTGAAAGGTTTAAGTGGTGCAGCAGATGATGGTGATGGGGAAATTAGTATTTCTGAATTTTCGAGCTATATACAACAATCAATGTCTAAATTAAATCCAACCCAAAAACCCCACATTATTAGTGTAGATAATGACCGTATTATTGTTGAATATTATGGTGTCGAATAATAGATTAATTATTCAACGGTAACCCTTATAATGAAACAAATATTATCAACTATTATTCTCATAGGTATGGCTGTTTCAATATTTGTATGGAAAGAATTTGATCGTATCAACCAGAAAGATTATCAACTACAACAAATTGCTGAACATAAGCTCAAGGAGAAGCAAGAATTGGATCAAGTCGATGCATTACGGCAAAAGGATATAGAGAGTAAAAGTAAGCATCGTGTCCATGTCTTACATGATAGCCATCCAGAAACAAACACCTATGCTATTATATTAGATGCAACTGGATCACGTGACCCAGACCCAGGAGATGAATTAACATATGAGTGGATTCAAACTTCAGGGAATCCTGTAGAATTAAAACCACATGTAAAGGCTCCAATTATTTCATTTGAAGGATCTCCAGGAGAATATGTTTTTGAATTGATAATTACAGATAATTATGGAGCTACAACTAGAAAAGAAAAAAGTGTAATAATAAATCCAGAACCAAATCAAAGCCCAGTTGCAGATATTAAGGTAAGAAAAGGCAAAGGGACTATTTAATATATTATGGAGAATTATTCTAAAGATTGTGTTGTTGGTATAGATATAGGTGGCACAAACACTAAATATGGTATCGTAAATAGAAGTGGAAAAATTCTATTGTCTAGAAGTATCCCAACAAAAGGTCACCTACCATTTTCAGATTTTCTATCTCGGTCAACATCAGAGATAAAACAACACATTAATAATTTAGATTCATCCTATGAATGTTTAGCAGTAGGAATGGGAGTACCAGATGGAAATTTCCTAAACGGTATGATGCATGACCCACCTAATTTTTCTTGGTCAAATGTTCCAATTGCATCTTTATTCTCTGAATTATTTGAATGTCCAGTTGTTATAACGAATGATGCAAATGCAGCTGCCATGGGAGAAGCACGTTATGGTGTTGCGCAAAAATATGATCATTTCATTGAAATAACATTAGGCACTGGATTAGGGAGTGGCCTCTATGTAGATGGTTCAGTTGTTTTGGGGCATTCTGGCCATGCAGGTGAGATGGGACATATTATTGTTGAACAAGGTGGACGACAATGTGAGTGTGGACTATCTGGATGCTTAGAAATGTATGTCTCCAATAAAGGAATTATGGAAACAATAAAAGAATGTTTAATTCGTCATCCTGAGTCATCTCTGAATGGAATTATTTTCGGAGATCTAAATGGTAAACATATCGATGATGCCTTTGATAACAGTGATAAAGCAGCAGTTGAATGTTATC
Organism: Fidelibacterota bacterium; assembly: GCA_018658715.1. Lineage (GTDB taxonomy): Bacteria > Fidelibacterota > Marinisomatia > Marinisomatales > UBA1611 > JABHGY01. The sequence continues at coordinate 28,733 of JABHUQ010000109.1, forward strand.
AATATACAGGTGAAATGCTGGGGAAAGGATTGGCTACAGCCGTCTCAATATTAAGTCCTGAAGCATTCATTTTCTATGGTGGCTTTAGTAATGCTGGTGAGCGTCTTTTGGCATCTACTAAAAATTCAATGAATAAACATTTAATGGATGTATTTAAAGGAACCGTAACTCTCAAGGTTTCTAATATGAAAGAAGGAACAGGAGCAATTCTAGGTGCAACCGCATTAGCTTGGGATGTGGCTGACGATAGAATTAAACTCAATTACTAAAATTAAGTAAATAAAATCAACAAATGAAAAAGCCTCAATGTTTATTGGGGCTTTTTTGTAGCGGCGCAGGGACTCGAACCCCGGACACCCGGATTATGATTCCGGTGCTCTAACCAGCTGAGCTACACCGCCATTAATTGCTAAATTGTAAAAATTCAGCGCGGAAAATTAGGGTAAGCAATGAACCAATACCAACTGAAAATATATTCTGACATTCCTGTCCGAAATAGTAAATTTAGGGGTATTTATTTAATTAATAAGGAGTTACTTCAATGTATCCAAACGTAGATGCTTTCATGGAAGATGTGAAAGCGAAGAACCCTAGGGAAAAAGAGTTCCATCAAGCGGTTCATGAAGTTGTGGAATCTTTATGGGATTACCTACAAGATCATCCACATTACATCCATAATAAAATCCTTGAAAGAATGGTGGAACCAGAACGTGTTCTCATGTTTAGAGTCCCCTGGAGGAATGACAGGGGGGAAGTACAAATTAATCGTGGATTTAGGGTTGAATTCAATTCAGCGATTGGTCCATATAAAGGTGGATTAAGATTTCATCCATCTGTTAATCTTGGTATTCTAAAATTTTTAGGATTTGAGCAAGTGTTTAAAAATAGTTTAACCACATTACCTATGGGCGGTGGTAAAGGCGGTTCTGATTTTGATCCAAAAGGAAAGACAGATAATGAAGTAATGAATTTTTGTCAATCCTTTATGACTGAATTAAGTCGTCATATTGGCGCGAATACTGATGTGCCGGCCGGTGACATTGGTGTAGGTGGACGTGAAATCGGATATCTATTTGGGCAATACAAACGTATTAGAAATGAATTTACAGGTGTCTTAACAGGTAAAGGTTTAAATTGGGGCGGAAGCCTTATTCGTCCTGAAGCAACTGGTTATGGAACTGTTTATTTCACAAAAGAAATGTTAAAAACTAAAAATGATGATTTTAATGGTAAAATTGTTGCTATTTCCGGTTCCGGAAATGTAGCTCAATATGCTGCTGAAAAAGTGATCGAATTGGGTGGAAAAGTTGTCACATTGTCTGATTCATCTGGATCCATTTATGATGAAGCCGGTATTGATTCTACAAAACTTGCTTGGGTCATGGATTTGAAAAATAACAAACGTGGTCGTATTATAGATTATGTTGAAGAATTTGGAGGAACATATTTAGAAGGACGACGTCCATGGTCTGTCAAATGTGATGTCGCTTTACCATGTGCAACACAAAATGAAGTAAATGCAGAAGAAGCTACAATGCTTGTGAAGAATGGTGTAATTGCTGTAGGTGAAGGTGCTAATATGCCAACAGAAGCTGATGCAGTAGATATATTTCAGTCCAATGGTGTATTATTTGGACCTGGAAAAGCTGCGAATGCTGGTGGTGTTGCAGTTTCTGGATTAGAAATGAGCCAAAATAGTATGCGCTTATCTTGGACACGAGAAGAAGTAGATGAACGTCTTCATGTTATTATGAAAGATATTCATGAATCATGTGTGAAATATGGTACTGAAGGCGATACCATTAATTATGTTAAAGGAGCAAATATTGCTGGGTTTATCAAGGTAGCAGATTCTATGCTTGATCAAGGTGTTGTTTGATTTTTTAATACGCTAAAATAGAAAAAGCGTTTTTGTTCAATCAAAAACGCTTTTTCTATTATTATTATGAAGAAATATTAAATGCCAGTGGATTCTTCTTCGTCCATGATTTCAATTTCTGGTGGGATAGGTTTATAAATAGTTCCATTACCAGTCATACCCTCAATAGCAATATGCATGGGGTAATCTAATTTTATCCAATCTACATATGTTCCTTTTTGGTGAACGTGCGATGACTTTAACCAGTCATGATCAATAAAATCATCTTTCATTTTTGGATCAATTGTAAAATATCCAATACGCAAACTTGTCAAGTTTTGAAAAAAGTGACTTCCAAATGAAGGATCAATTGGTTGATCTTTTAATCCAACTTCAATAATAGCTTGTGCTTTAGATATTTCTTCCCATTCAACGGGTATTCCGAGCCATGGATCTGCTGAACCCCATCTGCCTGGGCCAACCAACACATAATGATCGGATTTAAAAATTTTATTGAGTTTAGCAATTTCACGCGCAATTTCATGTGTTTTTGCAGTATCAAACATTTTAGGTCTCACATAAATAATATCAGTTAAATCAGGGATGAACCCATCGCCTAATGTAATATGACTTCTGCAAAAAATATCTTCATGAGATGTTGTAATTGTAGTCGGTGTTTGGTTTCCTGTTATTCCCATTGGCTTTATTTGCAATAAACAAAATTCTGCTTGAGTTGGATTCCCTTTTACAATATTAATCGCAAATTCAATTTCTACAGGGCAGCCTAAGGACGTTTGGGATATTTGAAGCAGTTTTTCCAATATTTCAGGGAGTGGAATCAATTTCCAATTTAAAATAGGAGCAAAAGTAACCACACGTGTTCCAGGATAACTGAGAGAATCTCTCAAAATTTGGTCATCACTTGATATAACGCTTCCAACCCATTTTAGTATGCCATCTTTTTCAGCAACGGATAATTTATAGGATGTTAAGTCAGATGTTTTTGATGTGGATGTTAAATCTAAACTATAAAATTGGTATTGAGAATTTTGTAGAGTGGAGCGAACGGAATAAAATTGTGGTAGAATACCAGGATATTTAGGAGATATTCTTAAACATCTTTCTCCATCTACAATTGTCCGGCCAAAACCAAGAGCCAAATAGGCTACTCCTTCGTCACGTTTCATATAAGAAACAGGATAATAATTATAACTTTGTGCTACACCACTGATTGTGGGATAAAAACGTTTCCCATGATGCTGGCCTGTTATTTCCATTATAATGACAGCCATTTTTTCTTCTTCAATCCGATGATTTGTTTTATCCATCAATGTTTTTGCACGTTGAAAAAAAGTAGATGCAAAAACTTTTTTAATGGCGACATATAAACCATTTAAGCGAGTATGCATATCCGAATCAGCATTAGGCAACATATACGTTTCATAGGCGCCAGCTAATGGTTGATATTGAGAATCTTCTAATAAACTAGATGATCGAACAGCAATAGGAAAATGGTTATTGTGTAAAAAGGATTCAAGCTTAATTCTTAAATCAACAGATAAATCACTTTTTAGGAAATATTTTAAAATGACTTTATCTGATTTAGCTTTTAATGTTTTTTCCCATAAATGATTATCTTTCATGAATTGATCAAATTCATCCGTTCCAATAACAGCTGTTTTTGGTATTCTTATTTTTATTTGTGGGAATTCATCATGAAGATTTGCTTCATTAATCATAGATTTTGCAAAGGCTAACCCGCGAGCTTTTCCACCCAACGAGCCACCACATAATCTAAAAAATGATCCAGATTCTTCTGGATGTTCAGTAGAATAATTGAATATTTGACTTTTTTCATTTCCTATGACAGGAGACGTTAAAGCATCTAACAAGTTTGTTCTTAATTCTTCACCCGTTTTAAAATCTTTTAAATTCATGGCTCTAATTCGAGACGCAAGTTGGAACTCAGTCCGAGCAGCTAACCAATTTGAGAAATGATTATACTGACCGTGGTATAACAAGGATTGAATATTTGTTTTTTCAATTACTTTAGTTAATTCTGGTATTGTTGAAGCTGAAGCGATTTTTCGACCATTTTTACCACGAAATATAAAATCACCAAATCCAAAGTTAGCTACCATGAATTCCCTTAATTCTTGCAACAGAGTTGGCGAATATTTATGTAAAAATTGTGCACCATATTTATTTGCCGTTTTTTTATTGCTTTTATCTGTGGAGTGTAAAAGAACAGGGATAGTTGGTTCAATTTTTCTAACCCATTTTAAAAAAGCAAAACCTGCATCTGGATTTTCTTCACCTTGTTTGAAAAATTGAATATCAGAAATGATTCCTATTGTATTATGTCTATATTTTTTAAAGAATTTTTGAGCTGTTTCAAAATTGGGAGTAAATAAAACTTTAGGTCGACCTCTCATATGGAGAAGCATTTTTGTATTGTTTAGGCTTTTATCTGTCAAATTTCGAATATGGTAAACTATTTCCCGATATATAAATGGAAGAAGAGTTGAATACATTCGGGGAGAATCTTCAATAACAATGATGGCACGAACATCTCCTTTCAAAATATCTCTTTTTGCATTGCGACGATCTTCAAAATATTTAATAATGGCAGGAAATACAGCTGCATCTCCGGACCAAATGAATACACGATCAATTGATTTGGATGTAATTTGATCTGATAGTTGTTTTAATTCAGACTCATCAAATAATAAAAGGACAACAGGCTTCTTTGGATAAATCTCTTTTATTGCCTTTCCCAATGAAATAGGATCTTTATCTTCTATTCGTAACATAACTATAACGAGATCAAATTTCCGTTTACGAAGTAATCCTAACGCATCTGCTGCCGTGGATGCTTGAGTAACGCGAGGAGCATAGTTAAAATTCATACCAATATATTCTGTAAGAATTTGTTCGGTCAATCGACCATCTTCTTCCAAAATAAAAGCATCATATGGGCTAGAGACCAACAAGATGTTGTGAATCCGATTTATCATCAAATCTTGGAAGTCAAAAACTTGATTATTTAATTTACTGCCTGGTTTCATATGGATAAGTTATTGCTCATTTGATAATATTAAATTTAGCATTAGATATTTCTTAGTACATCTTCATAATTTAGGCGATTGATATGACTGGAATTTCACCCATCATGAAGCCTTTTTCAACCTTTGGGTTTTTGGCAATGGACTTACTTTTCCCCAATCATTGTTTATCTTGTGATAAATCAATCATGAGATCGAAGCAAAGTTTGTGCGAATCTTGTTTGGACAAGTTGCAATCCCTAGACTCAAAATCTTCCGTTGAGCATTTAACGGTAAAAGACGATGTGGATGAAGCATATGTAGGATGGGCTTTTACCGATGAATTACGTGCCCCTATTCATTCACTTAAATACCAAGATAGGGCATTATTAGGGAAAGAATTGGGACGAATGCTTGGGAATAAACTAACAATGATCGGATCGATTGATTATTTAATTCCAGTTCCATTGCATGCTGTGAAAGAAAGAGATCGTGGATATAATCAAGCTTATTGGATTGCAAAAGGATTAGGTGAAAGTTGGAATCTTCCAGTTAAACAGAATGTAATTCATCGTATAAAATCTACAGAAACTCAAACAGCATTAAATCAAGTTGAACGTAAAGAAAATATGAAAAGTGCATTTCATGTTCGGAAAAATGTTTCTGGCGCTTCCATTGGTATTGTGGATGATGTGTTAACCACCGGTTCAACAATTTCATCTATGGCAGTCGAATTAAAAAAAGAAGGTGCTATAAATATAATGGCACTTACGGTGGCAACACCATTGGAGAAAAAACATGATTAGATCAATCAAATCATTTGACATAAAAGATAAAAATATACTTATTCGAGTTGATTTTAATGTTCCATTAAATGACCAAGGTCAAGTGGAAGATAACTTTAGAATTATGAGTGCAATACCAACCATTAAGTATTGTATTGAAGCGGGGGCATCTGTGATTCTTATGTCTCATTTGGGAAGACCAGGGGGAGAAATAGACCCAAAATATAGTTTAATTCCCATTGGAGAAGAATTAGCAGGGATACTTGAAATGCCCATCAAATTTTCCCATAACCCTATTTCTGAAGATGCACATGATACATCTCTTGGACTAAAGCCAGGGGAAGTCCATTTATTAGAAAACTTAAGATATTTTGAAGGAGAAGAATTAAATGACTATGAATTTTCTTCAAAATTAGCAAAGCATGGCCAAATATATATTAATGATGCATTTGGAACAGCTCACCGATCACATGCATCAAATGTAGGCGTCCCAGCGCAATTCAAACATAAAGGGATCGGATTATTGGTGGCCCGAGAAATGCAATATTTAAGTGCAGCAATAAAACGCCCAAATCTTCCATTGACACTTATTTTAGGTGGAGCAAAAATTGGATCAAAACTTGGATTAATTGAATCCTTTTTAGATAAAGCAAATACCATCATAATCGGTGGATGTATGGCATTCACATTTTTAAAAGCGAAAGGATATAATATTGGTAATTCTTTATTAGATGAATCAATGGTATCTACAGCTTCAAAGATTATGAACATGGCTCGGTTAAAAGGGGTTCAATTATTGTTGCCAACGGATGTAATGTGTGGGAAGAATTTAGAAGCAATTGAACCATTAGGCCCTTACTCTATTCATGATTTACCATCGGATCTTATGGGATTAGATATTGGGTCTGGATCTGTTGATGCTTTTTCAAAGGTATGTTCTGAAAGTGGAACTGTGGTTTGGAATGGTCCTATGGGTTTATTTGAAATAAATGGATTCGGAACAGGTACAATGAAAATTGCAGAATCACTTGAAGCATTAGTCGAAAATGGAGGTACAGCAATTGTGGGCGGAGGGGACTCTGCGGCAGCTGTAAAAAAATATGGGTTATCAGATAGTATGTCCCATGTATCAACTGGAGGTGGTGCTTCCTTAGAATTATTAAGTGGGAAAATACTTCCTGCTTTAGAAATATTGGAGTAAATAATGGAAAAATATCCTATAGTAGCTGGAAATTGGAAAATGCATAAAACGACGACAGAAGGTAAATCTTTCGTCGAAGAAACGATAAATATGCTTTTGGATATAGAAAAAGTGACAATTATATTCGGCCCGCCTTTTACGGCGCTTTTTGACTTGGATGTTAAAACCCCATTTTTTTTGGGGGCTCAAAATTGCCATTGGGAATCGCATGGTGCATTCACTGGCGAAATATCTACGGATATGCTAGTAGATTGCGGTGTTCATTATGTGATTATCGGACATTCAGAAAGACGACACGTTTTTCATGAATCAGATGACTGGATTAACCGGAAAGTTCATGCAGTATTAAATGCAGGCATGACACCCATACTATGCATTGGAGAAAAATTAGAGGATAGAGAATCTGATAATACTCAATCTGTTTTAAGTTCTCAATTGATAGAAGGGTTAAAGGGCATTGATTCTTTGGAAAATATTGTGCTGGCTTATGAGCCTGTCTGGGCTATTGGAACTGGTATAACAGCGAGTGTAGGTCAGGTAAATGATACACATAATGTTATTCGACAAGAATTGAAGGTGGTATTCTCTGATTCAGAAAGTGAAACAGTTCCAATCCTTTATGGAGGTTCTGTTAATCCGGGGAATGCGACCGAACTTATATCGGTAGATGGAGTCGATGGTTTTTTAATTGGTGGAGCCAGTTTAACATCTGAGCCATTTACAGAAATTGCAAGACAAGTAGAACAACATATGAAGGAAAAATCATGACAGGATTTCTAATTTTATTACACGCAATTGTGAGTCTATTACTCATAACTGTTATTTTAATGCAAGCGAGTCAAGGTGGCGGATTATCAGGTACAATTGCAGGACAAGCTACATCTTCAATCTTAGGTGGCCAAGGAGCCGCGACTGCGTTAAGTCGAATAACAACATGGCTTGGAGGATTATTCCTAGTATTGGCAGTTGTCATCAGTATGATTTCTGGACCAGCTGAATCTTCAGGATCATCCTTAATTAAACAAGAGGCAGACAATGCACCTACAGCCGTACAAGGAACGGAATTAGAAATACCAACCGTTGATCCCACGTTAGAATCGCCTAGCGATCAATGATACTTTATGCCGAAGTGGTGGAATTGGTAGACACGCATGCTTGAGGGGCATGTGGGGGAAACCCTGTGCCGGTTCGAGTCCGGCCTTCGGTACTAAATAAGTCCTGCCGAAGTGGGACTTATCATTATCAATGAGATAATTAATTTTAATTAAATATGAAAAAGGGGCAACATCGTTGCCCTTTTTTATTTGTAGCCCTAGATTTCCGTTCTATGAATACACTCAATAAAAAGATTATCTATCTACTTTTATTTTTTACAGCCATTCCCATTACGGCGCAGGATATTACTATTTTCTTTTTAAAAAATGGATCTATTGTACAAGGGAAAGTGTTGGATGAAAATAATCGCCGAGTCTTTTTAAAGACAGAAGAAGGAATTCTTAAGATTGAACCAAGAGAAGTCATAGGTCGTGAAAGTGACGCGAATGATGGCGATTTATCCTATCTATTTGAAAAAGTTGATTATGTTCGAGACCATATGGAACATTTAAGTGGACGAATGAAGCTATGGTCCGATTCATTAGATGTTAACTTAAAAAGTTTGAATGATATGATTCATAATATAGAATCAATTCAATATGAATATGAAATAGACTTTTTAAGATTAAATAGTACGTTAAAAGCAAAATCAAAAGCATTGGCAAAATTGGAGCATTTAGTTGACCAATCTAGCCATAAACAAGCATCGATTTCTTCTACACTTTCAACTACAGTTGATTCATTATTTACACTTTCTGATGATGTATTACTTCTGGAAACAAAAGTTAAAACCAACGGAAATCAAAGTACAATACTCACAGGTACTGTTACAAATCTTATTGATGATATAAGAGATTTAAGGCGATCTAATCAAGATAATAGAAATCATATTGATATATTAACAGGATCTCTAGCAGATTTAATTCGTACAATGGACAAAGTGCAATCTAAATTAGAATTACATGATTCTCTCTTGGTAAAAACAACATCTTCAATTACAGATCTAAATAATACCATTTCAGATTTAGGAGATAAAATAGATTTACGGCATAATGAACTTATTTTGTCCATGGAAAAACAGTTTAAGAATTCTAATAATACATTGGAATCTGTAAATCGACAATTGAAGGATAAAAATTCAAAATTATCGAAAGAGATAGTAATGTTAAGTAATTCGATTGAAACTTTGGAAAAACGATTATCAAAAATAGAATTTGACCTCACAAAGCCTTGACGTAATCCCTGTGGAATTGATTATGAAGATGTATTAAATTTTGGGCTGGAAAAAACTGAATTCACTTAAAGATATAAATAGGAATAGTAAAATTATGAGATTATTAAAAACCATTTTATCCTTTAGCCTTATTCTTACAACCTTAATATTTGCTCAAGATCCTGAAGAAGTATTACAAACAGCTGAAACTCAAAGGGCTTCTGGCGATTTTGAAGGTGCTGAAGCATCCCTAAAACAGTTACTTAGTGTTGACCCTTCTTTTGCTCCGGCACATATTGGTCTTTCAAAATTGGCATTACATAAAGGTGATTTAAAGAAGGCAAATGAGCATTCCAACACAGCGGTCCAAATGGATGAAGATTTTCGTGATTGGTCTAAACAATTGGATGGCATTCGAATCGGGATTCAAAATGGAACTCAAGCAGTGAAGCGGGGGCAATTTCCTGAAGCGGTTACTGAATTTGAAAAAATCTTACAGAATTTTCCATATTTTTCTGAAGCATACTTTTATATAGGGTTAACGAAGTTCCGTGAAAAAAACCTAGATGGTGCTGCCACAAATTGGGGGAAAGCATTAGAATTATATCCAAAGCATAGAAAGGCTCGAAAAGGATTAAATAATATAACTAAGCAATATTTAAATAATGGGAATAAGGCCTATAAAACAGGTAACCTCGATAAAGCATTAACGTATTATCAACAAGCATTAAAGTATGACGATTCCTTCTATTTAGCATATTTCCAAATCGGTGTTATTGAAAAAAAGCAAGGAAACTCCAATCGTGCTATTGAAAATTTTCTTAAAGTGTTAGAACTTAAACCTGAATATGATAAAGCATGGTTTACTCTGGGTGTAGCTTATGAGGTTGATGATAAATTAACAGAAGCTGAAGAAGCTTATTTAAAAGCGATTGAAATTAATACTGGTTATACAAAAGCGTATGGAAATTTGGGTAAAATATATACAGATGAGGGAAAGTATGATGAAGCCTTAAGCCTTTTGAATACAGCAATTCAAATAGACCCAGAATATGCAGATGGTTATATGAGAATTGGTTTTGTGCACGTGGCTCAAAATAATCCTGAAGAAGCCATTGCCAATCTAGAGATTGCTGCATCTATCAATGAGAGAAATTATAATTTATGGTTTTCATTAGCAGAACAATACAATGTTGTTGGGAAATGGGATGATGCTATAAATGCAGCGTTAAAATGTAAAGATTTAAAAAAATCCTTCGGTGGATCTTGGTATCAAATGGGTATAGGAGAAATGGGAAAAAAGAATAAAACACGTGCGAGAAAATATTTCGAAGAAGCCCGAAAAGATCGTAGTTGGAGAAAATTGGCTGAACGAAAAATTGACGAAATAAATAACCCTGCAAAATACGCAAAGTAAATGATTTCACCTGCATCAACCATCCAAGGTGTAGTTTTTGATTTAGATAATACGTTACTAGATTTCATGAAAATGAAAGAATTCGCTGTTAAATCTGCCATTAAAGGTATGATTGAAGCAGGGATGATTTTGGATGAAGAAAAATCATACGACCAAATTATTGATATTTATAACGAATTCGGTTGGGAGAACCAAAAAGTCTTTAACGTTTTTCTTGAGCAAACAATTGGGAAAGTCGATAATAAATTTTTAGCGGCAGGAATAGTAGCATATAGACGAGCGAGAGAAGCCAATTTAATGGTATATCCAAATGTTAATCGTACATTAATGGCTCTTGCAAAGCGGGGAATTAAATTAGCCGTTGTTTCTGATGCGCCTAGCAGAGAAGCATGGATGCGTATCTATTATCTCAATTTATACCACTTTTTTGATGTAGTTGTTACATTTGATGATAGTGGTGAACGAAAACCCTCTTCAAAACCATTTGAATTGGCATTATCTGGTATGGATATTAAAGCAGAAAAAACCATTATGATTGGTGACTGGCCTGAAAGAGATGTTGTTGGGGCTCAGCAAATAGGAATGAAAACTGCATTTGCTCAGTATGGTGATACTTTTGGAACAAAAGTATCAGGAGCAGATTGGGACTTGAATGACATTTATGAATTGGTTTCTATAATAGATAAGTTAAACGGAAGTGCCTGAAACATTCATTGGGACTGATATTGTTTCAGTCCATCGTATTAATGATGTATTGAAACGTCACGGTGAACGTTTCAAAAATAAAACTTACACTTTAACAGAAATAGATTATTGCCAATCAAAAGCAAACCCTGAAATCCATTATTCAGGAAGATTTGCAGCAAAAGAATCAATCCAGAAAGCAATCTATTCATCTGGGCATAAAGATATTATTCCATTAAATATGATTGAAATAATTTCAGGGGAAGATGGAGAGCCTATTGTCCAATTATTATCGGCTATCCCTGGACAATGCAAAGTGAGCATATCTCATACAGCTGATACTGCTATTGCATTCGCACTTTATAACCCAGAAAAATGACTCGTTTATTAACGAAAGAACAAGCTCGCCAATTAGATCAAATATCCATTAATGATTTAAATATCTCTGGAATACAACTCATGGAAAATGCAGGGAAAAAGATTGCGGAACTTGCACGAGAATTAATATCAAAAATTCATCATCCATCTATATTAATTATTTGTGGAAAAGGGAATAATGGAGGCGATGGGTTTGCAGCTGCTTTACAATTATATGAATGGGGATATCAAATCTATATACAGGCAATATCTGATGCTCAAAATATAGTAGGTGATTCATTACACTTTTACCAACAGTGCGAACAAAAAGAATTATTTATTACGTATGGATCTGATGTCCCGCCTATCGAAAATCAAGATTTAATCATAGATGCAGTTTTAGGAACGGGAATAAGGTTACCAATTCGTTCTGAACTCATTCCCATAATTGAATGGATTAATCAGGTAAATAGTATTGTTTTATCAGTAGATGTTCCGTCTGGACTAGATGCGGATACAGGTCAAACAGATCCTACAGTAGTAAAAGCTGATTATACAATTACCATGGGACATGAAAAAATTGGTATGGTTTTTGGAGATGGGAAACCACTTTGCGGAATAGTCGTAACGGCTGATATTGGATTCCCCGCTATTAATGATATACAATTATCTGGGCGAGAATGGACTCTTTTCAAGGAAGACATTGCATATAAATTATTAACGTCACCCAATAGAAATACATATAAACATCGGCAAGGCAAAGTACTTATTGTTGCAGGATCAAAAGGAATGACGGGTGCAGCCATTCTTTCTACCATGGCTGCAATGCGAACTGGTGCAGGATTAACTATTACATGTACACCATCGTCATTAAATACAGTATATGAAAAACATATTTTAGAAGGAATGACATTGCCATTAGACGATGATGGAAAAGGGTATTTTAGTCTAAACCATTTTGAAGGAATAAAAGAAAAGATGGATTGGGCTGATGTTGTTATTATTGGACCTGGATTAGGATCACATGAAGAAACAGTACAACTTGTTTCACAATTATTAAAATTTTCTAAAATTCCTATAATATTAGATGCAGACGGTTTGCGTTGCATCTATAATAATGCATCATTATCAGAAATAAAGTGCCCATTAATTATTACTCCCCATTTGGGCGAATTATCTTATCTAGTTAACAAAGATTCAAGTTTAGTCCAAAATGCCCCAATGGTTTATGCTGAAGAATGGATGAAAACTTTCTCTGGGATAGCAGTTGTTAAATCAGTACCTGCAACTGTATTTCACAAAAATAAAGCAATTATGAATACATCTGGCCATTCAGGCTTAGCTAGTGCGGGAACCGGAGATGTTTTATGTGGAATAGTTGGTAGTTTTGTCGCTCAAGGATTGTCCCTTAAAGATGCCGCACAATTGGGTGTATTCATTCATGGAAAAACTGCTGATTCATTATTATCAAAAAAAGGGTATCGTGGATTATTAGCATCCGATTTGCTAGATGAAATCCCAAATATAATTAAAGTATATGAATCAGTATAAAATTGGAGTTGTCCTTTATATGGGCATCATAATTATTGTTTCAAGTATTCCGGGAAACGCATATCCAAAAGTAGATATATTGAATGCAGATAAATTTGTTCATACAATTGAATATGGTATATTAGGATTTCTACTAATAAAAGCATTTCCTTGTGATTGGGGAATCCATTTAATTGGTCTTATTTTCTTGGGCAGTTTATTTGGAATAATTGATGAATGGTATCAACAATTTACACCAGAGCGCTTCTCAAGTATGTGGGATGCACTTGCAGATAGCTTAGGAATAATAATTGGAGTTCTCATAACAAAATTGATCATGAATACGAAAGAATGATAAACCAACTTTCTATAAAAAATTATGCCATTATTGATGAATTAAGTCTTCCATTTTATGAAGGATTAACCGTCGTTACAGGTGAAACAGGGTCTGGGAAATCTATTCTCCTACAAGCAATGAGTGTTGCGTTAGGTGGCAAAACATCAAAAATCATGGTAAGAAGTCACGAGTCAAGAGCCGTGGTTGAAGCTAGTTCTAATCAAGGAGACTTTAGACGAATTATAACATCAAATGGCCATCAAAAATCATTTATAAATGATGAGCCAACAGCCATCGATCTATTTAGGAATCAAACACAATATTTAGCAGATTTCCATGGCCAACATGAACAGCAAGTTATCCTGAAAAAAGATTCACACATTGATTATTTAGATCGATATGGGAATTTAGAAGCAGATAGCATAAAAGTGCAGGATTTATACCAATTATTACAATTGAAAAGAAAACAATTGAAGAATGCCATTTTATCTTCTCAAGAGCGAAAAGATCGTTTAGAACTTATCCAATTTCAGCTCCAGGAAATTCAAGCAGTTAACCCTGAATTGGGAGAAGATATTTCATTAGACAATGCCTATCGGAAGATGGTTCACCAAGAAGAAATATTAACAACATTACAATCAACTGATGGACAACTTTCGCAAAATTCAGAATCAATCCAAAATCAGTTATCGAGTGTTAAAAACCAAATTGAAAAATTATGTAAATATGACAGCCAATTGGGAATATTGGCTAATACAATTGATAGTGCTCTCATCTCAGTCCAAGATGTATCTTCTGGTATTAGCGACTATTTGGTGAATCTTGACCATGATCCAGACCAGTTAATAGAAGTGCAAGATAGACTTAATGCCATAGAAGGACTCAAAAGAAAATACGGTGGCCAGTTAGAAATGGTTTTAGAGAAAAAAGAAGATATTGAGAAAGAAATTCAAACATTGTATTCTGCGAGCCAATCGGTAAACAGTTTATATGATGATATTGAAAAACTCGAAAGTGATTACAGGACGAAGGCAACCTTTCTTCATGATAAACGTATTATAATGGCAAAGAAGTTGGCTAAAGATGTTATAGCGATTATGGAAAATTTAAATATGCCTCATGCACAATTTGAATCACGAGTTACATTATCTCCATCTAAGGATTCATTTATTACTATCAATAATATAAGCGTTAATAGTTATCCCAAAGGAATTGATCAAGTGGAATTCTACTTAAGTGCAAATCCGGGTGAACAATTAAAGCCTTTAACGAATATTGCATCTGGGGGTGAAACTTCTAGAATTATGTTAGCTTTTAAGACTGTATTTCAAAAAAAAGATATGGTAGAAACGCTAATATTTGATGAAATTGATACAGGTATATCGGGTGAAACAGCAGAAAAAGTTGCTGATTGTTTAAGAAAATTAGCCAGAGATAAACAGGTTTTTTGTATTTCTCACTTACCCCAAATTACACGAAAGGCTGACTTCCATTTGCATGTGAGTAAATCCGTTGATAACAATCAGACTCACGTTGAAGCAAGCTATTTAGACAAAGAAAAAAGTGAAATAATATTAAATCAATTTTTTAACTCACAAATATAAAGTACCATGGATAAAATAATAATTAATGGCGGAAATCCATTAGAAGGATCAGTTGAAATTAGTGGCGCAAAAAATGCAGTATTACCAATTATGGCAGCTGCTTTAATGGGAAATGGCATTTCTATAATTACGCGTGTCCCAGATTTAAGAGATACAAGAACCATGATTCGACTTATGGAAATAATTGGGGCAAAAGTTTCTTTTAAAGAAGGTACTTTAACAGTTGATGGTTCATCCGTAAATAATCCAGAAGCACCCTACGATTTGGTTAAAACAATGCGCGCATCTTTTTACGTTTTAGGACCCCTTATTGCTCGGTTTGGAGAAGTTAAAGTATCACTCCCTGGTGGATGCGCATGGGGACCACGACCTGTTGATTATCACCTAAAAGGATTGGAAGAATTAGGAGCAAAAGTCACATTGGATAGTGGATATATTTTAGCAGAATCTAAAAAATTGCAAGGGAAAACAATTCGATTCGAATATCCTAGTGTTGGTGCTACTGGGAATATTGCAATGGCTGCAGTGACAGCAAATGGTACAACAATCATCGAAAATGCTGCTCGAGAACCAGAAATTGAACAATTATGTATCTTTCTAAATAAAATGGGAGCTGATATTTCAGGAGTTGGAACAGACAAATTAATCATTAAAGGTGTTTCTCAACTTGAACCTGCTGATATTGAAGTGATTCCGGATAGAGTTGAAGCGGGCACATTTCTTATGGCTGGCGCTGCGTTAGGTGAAGTAACAATTAACAAAATCGTACCAACACATTTAAGAACAGTTCTCATCAAATTAGAAGAGACAGGAGCCAAGGTACGCACAAATCAAAATTCAATAACAATTACTCGTTCTGATAAAATAATACCGGTTGATATGACAACTGCTGTATTCCCAGGTTTCCCCACAGATTTACAAGCACAATGGGTTGCATTAATGATGTTAGCAGAAGGATCATCTGTGATTACAGATACAGTTTATCATGATCGATTTAGCCATGTTCCTGAATTGAATCGATTGGGAGCAAATATCCATGTTGAAAATAATGTTGCTATTATTCGTGGAGTAAAAAAATTAGTTGGAGCACCTGTTATGTCAACAGATATACGAGCAAGTGCATCTTTAATCAATGGAGGATTAATGGCTCATGGGAGAACAGAAGTGAGTCGTATATATCATATTGATCGTGGTTATGAAAGGATTGAAGAAAAATTCAGATCACTTGGAGCAGATATTATGAGAAAAACTGAATCTTGATTTCGTGCTTTTTATAAACTTAAAAAGATGTAATTTTTCGCAATTATTAGTGATGATTTTAAGATGAGAGTTGTTATTATAGGCGGTGGAGAAGTTGGCTTCCATGTGGCAAAAGCCCTGAGTGAAGAAAATTTCGATATAACCATAATAGATATTTCCCCTGAAAAGTGTAGGCGTGCTTCCGAAAACCTTGATGTAATTGTTGTAGAAGGGAATGGCGCAAGTCCAAAAACATTGGTTGAAGCAAATGTTAGTGAAGCGGATTATGTTTTATGCCTAACACGTGTAGATGAAGTAAACTTGATTGCATCCCAACAAGCTCATGAATTGGGAGCAACAAAAATTATTGCAAGACTTCGAAATCAGCAATACACTACACGGCATTCAATTATTCGACCAGAAAAATTTGGTGTAGATCTTGTCATCCATCCAGAACGTGCTGCAACAGAAGAAATTATTCGTCTCATCCATCATCCATACGCTGTCCAAGCAATGGATTTTGAAAGTGGAAGATTAAAAATGCTTGGTGTGTATATGGATAAAACTTGTGCAAGTTTTTTAAATCGTCCTTTAGGAGAGATTGCATTGGAAAATAACCATTTTAAATTTGGTATTATTGCTGTTTTAAGAAATAGTGAAACACACGTTCCGTGGGCAGATTTCAAATTTGAAATAGGTGATTGTATTTATTTTATAGTTAAGGCAGAAGATGAACCAAACTTACTTGGAATGTTATGTAAAGAAGCTCAAGAAGTAAAAAGAGTTATGATTCTAGGCGGGAGCAAAATAGGTCGTTCTTTAGCTGAAGAATTGAAAGACACATATTCTGTTCGTTTGATAGAAGAAAACCGGAAAAAAGCTGAATATATTGCTCATACTATTGACGATATTATGGTAATTAATGGAGATGGAACGGATATAGAATTTCTTAAGGCAGAAAATATCCAAGATGTGGATAGCTTTATTGCCGTGACGGAAAATGAAAAAACAAATTTAATTGCTGGTTTATTAGCTCATCATATGGGTTCGGGTCAAACTATTACTCATGTAACAAAAACAGAGTATATACCAACAATTCAAGAAATTGGAATTGTGTCGGTGATTAGTAAAAATTTATCAACAGTTAACTCCATATTACGAGAAATGCATAGTGATATTTCAAATGCGAGTGTAACAACATTTGAAGAAATTGATGTAGATGTGATCGAATTTCAACCAGAGAAAGGATCACGTGCTGTTGAAGCACCGCTGCGTGAATTAGACTTTCCAGCAGATAGTATTGTTGGAATGATTAACCATCATGGTAAGTTAATGCTTGCTCGTGGCGATTCGCAAATGACCGTTGACGATATTGCATTAGTATTTGCAAAACCAAAAGCCATACCAAAACTAAAAAAACTTTTTTCAGCATGAAATCTAAAACACTCCTAAATATTCTGGGAGCTGTCCTAGCTTTTATGGGCATTACAATGGTAGCGCCTATTTTAATATCAGCTTTTTATAATGAATCTGATTTTATTGGTTTTGTTTATTCTTCTGCTATATGTATCTCGATAGGGATTCCAATATGGTATTTTACTCGTACGAATCGTTCATTAACGAATCGAGATGGATTTGCAATTGTTACATTCTCTTGGATTATGACTGCATTAGCTGGTTCATTGCCTTTCTATTTGAGTGGATCCATTCCCGATTTTACAAATGCATTTTTTGAATCTATGTCGGGAGTCACAACAACTGGGGCATCCATTCTAGGTAATGCTGAAGTGATGCCCCATTTGCCAAATGGAATTGAAAGTTTGCCGCATGGGATATTATTTTGGCGTTCATTTATCCAGTGGATTGGTGGAATGGGGATTGTAGTATTCTATATTGCTATTTTGCCTTTATTAGGGGTGGGTGGTGTTCAATTATTTAAGGCTGAAGTACCTGGACCTGTCGCAGATAAAATTACACCACGCGTTCGTGAAACAGCCAAATACCTTTGGTTGGTTTATACAGGATTTACTCTCGCAGAAGTGATTGCACTTATGATTGCCGGTATGCCAGTCTTTGATGCTGTTTGCCACTCATTAACGACGATGCCAACTGGTGGATTTTCAACAAAAAATGCTAGTATTGGATTTTATGATAGTTCTGCAATACACTACATTATTACATTTTTCATGTTTGTAGCTGGAGTGAATTTCACTCTCCATTTTAAGGCAATTGCAGGAGATTTCAAGGGGTATTTTCGAGATAAAGAGTTTTTAGCTTACCTGAGTATTATTATGGGTATTTCTATTATCATCTTTTTATCTCTCGTTTCTCATGGTGGAGCCTTGTCACAAATAAATGTTCGAGATTCTATTTTCCAGACCGTTTCTATTCTAACAACAACAGGGTTTGGATCTCCCGATTATGAATTATGGCCATACTTTGTCCAAATAATACTATTAGTTTTAATGTTTGTTGGCGGAATGGGAGGTTCGACAGGTGGCGGAATGAAAATAATTCGGTGTATGTTATTGGGGAAATATGCTGCACATGAAACTAGACGAATGCTCCATTCCCGAGCTATTATTCCTGTAAGAATTGGAAAACACCATGTGAGTGAAGATGTGGTTCAAAATACTTTAGGCTTCTTCTTATTTTTCATTACTGCTTTTGTAATAACATCCATTTTATTAACTATGTTAGGTATAGATATTGAATCTGCGATTGGTGCTTCTGCGTCTGCAATGGGTAATATTGGCCCTGGATTAGCTCAATTTGGGCCCACAGATAATTATGCATTATTGCCTGATTTAGGGAAATGGATATTAACATTTTGTATGTTATTAGGTCGATTAGAAATATTTACAGTTATGGTTCTATTTAGCCGAACATTTTGGAAATAATTGAGGAAAATATGAATTTTATTCAAACATCAAGTGATGATGGAATTGCTACATTAACCATTGATAGGCCAGATGCATTAAATGCTATGAATCCTACCATTTTAAAGGAATTAACAACGAATATACAATCGGCAATTGATAATCCGGATGTTGGAGTCATTGTATTAACGGGAAGTGGCGATAAAGCTTTTATCGCAGGTGCTGATATTAAAGAAATGTCACAAATGACACCGAAGGAAGCATATTCTTTTGGCCATCTAGGTAAAAATCTAGCAGATACCATCGAACATTCGCCTAAGCCAGTGATTGCAGCTGTGAATGGATTTGCATTAGGTGGGGGATGTGAAATTAGTTTAGCATGCCATTTACGTTTTGCTTCTGAAAATGCTAAATTTGCTCAGCCCGAAGTAAAATTAGGTATTATACCAGGTTGGGGAGGAACACAACGATTGCCCAGAATTGTTGGAAAAGGGATAGCCACTGAACTTATTATTGGTGGTCATATGATTGATGCACAGGAAGCGCACCGAATTGGTCTTGTCAATCGAGTATTCTCAAGTGATGAACTTTTGGGTGAAACGAATGCTTTTGCTCAATTAATCATTAAAAATGGACCAAAAGCAGTTGCAGAATCTTTAAGGTGTATCAATGAATCTTCAGAAAGACAATTATCTGATGGTCTATCTCACGAATTAAATTCATTCGCACAATTATTTTCTACAGATGAAACAAAAGAAGGTTTAACCGCTTTCGTAGAAAAGCGTCCTGCCGAATTCAGATAAAACAGAGTGAAAAGAACTGTAATACTGGCTATTGGTGCCTTTAATTATATTTTAAATAAAACAGGGAATATGCTACTGCGGTATAAACCGGAAGAAGTTGTAGCTATAATAGACCCGACGAAAGTAGGCGAAACTGCAGATAGTGTTATTGGGTATGGTGGACATATTCCTGTTGTATCCAATTTTAAAGAATCACTCACTTATAATCCAAATTCTCTTGTGATCGGGAATGCCCCACAAGGGGGTACTATTAATGAAGCCTACCGCCATGAAATAAATCAAGCTATTCAAGCGAAATGTGATATTTATAGTGGAATGCATGTTTTTTTAAATGATGATCCTTCCTTTACTGAATTAGCTCAAATCAATCAAGTCTCTTTGGTGGATTTGCGTCGTCCTCCAAAACAGAACCATTTCCCAAAAGGATTATGGAAAAACCGCACTTATCCTGTAATGTTAATTGTTGGTACTGATTGTGATACAGGCAAAATGACCACAGCATGGGAAATTAAACAACAGTTAAGTGAATTCGGGAAAAAAGTATCTTTCCTAGGAACGGGACAAACAGGCATATTATTGGGTGAATCCGGCATCCCGGTAGATGCTATTGTGTCTGATTTTATGGCTGGGGAAGTTGAATATCATATAGATCAAATAAGTCAGGGAACAGATTTAGTTGTGGTTGAGGGGCAAGGTGCTATTAGTAATTATGCCTATTCTGGAGTAACACTTGGACTTTTGCATGGCGCCATGCCTGATTTCATGATTATGACACATGATCCAGGAAGAGAATTGGATGTTTTAGACTATCCAATGCCTGATATACAAAAAATGTTAGACTTGCATTTAGACTTGTTAAAACCATTTAAAAAAGCATCATTTCTTGGCATAAACCTATTAACACATAAACTTGATGAAACATCCGCTTTAAAAATGATTCATGAATATGAAGAAAAATATCATTTGCCTTGTACAGACTTGGTTCGATTTGGAAATAGGCAATTTATAGAAAAAATTGAAAGAGCATTAAATCAATGGACTTAATCTTTAAACAATTTAGAATACAGTGTACACATCCATTTGGTATAGCTAGGAGTACGCATGACTATTATGATATAATATTTGTGTATTTAGAACATGATGGCATTATTGGGCGTGGAGAAGCAGCTCCATCAAAACGATATGGTGAATATCCAATTAATGTTTTAAATCAATTGAAGAAAATCTTAGATATTCCACATTTTGATTCAGCGGTAGATGGTGATACGTGGTTTATGAGCCAATCTAATGGAATTAAGTCTCTTGAAGCTGCATTAAGTATGGCGTGGTTAGATTGGTGGACACAAAAAAATAATCAACCATTATATGATTATTTTCAAGCTGATTCATCCCAACAGTTAGACACATCGTTTACCATAGCCATTGGTGAACTAAATCTTATACCCGATAAAATCGATGAAGCATCTCCTTATTCGATTATTAAGGTAAAATTAGGAGTTAGCGAATCAGAAGATAAAGACATTATTCGTCGGATTAGAAAAGAAACGGATAAATTAATTCGGGTTGATGCAAATGAAGGATGGGATTTAGAGACAGGTGAAAGGATGTGCCATTGGCTTTCGGATCAAAACGTTGAATTTATAGAACAACCATTTAAAGCTGATAATTTAGGGGACACGGCCATTCTAAAACAAAAATCACCCTTACCCATCATTGCTGATGAAAATAGCATGAATTCGGGAGATATTGAAAAAATCGCACATGCATTTCATGGTATAAATATAAAATTGATGAAGTGTGGAAGTTTATTAGAAGCAGAAAAAATGATCCAACTTGCACGAGAATACGATTTGGAAATAATGCTGGGCTGTATGGTAGAATCATCTGTGGGAATTACAGCTGCATCTCATTTATCACCCTTAGTTGATTATGCAGATTTAGATGGAAACTTATTAATCGATAATGATCCCTATTCTGGCGTTAAAATTTACAATGGGAAAATAATTCTTCCTGAAAGCCCAGGATTAGGAATTAAATTAAATTCTGATATTGAAAACCTTTTATAAGGATAAAACATGAAAATACTTGGTATTGAACATATTGGTGTAGCCGTTAAAAATATATCTGATAATGCACCTTTTTGGAATCATATTTTAGGATTAAATAAAACTGGGTCAGAAACTGTTAAAGATCAAGGTGTTAAAACAGATATTTTTAATACGGGGAAAGGAAAAATAGAATTATTGGAAGCATTAGATGATACATCTCCTATTGCAAAATATTTAGATAGAAGGGGACCTGGAATACATCATGTATGCCTTCAGGTGGAAGATATAACTACAGCAATAAAAGAATTAAAAGATAATAACATCCAAACAATAGGTGACCATTATACTACTGGATCCGAAGGGTATAAAATAATATTTATACATCCAAAAACTACTGGGGGCGTATTAGTTGAACTAGCGGAAAAGCCAGAGATTAATCATGAGAAGGAGTGACTATTCGGCAGAGGATAATGGACAGGTTAAGGCGATAGCCCCGCAATTGTGGGGCTTAATGTTTATAGCCTCGCACACATTGTAGTTTAACTATTTTTCTATTGAGATTATTACCTTTTCATTCTTTTCATGATTCTCAACTTCTAAAACAGTTCCAGAAAAATCGGGAGAATCAGAAAGTTTAATGATTTCTTGAATATCAATCCCTTCTTTTTGCAGTTCTTCTTTAGCTTTTTTTGGGATTAAACTTTTTACCATCTTTAAAACGGCAAGGGGAATAGAAACAGTTGTTAATGGCTTTTCATTGCCTTCTTCAAATTTCTTAATACATAGTTTTGTCATTTATATCTCCATATAACTATACAAGATTCATTAAAGTTTAGTAATTACTTTTATTACATACTTATTATTTATTAATACACCCTATAATACACACCACTTATCTGCATCCACACACATTATAGGGTCATTATTGGTTCAATTTCCACTACAGATACACTGGTCAGTTATAAGTTATAGTCGGGAACCAGCCGGCTAAATTATTATTCCATTAAAACCTATAGTAGAGAAATATATCGGGCTACTATTTACGTACTTGCATAAAAAATGATTTCACTTTTTTGAATTCAATAATCTCA
This sequence comes from Fidelibacterota bacterium, assembly GCA_018658715.1. Taxonomy (GTDB): domain Bacteria; phylum Fidelibacterota; class Marinisomatia; order Marinisomatales; family UBA1611; genus JABHGY01. Next base: position 51,918 of record JABHUQ010000109.1, read on the forward strand.
ACCCATTCCTTTACTACGGGGGTACGGGGTATAGATATAAGGTTCGCACACATCGTAATATTTTGAAATAACAAGCCTTTACACTCCACAATTAGTTTGTTTGTGGGATGATGTGTAGATTAGGAGATGAACTAGGTATATATCATTACTGCTATTTTATAGGAACGAAAAATCAATTTGAACCTATTGATAATGGAGACTAGTTTACGGTCAATTCTGGAATGGGTGAATTACCATATGGAATTTGTAAAAATTAAAGGTAATAAACAGAAAATCACAATTACTGGAACGAATAAAAGTGTGAATTGTAACAAGTCATTGAAAAAAGCAAGTGGCTATATTTTACTTGAGCCTGATGGAGAAAACACAAAAATATCATATTATTTTCATTCCGAACCATCGCAAAATATTCCTACATGGCTTATAAATCCAATGATACAGGAGATGCCGTATCAAACTTTTGTATCAATGAGAAAGAAGTTAAATTCTTTAAATCACTAAAATATTAGAAAACACCTCGAATTTTTAATCTGCGATTTGTTATATAGATTATCAGCAAGAATGAAATTGTAATCACTGCATATACAATAAATATTCTCAACTTGATATTTTCGAACTCAAAAATATTTCCAGCTTGATTCATAATATAGATAATCCCTACATAGCCTAAACTAAAAGCACTAACAAGAGTAATAATAGCAGCGACAATAGAACGGTTTAAAAGTTGTGAACGAATAAATGCAAAGGAGTGCCCGATTAATTGGAGTTTGATTATATTTTCTCTCTCTTTTTCAAAAAGTAGTTGATTTGAAAAGTAAATAAAAAATAAGGATACTATTATAATTGATATACCTAAGAAGACGAAAAATATGATAATTACCTTAATAAGTTTTATATTTTCCGAAATTCCTACTTTATTATTTTGTATAACGTAATTATTCTTTTCAATGTAATCAAGAAAAGGTCCTGGATCATTCTCTGAAATTTCAACAACGAGTTTTGTGGGTCTTATTTCAGATTTTGTCTTTCCAGCATAATAGTTATTCGCCCATAATAAGAATTCCATTGGAACTAATATGGAAAGGTATCTATCAGAGAAACCATGAATTGTGGCCTTATACTGCTTACGATTAGAATTACCTTTAACTTCAATTGATAACGGCAAGAGCTCCGCTGTTTTTTCTGTGAGAACTGGAAGACCATTACTGCTAACAAAACTATAATTATAAAGATGTAAAAACTCTTTCGAAATAATTAATGGTATTTTATTTTGACTTGGATCCCAGTTAAACCCTGTCTTATCTATAGCGAGGTATTGGTTATCAAGACTCTCGAGAAATACTTCTGAATAATAGTTAATATTGCTAGAAAGGAATATCCTGCATGGGAATTCTGAGCTATATATTTTCCCTACCCTTTTAACTCCCCGGACATAAGTTAAATCCGAAATTTCATGATCATTTATATTCAAAAAGTTTTTATTGATAGTGTGGAGAAAAGAAATATCCTTACTCACAATATAAAATTTATCTTTTGCATCGGAAAATAAAATCGAAGTATCAATAAAAGATAAAAAGAAAAAAGAAATAACACATATAAATGTCCCAAGAAAAAGGGAAAGTGATGAGAGCATTATTGGCATGCTTGCTCCATCCCGAAATATTTGCTTTATAGGATTATTTTTATTGGAGAACAATTGTTTTATCAAAAGAAAAATCCTGTGATTCTGAATGGCTTGTTAATATTATACCTGCTTGATTATCATTTGATATTTGATTTATCAGCTGGGTGGCTTTTTGAATATTATCTTTATCCAAATGAGAAAAAGGCTCATCAAGAATTAATAGCAAAAATGGTCTAACCAAAGCACGGCAGATGGCCAGCCTTTGTAACTCTCCAAGTGAAAGATTTTTCGCTTTTATGTTTTTAAAGGGATTTAGGTTCAACGATTCAATTATAAAATCTATCTTTGACTCATTGATACTCTTATAAAGTCCAGTGACGATGTTAATATTATCTGCAACGGTTAAATTCTGAAATAACTCTAAGTTCTGGAATACACATGCTATTATTTTTTTCCTCATCATCCACCATTGGTTTGAATGAAAATTTTTCAAATTTATATCATCTATAATAATGTTACCCTTTAGCATGCTGGGTAAACCAATAAGAGCATTGACGTAGCTTGATTTCCCTGATCCTGAAGGTCCAATAATATTCAAATTCTCACCAGACTCTATTGTGGTAGTGATTTTGTTTGAGGCCATTTTGTTGATGGCCAAGCATGTTCCTTCAAATTTTATTAACATAAGGGGAACTTAGAGTGCAAATGGAAACACTAGGATTCTGAATATAATAGCATATACTTTAGAATTAATCGTGTTGATAAGATTATTAATCGAAGAATTTTGGCTAGTCTATAAGATCACCAAACGTTTCTAGGGCTATTTCTGATATAATACTCAGTGGGTTACTTTCAGTATTCTTCAATCTTATATTTGTATATATGCCTAACGAATATTTATCAGACATTATTCCTGCATCAATCATACCAAGCTGAGCATTAAGAAGAGCGTCTTTTAGCATCCTTTCATCTTTCCTATTTGCAGGGATTTCTCTAATAAATTGATTTGCATCCGCAAATGCATAAAAATTTGATGAGCTGGGCTTCTGTGGAATCTCACTTTCAAAAGTACTGTTGCTATTACCGCTTTTCAATGAAGAAACCAGGTCAGGATTTGAAAGGAATATATAGTTATCGTTGAAGACAACAGACATGTTTTCGCCAAGCATAATAGGTTCATTGTTAACGAACTTCAATGGCCCTTTTTCATTAGCCAGTTTAATTAAAGTTTCCGGATCATTCAATCCAAGTCCAATTGCATAATCCAATTCATTTCTATTTAGATTAATATCATACAATACAGCTAGTATATTACCGGAAGGGATGGATAACAGTTTATCTAATGATAAACCGCTCACTCTTTCAATTCCTTCAATTGTCTTTTTGATTTCGTCATCATCAATCGATGAAAATAATTTTCCAATTTCTTTTAGGTTAATTGCAAACCCTAATCCCGCCATAGGATCATTTGGAAATTTATTTACTAAGTTTTTTCCAATCTTCTGGTTAAAAAAATCAGGATTATATTGTTTTTTCATTTTATCATTAAGATAGGATTTTACCTCAAAGCCAATCAAGCCAAGATCCAGTTTCAAACCTGCTGTTACATAACTGCCTTCGTAGCTGACAATTTTATTTTGCAATTTTGGGGAGCGTTGTTCTAACTCTTGCTTGACAACATCGCCTACAGATGTAAGATCAGCCCAAAAACCCAGATCATAATTTCCAAGGTCATCAATACCTGGTTTACTTTTTAAGATATCGTTTGGTTTGGAACCATCCAATAAAGTCTCAATTTCATCCAACCAATTTTTAGAACCGTATTCATCGTATTCATGATCATGGAAGACGAATATTGCGACTTCACTATTATAGCCAAGAGCGGCAACATTCCTCATAAGGTTAGTTCTATAGTTTCGTTCTTTTATCATTAGATAGTGGAATTTATCTGTTTGTTTTTCATCAATTTGATCTTCTGGAGCTAAATCTGAAACCATTTGGAACTTATTTGCCAAAATTCCAGCATCGAGAACGGGAACAATCATGCCCATATTCATTGGTTGGGGATCAGAAGATTGCCAACTGTTATTAGTCTTCTTATATTTGTTGAAGCCTTCGGCAAAGAGATATGTTGGACTATTTAGATCCAATCCCATATCCTGAGGGTTGGTGATGGCCTTTTTAATAATACTAGGAACTTTTCTCTTTTTTAATTGCTCAAAAAAGAATTGCCCTGCCTTTGAATCCAAAGCGCTCTCGTAGTCAGCTTTTTCCATTATCATTCCAAGTTGAGCAGAAACAATAAAAGCAGTATTATCCGGGAGATAGCTTAAATGTGAATTTGGTTTTTTTCCACATCCGGAGAGACAAAGAATTATAACGATAAAAACACCTAGAATAGTTTTATTTTTCATAGATAGAGCCCATTTCCCTTTAATTAATATAGATGATAAGCCTTAAGGTAGTTAATAATACAATATTTTCTCAAGTAAAACTCTAGTTCAGGTTATTATATTTTATCTCTGATGGTCAAATATATCTAGAATTTAACCAACAAGCCCCACATTAGTGGGGTTTGTTGGTTGTGGGATGATTGGTAGATTTGTGTATGAAAAGGCTATTATTAATTACTTATCTCATCTTTCTTACAAGTTGTACAAATTTTATAGCAAGTAGTATCACTAAGCCTATACAATTTGCTGAAAATAATTTAGCGACTGTTGGTGACATAAAAATGAACTACTATTCTGTTGGGGAAAAAGATAAACCAACATTATTGTTCTTGCATGGAGGGTTAAGTTTTTCATTATTATATAAAAATTTTATTGAAGAATTATCTAAAAACTATTTTGTTGTTGCAGTTGATAGTAGAGGACAGGGCGGAACAACAATTGGTGATAAAAAAATCTCTTATTATCAAATGGCTGAAGATATTGACAATTTTACCAGAATTATTGGAATTGATAAATATTATGCCATAGGACATAGTGATGGTGGAATTATAATTCTTTACCTTTCAAAATATTTTCCTGAAAAATTAATAAAAGGAATTCCTATTGCAGCGAATTACCACTTTAATGGTATTAAAATTGCTGACAATATTCCAAATATAGCTTTGAAAATATTAAATAAATCTTATCAAAAACTTGGAGCGAACGTAAATAAAGTCGATAAAATAAAACCATTTATACTAGAGATGTGGAAAACTCAACCTACATTTACAAATTCGGATTTGAGCATGATTAAGACACCACTGTTGGTAATGGTTGGCAAAAAAGATGAAATGATACACCAAGAACACACAGTGGAAATGGCAGAATCATTAGGAAATGCAGAATTAGAAATACTCCCTAAAGCAAATCATATGAATATCCTATCTTCAAAAAATAATATCCAATTAGTTCTGAAACGTATCCAACGTTTCTTTGAATCATAATATCCATAAAAAACCATCAAGCCCCACATTAGTGGGGTTTTTTGTTTGTGGGATGATTTGTAGATTTGGGGATGCATTACTTTATAAAGTGTCTAAAAAATTATGCAAACTTCAATGGTCGTGCCAGTAGAGCAGAACTCTGGTACTTCTTGCTTTGCTGGTGTATAGTTTATTTTTTAGTGATTCTTATTGATAGGCAAATAGGATACAATTTCTTAAGTCTAGAAGATTTACCATTTAGTGAATATTTGCCAATCGGGAAATTTTATTCAGATGTTGGAATTTTGGTCTTTTTTTACCGACCATTAACTGTAGTACCAAGTCTTGCTGTTATTGTCAGAAGATTACACGATATGAATATGAGTGGTAAATGGGCTTATTCATTTATTATACCACCACTTGGAATAATTTTATTATTCTATTTAGCCAAGTCTGGTGATGGGAATCAAAATCAATATGGTGATGTTCCCAATGAATGAAAAGTATTAGAGGCTAACATTTATATGAAGATAGTATAATTTCCACTACAGATACACTGGTCAGTTCAGTTTTCCAGTCAATCTTTCGCCTGCTTATTAAGCAAGTGCTCTGTTTACTGAATTAGTCTGGTTAATGATTATTTACCCTGTAATATACTGCTGATACAGGACCTGTCAGCGAGAAATCAATTTTCAACTAAAAAAGGTGGGTATGGGGGACCAGTTAGGTGGGGGTAGGGCAATAGAAAAAGAGTAACACATATTTTTCAATCTGTTTTAGATTGTAATTATGATTTTAAATCATTTGAAAGTATTAATCATATTTATGATGTCATCATTGGCCTTATGTCAAAATGTTTCATATTTTGAAGATAATGTAATGGAAATAGATGGCAAATTAATCAAATTCCTAGGTGGGTCTATGTGGTTAGCAGATTATGACCTATATCAACTAGCATTTAATGATGGAATAATTGTATTTGATGAATTAGCACCTAAAATTGTTAAAAAAGAAGACTTGAGAATCGAATCAGAAAATAGAAGAGGAGTCTTCTATTATGAGGGTGAAAAGGTAGGAGTTAGATATTTAGATGGTTTTTATTTTCGAACAAATGCAATTCTTACAACAGTAATAGAGTCTTATGGTGAGGGAGCAGTTTTAAAAACTTCTGATGGTAGTTACTGGAAAGTACCTGAATATGACCAATATGACACTGGATGGTGGCTGCCTCCTTACGATGCACTTATCCAAAATGAATTATATTTAATTAATTTAAAAAAGGGCAAAAAAGTTTGGGTTTCTAGAACTGATTAATAATTTTAATATTAAAAAATTCTATTCAATCATTGATTTATAATCCAAGTTCAATTACCACTACAGATACACTGGTTGATTATAAGTTATAGTCGGGAACCAGCCTGCTAAGTGGGCAAGAGTATACCTGATTCAGATTTATTGTCGATAAATAATTTTCAATTTTCAGCTCCACACTATTGACGAAAAAAGTGTTATTTTTATCCTGAAATATTTCTATGAAATCAAAGCTTAAACAATTGCCTACTTCGCCCGGTGTATATCTTTTTCGTAATAAAATAATGGATATTATTTATATTGGTAAGGCAAAAAATTTAAGGAATCGTGTACGATCCTATTTCAGGAAGAATAAGCATCAATCACCAAAAAATGTAACCATGATTCGTCATATTCATGATTTAGAGTGGATTGTAGTCTCCAGTGAAGTAGAAGCATTATTAACTGAAGCTAATCTTATTAAAGAGCATGAACCAAAATATAATATTGCTTTAAAAGATGACAAATCATTTCCATTTATACGAATTACCAATGAACAGTTTCCGCAAATATTTATTACAAGAACTATTATAAAAGATGGATCCAAATATTATGGACCCTTTACAAATGTGAATCTCCTACGAGTGATGATGAAAGCATTGAATAAAGTATTTTCAATTCGTACTTGCACATATCGTTTAGATGACAAAATGATTCAGGAAAAGAAAGTAGATTTATGTTTAGATTATCATATTCGTAAATGTGAGGGACCTTGCGCAGGTTTAGTGTCTGAAGAACATTATCGTGAAATGGTTCAGCGAATTGAAATATTTTTGAAAGGAAAGACCAGAGATACAGAAACATTTATAAAGGATAAAATGTTACTTGCATCCCAAGAGCAACGTTTCGAAGATGCTGGAGTTTTTCGAGATCAATTGGAAGCGATCCAAAGTTTTAAAGATCGCCAGAGAAAAATTGCAGCTAACTTCGATGATAGAGATGTTTTTGCATTAGCACGTGATGATCAGCTTGGTATTGTTACCATTATTCGTATTCGTTCCGGTCGTATCTTTAGTCGAGAAAAAATATCACTACAATCCATGGATGATAATGATGAAAAAACATTACAAACAGTTATAACACGTTTTTATATGAATAGTGATTTTATTCCGAATGAAATATGTTTGCCTTTCCATCCTGAAGATGAATCGGAATTACTTGAATTACTTCGCCAACAACGAAATGGCCCTATACATTTCCATTATCCACAAAGGGGGGAAAAGGCTAAAGAAATTCGTATTACCCACCAAAATGCAAAACTATTATTAGGTGAATGGATTATTCGTCGTAAAAAGAGAAAAGAATTAGTTCCAAAAACATTAAATCAACTTCAAGAAGATTTAAATCTAAAATCCCCACCACGACGTATTGAAGCTTTTGACATTTCTCATTTAGATGGGACGAATACAGTCGCATCCATGGTTTGTTTTATTGATGGGAAACCCAGAAAATCAGAATACAGAAAATTTAATGTAAAAACAGTGGAAGGTATCGATGATTTTGCATCTATGCGTGAAATTGTTTTTCGTAGATATGATCGTGTGAAGCATGAAGAAAAACCATTGCCAGATTTAGTACTCATTGATGGTGGGAAAGGACAACTAAGCATGGCTTTGTCTGCATTGAGATCATTGGGCTTGGATTATTTACCTGTGATAGGCTTAGCAAAGCGATTAGAAGAAGTTTTTGTCCCGGGACATTCTGAAGCTCAAACGATACATAAACAATCTCCCGGCTTAATATTGTTACGACGCATTCGAGATGAAGCACACAGATTTGCAATTACTTTTCAACGTCAAAAGCGTGGTAAATCTGTTAAATCATCATTATTTGATTCTATACCAGGGATGGGAAAGAAACGATTAGAAACATTATTAACATCCTTTGAAAGTGTTCCTATACTTGCCAATGTATCTCCTGAGCAAATCCAGGGAGAAACGGGTATCCCTATGAAAATATGTGAATCGATTCATAAAATGGCCAAAGAATTTGTAAATACAAGCAAGAAAGAATGAATGAGTATTCAATCGTTATTACTCGTATAATAATTAAACAAAACATTCATTTTTTTTTAAGAGAGGAAATGGCATGAAAAAGGTATTTATATTAATCATATTAACAAATGCACTCTGGGCGCAAAATTATGCTCCAGGCCATATACTTATTCAAAGTAAAAAGGGTATTACGTTAGATGAATTAAAAATCGGACTTGATGCGTCTCGATATCAAGTGGTTAAACCATTAATAAAAAGGGCAAATATTTATTTAGTCCAAATAATTGATAGATCAATATCTGAACCGTCTGCATTAAAAGAATTAATCGAAAATCCATGGATCCAAAATGCACAGTTTGATCACTATTTAAACCTTCGCCAATCTTTCCCTGATGATCCTAACTTTTCTTCTCAGTGGGGGATGCATAATACAGGTCAATCATCAGGTGTTGTTGATGCAGATATAGATGCACCAGAAGCTTGGGATATATCAACAGGTGGTACAAATGTATTAGGTGACGATATTGTTGTGGCAATTGTTGACGGTGGTTGTATGCTTTCACATACCGACTTAGATGATAATTTATGGGTGAATGGAGATGAAATCCCCGGGAATAATATTGATGATGATAACGATGGCTATGTGGACGATATTAATGGATGGAATGCTTATAACTCAAATGGGAATATTTCTTCAGATACTCATGGAACACATGTAGCTGGAATTGTGGGTGCAGAAGGTGACAATGGAAGCATGGTCGCAGGTGTGAATTGGAATGTAAAATTAATGATTATTATGGGATCAACAAGTAACACATCTGTCGCATTAGAAGCGTATGGTTATGCCCTTGACCAACGTGTTCTGTACAACGAAACAAATGGGGAACAGGGCGCCTTTGTAGTTGCTACAAATTCAAGTTTTGGTATTGATTACGCTGATTGTACATCAGGTAGTTATCCATTGTGGGATGAAGCATACACAGCAATGGGTGAAGCGGGAATACTAAGTGCTGCTGCAACTATTAACTCTGATCAAGATGTGGATGTTATCGGTGATGTACCTACCGGTTGTTTAAGTGATTATCTTGTTAATGTAACTAATACAAATCGAAGTGACCAAAAGGCATCAGCTGGTTATGGTGATGAAACCATCGATTTAGGTGCACCTGGAAGTAGTATTTTATCAACGTATAGTAATGGTTCTACATCTTCTTTGTCCGGTACAAGTATGGCTACTCCGCATGTCGCTGGAGCGGTAGGGTTTCTTCATTCCGTCATGTCATCAGGTTTTTGTCAATTGCAAAAGGAAAATCCTTCTGAAGGTGCATTAGCCCTTAAATCAATGATTTTAGATGGAGTTGATATCATAAGTTCCCTTGAGAATATTACTATCTCAGGAGGACGACTTAATTTGTATAATTCAGCATTGTTAGTTGAAGGTTTTATGGCAGCAGATTCTCTTGACCCAAATCCTGTTTCTAATCTTATTGGAGATGGATCGTCAGGCACAACTATTTATTTATCTTGGGATAATCCGTTAACCCTTTTTGGTGGATACCCAATCACAGATTTTGAAAATGATTTATATCGGAATGGTAATTTTGTAGAATCAATTTCATCTACATATTCTACCTATACAGATGCACCTGTTTTTCCTGGGGTATCCTATGAGTATACGTTTATCACTCGCCTAACAGAAAATGATTCATTGAGTGTACCAGTATCTATAGTTGTTGAAGCAGAAGCAGGTGAATGTCCTTTAGCTGATCCCACGATGGATGGGATTGTGAATGTATTGGATATTATAAAAACGCTAAGATTTATTTTAGGTTTTAATACCCCTAACACAGATGAATTCTGTGCGTCAGATGTTGACTTTGATGGAGCATTAACCGTTTATGATTTATTGATTATATCCGATATTATTATGGGTGGTTAACCTATTATTTGACTTGTAATATATCTAAAATCATGTGAATCGGTAGAAGATAAAATAATATTTATTATAATTTAAATCTTCAATTTATAAATATTCACATCCTTTTTTTCAGGGGAAAATTGGAAGATCATAATTTTTTCGGATACGAATAGTTACTCTTTTAATAATCGATCAATGACTCCAATCATTTCTTGAAATTCTATTGGATTGTATAAACGAGTTAAAAAAGCAATTTTCCCAGATTTATCAATAACAATATTTCGGGTAACACCACTATTTCTTTCGGCAAATAATGAGAACACATTTGCGCCGGGATCTAATGCTAAGGGGTATGTTATTTTCATTGTTTTAGCAAATTCTTTTACAACCTCAAGTGGTTCATCACGATCTACACCAATAACATTTAGCCCTTTGGCGCGATAGATTTGCCAAATTTCTTTCTCAATATGGGGCATTTCAACTCGACATACGGAACACCAACTTGCTGTAAATTGTAGCAGTGTAACTTCACCTAATAATGAGTCAAGTGTTATAGTTGATTCATTAATTAATTCTGCTTTAAAAGGAGGGCAGTCATCTCCAACTTTGACAATGAATCCGCGAGTATCTTGCTCTTCTCCAAAAAGAAAGGTGAAAACAATTACAGCAAAAATTCGTAAATTTTTTTTAACTATTCTCATGGGTTAGTTTAATCTATATAGAACCCATTGTTAACCATCCAATCATCTGAAACAAATTTCCCGATATAATTGCGTATTCCATCCGGTAAAATGGCCAATACATTTGCATCTTTGGGTAATGATTGTGCAGCTTGAAGCATTCCCCATGCAACAGATCCGCTGCTACCACCACATAGTAATCCTTCATCTTTGATAAGGCTTCTAGCCGTTGTAAATGAATCTTGATCATTTACTTTTACATATTGGTCAACCAAATTATTATCTAGGACATCTGGGAAAAAATCATATCCAATTCCTTCAACATGATAAGAATTCACATCTGTGCCACCTCCTAAAATGGAGCCAAATGGATCAATACCAACAATTTTAATATTTGGGATTTCTTCCTTTAATCGTTTGGCGACACCTGTAATGGTTCCACCAGTACCAGCACCTATGACAACCATATCAAGATCTGACCCGAATTCTGATAATATTTCTTTAGCTGTACCGTAGTAATGAGCATCAGGATTATTAGGATTTGCATATTGATCCAAAATATGTGAATTCGGAATTTCTTTTTGTAATCGTTCAGCTACTTTGATGAGTCCTTCTGGATCGTCATGGGCTGCCTCTGTGGGTGTTCTTACAATTGTTGCTCCCAATGCTTTTAATACGACTTCTTTCTCCATACTCATTTTTTCTGGCATAGTGATAATTAGATTATATCCTTTCACTGCAGATGCTAATGCAAGTCCGATTCCTGTATTTCCGGAAGTAGGCTCAATTAATGTATCACCGGGCTTAATACGGCCATCTTTCTCAGCTTCTTCAACCATCCTTAAGCCAATGCGATCTTTTAATGAACCTCCAGCATTTAGGAATTCACATTTAGCATATAAGTTGCAATCTAATTGAGATCCTATTTTATTTAATTTTACTATAGGTGTTTGCCCTATGGCTTCCAAAATGGTGTTCAAAGACATCAGTTTCCTTTCAAATCAGTTAATCAATTCAGTAATTTCAATATAATAAGTTACACACATTATATACAAAACGATGGAGGACAAATGTCAAATCGATTAAAAAATATAATAGCAGTGATTATTGGAGTAGGGCGTGGTATAGGCCGTGCAACAGAAAATGCGTATTGTTTTTTAGCAAGCAATAAAATAAGTTACATTAATAGATATGCCTTAAATGTGGATGGAGGTATTATTGTTCAATGAATAAGAATATTCTAATTATTTCATCTACTTCTGGCAATAATTATTCTCTCGCTAACTCTTTTAAAAAAAAGTTAGATTATTTAGGGAATGATTCAAGTATTTTAAACTTGGAAGATTATGATTTACCCTTATTTAAGCCAAATGAGATTGCTCTAGAAGATGTAATTGATTCTCTAATAAAAAAATTCAAAAGTGCTGATGGTTATATATTTTGTTCTCCTGAATATAATGGAGGAATCACACCCATATTAACGAATGCAATAACTTGGATTTCAACTAGATCAAAAAATTGGCGAGATACTTTTAATAATAAATCATGTTTAATTGCCACATTTAGTGGTGGCCCTGGAATACGTTTTTTAACATCATTTCGCTTGCAATGTGAATACATTGGCTTAGTCGTAATGCCACGTACAATTTCAGTAACATCTTATAATGCTCCCAAGGATGAATCCGTTATAAAGTCTTTAAAACAATTAATGATGCATATATAAAAAAAGGGCTTGTTTGAGCCCTTTTTTCGTTCGCCATTTTTTTAATTGATTATAATAGTTCGAGCTTCAGGCTCAACAACTTCTTCTTTTGGAATAGACATTGATAAAACACCGTTTTTAAAGGATGCTTTAATGTTTTCTTCTTTTACATTTTCAGGTAGTTTAAAACTTCTGCAAAAAGATCCTGAATTACGCTCTTTAATAACGAAATAATCATCTTCATCTTGCTTTAATTCACTTCGCTCACCTTTTATTGTTAATACACCATCTAATAGTTCTATAGATACGTCTTTTTTTGACATACCTGGTATATCAGCTGTTAATGAAAATGACGTTTCATTTTCTTCAATATCAACCGAAGGGTTCCAAGGTTTAGAATGTTGTAAAGAATAATCTTTATCTAACAAATTGTTAAATATTTTATCAAAATCATTCATTATGTTTGATCGCGGTGTCCATCTTACAAGTGTCATAATTGACTCCTTTTTTTCTTTTTAATTAATTTTTAAAAAAACTTTCACCCAATTAACTCAAATCGTATACCAAAGTTAATAAAGTGATAATATGCTATACGTAATTGCAGATATGGCGTATAATAGATTTTTACAATTTTAATATCAGCCAATATGACTTATAATAATTGATTTATCAATAAAAATTTCAAAATACATCATGATTTACAAATTAAAAACCTAAGTTCAACTCGTTGGATGATGGTAGTATGAGCCGTAATTTCACCACTTAATTAAAGGATAAATAACACAATATGAACACGTTAGCATTATTTGGGGGAACGCCAGTAAGAGAAAAATCTTTTCCGAGTTGGCCAAAACCGACTCAAAAATTAACAGATGCTTTATTAAATACACTTCATAATGATCTATGGGGAGTTGGATCAAATATAAATAAAGAATTCAATGATGCATTTGCTTCATTTCAAGATGCAAAATATAGCATATCAACAAGTTCAGGTACATCTGCTTTATGGGTAGCATTGAAAGCAGCTGGCGTGAATGCAGGTGATGAAGTTATTGTGCCAGCATATACCTTTATTGCAACGGCATCTTCCGTACTAATGGCTAATGCTGTGCCTGTTTTCGTAGATATTAATATTGAAACAGGGAATATAAATCCAGCATTAATTGAAGATGCAATAACGGAGAAAACAAAAGTAATTTTACCTGTTCATATTGCTGGGAATCCAGCAGATATGGATGCCATATTAGCGATTGGGAAAAAACATGGCATCCATATTATAGAAGATGCTGCTCAAGCACATGGCGCTGAATGGGATAGCACAAAAGTCGGTGCACTTGGATTGGGAGGTATCTTTAGTTTCCAAACATCAAAGAATATGTCTGCAGGTGAAGGTGGTGCTATAGTTACAAATGATCAAGCATTTGCGGAAAAGTGTTTTTCATATCATAATTGTGGGCGTGTAACAGGTGGAGATTGGTATGAGCATTCTCATTTAGGTGGAAATTTTAGATTGGGCGCATTCCAGGCAAGTATGTTACTTCCACAATTAGACACACTGCCAGAAGATATTATTCTACGGAATAAAAATAAATCTAAATTAGATAAAGTATTAAATGATATAGAAGGTATTACACCACAAAAAATGTTAGAAAAATCCACTAATTCTGCAAACCATCTCATATTAAGTCGATATGATAAAACTGCATTTAATGGAATACCGAGAGAAACATTTTTTAAAGCCATGCAAGCTGAAGGCATTTACACTTATCAAGGTTATGCACCTTTATATCGTGAAAGGTTATTCATAACTAACGAGGGAGAATATCCTTGGTTAAAAGGATATAATTATTTAGAACTAAAATTACCTGAAACGGAACGATTAGCTGATGAAGAATCCATTTGGTTGCGGCAAAATCATTTACTTGGAAATGTTGATGATATTATGGATGTAGCTAATGCATTTTCAAAAGTCACTGAAGAAATGAGAAAAAATCCAGATCCGTTTTTAACATACAATACATAAGGGAAAATAATGGGAAAACAACAATTAAATCTTCATGAACTACTGGGAGCAGTTAATATTTCAGCTGATTGGGTAGGATTACGTGAAGTTTATGAGAAGGTAACACCAAGAATGGTACGTGATGGCGTCCCAGTAGCTAATGGGATTTTCAGTTCGCATGGCATTATGGTGGAAGTACTAGCTAATGGTCAATTTGGGTATTATGGTACATCTGATTTAAGTCCGAGTGGCATAGCGCGTGCTTCAGAAAAAGCCTATCAACAAGCAAAATTAGCCGCAAAATATAGTTTGGTCCAATTCACAGATGTTGCCAGGCCAGCCTTTAAGGGTACATACCAATCACCCTTTAAAAAAAATGGTCAAACACTCTCAGCCAGTGAATTGAATGAAATATTACTAAAATCAAATCAAGCATTAAAGGTTTCGGATAAAATTGTAAGCGCTTCATCGATCATCCAAGTGTTAGAAACCCAATTTAATTTCGTTAGTTCAAATGGAAGTGATATTACTCAAGATTTTCTCATGATAGAAGCAGATCTGTCTGCAACTGCTGTGGATGGAGCAAATCAACAAACAAGAACATTTGGTGGTATGAGAGGAAATTGTAAACAAATTGGGATGGAATATTTTGATTCTGTTGATTTAATTCACCAAGCAAAAACCATTGGTGAAGAAGCACTAGAATTATTAGAAGCTGAAGAATGCCCAACGGGTGATATGGATGTAATTTTAGCTCCCGATCAAATGATGCTACAAATTCATGAAAGTGTTGGTCATGCATTAGAAGTGGATAGAATTTTGGGCGATGAACGGAATTATGCTGGTTGGAGTTTTGTAAAATTAGAAGATTTTGGTTCACTTCAATATGGTTCAGAGCATATGAACATTACATTTGATCCTACTGTTTCAA
This sequence comes from Fidelibacterota bacterium, assembly GCA_018658715.1. Classification (GTDB taxonomy): domain Bacteria; phylum Fidelibacterota; class Marinisomatia; order Marinisomatales; family UBA1611; genus JABHGY01. The sequence continues at coordinate 67,534 of JABHUQ010000109.1, forward strand.
ATGAATTTGCATCTTATGGTTACGATGATGGTGGATTAAAAGCAGAACGTGAATATATTATTAAAGATGGGAAATTATTACGTGGGCTTGGAGGTATGGAAAGCCAAATTCGGTCTGGAGTTGATGGTGTGGCTAATTTCCGTGCAAGTAACTGGAATCGTGCCCCGATTGATCGGATGGCGAATTTAAATCTTGAACCAGGGAATTCCACGAGAGATGAAATGATTGAATCAGTGGAATATGGTGTATATATGGAAAGTAATCGCTCATGGTCTATTGATGATTATCGGAATAAGTTCCAATTTGGATGCGAATATGGGAAACTGATTGAGAATGGTAAATTGACAAAAACAGTTAAAAATCCAAATTATCGTGGTATTAGTAATCCATTTTGGAACAGTCTGAAAATGGTGGGTAATAAAAATACACTTGGCATCTATGGTACACCTAATTGTGGAAAAGGAGAGCCCAATCAAGTGATTCGTGTTGGCCATGCATCTCCACTATGTTTATTTGAAAATATTCAAGTTTTTGGGGGAGCATAATCATGAAAAATCATTTTAAAGATTTATCATTTAAACTTTTTGATGCATTAATTGAAGGTGAAATATTATCTACATCTTTTAGTGGTGAAAACAGTCAATTTATTCGATTAAACCAAGCGAAAGTAAGGCAAACTGGATTAGTAGATGATTTTGACTTAGGACTCAAACTTATTTCTGATGGAAGAACAACCTCTGGTAGTTTAACCTTATCAGGCAATTTGGAGAAAGATGAAACTCAAGCTATTTCTTTACTTACAACCTTAAGGAGTGAAATCTCTCAATTACCTAAAGATCCCTATATTGTTATGCCTTCGGGAGCACCATCCAGTGAAAATATTACAGTCGGGAATGGTCTACCATTCGAAAATGCAACTGAAGCTCTTATTCCATCTTTGAGTGATACTGATTTTGTCGGTATTTGGGCCAGTGGTAAAATATACCGTGGGAATGCCAATTCGTTTGGACAATTTCATTGGTTTGAAACAGACAATTTTGCATTAGATTATTCTTTGGTCACGCCAGAACATCAGATGGTGAAAGGAACCTTTGCTGGGAAGGATTGGGATCAGGCAAATTATGAACAAAATATTAAGAATAGTTTAAAGAAATTAGAATTAATGAATCGTAAACCTGTGAAAATTAAACCAGGTGATTATCGTACATGGTTTGAACCTGCTGCTGTTTCTGGTTTTCTTGATATGTTCTCCTGGAATGGAATTAGTGAAGCATCCTTACAGCAAGGGAGTAGTAGCTTTGGTAAAATGCGACACGATGGAATTCAACTTTCACCCCACTTTACTTTAAGTGAAGATTTCTCATCTGGAATGGTACCACGATTTAATGGAAATGGGGAAGTGGCGGAAGAAAGTCGCACTCTCATTGAAAATGGACAATTAATACAGACATTGATTAGCTCAAGAACAGCTGCGGAATATGGCGTTGAATCGAACCAAGCTGAATCGGGCGAATATTTAAGAGCACCAATCATGAACCCAGGGAATCTAACTCAGGATAATGTGGTAGAAACTATTGGTGATGGCCTATTTTTATCCAATATTCATTATTTAAATTGGAGTGATAATCCTGGTGGGCGAGTAACAGGTTTAACGCGATATGCTTGTTTTAAAGTTGAAAATGGTGAAATTGTAGCACCTATTGAAACTATGCGATTTGATGATACGTTTTATCGCTATTTTGGGACAGAATTAGAAGCAATAGGTGACACAACATTCGTATTACCTGAAGTTGGCTCATATGGTGGACGTGATATAGGCGGAACAGTTTGCCCTGGTATTTTGGTTAAGTCCTTTTCGCTGACTCTTTAAACTTGTTCCATGGCATTGTCATACATAGGAACCATTGACTGCCAGTCGAAGGGTTGAGCAATAGAGTGAAAATGTGTTGAGCGTACAGTTTCAATATTATCTATTGCCCAGATTAATTTTTGATATAATTCATTTTCTTCTTTAAATAAATGTTCACCATGTTGATCTGGGGGAATGAGTTCCGGATAAGTAAGTCTATTGGGAAGTATAGGCCATGTATCACAATACATGGCCTCCATCACACTTCCACCAAAAAATTCTTGGTTTGATGTAACAGGCAATATATCTGCTTTCCATAACCACTGAGCATAGCGCGAAAATGAATCAGCAAAGCCCCATTGGACAATATGGGATTGAAACGATTTTTCTGCGTTAATAAACGTTTCAGGATATTGACTAAAATTTTCGCCAAGAACAGCTAATTGAAAATTAAAACCATTATTTTTTACTTTTCCTAAGACATTAAAAAATGATTCTGGATTTTTATCATATTCCCATCGATGATTCCATAGAATGATGGGTAAATCTTGATGATCAGATTTATGTTCATCAAATTTCGCTAAATCCATTCCAAGGTGAAGCACCCGACATTTTTCGCGAATAGTATTTACAGAATCTAATTCTTGATGATCGGGGAAGTGGCGCAAAAAACGTGGAAGTGCATTTAGAAATGAATCCATATGAAAATCTGAATTAAAAAAAACAGTATCTGTTGCAAGGGCAGAAGCATAATTAATAAATCCATAATGTGTATCACGTTTTTGTTGAATATCTCTATCTGTTGGTGACCATGGATAAGATAATTGATTTTCATGGAAATAAATTGCTGTTGGAATACCATGAGATTTAGATTTTGTTAATGCTAAAAATGTAGTTAAGTCTAGCATATCTGTCGCTAATATTAAATCTGGTCGCCAGTCCATCGTATTAAACAATCTAGCGAGTGTGACAGCTCCACCATGCATACGCCATTTCCAGAATTGGCCCTTTAGAGTTAATAATCGAATATTGTGGGAACTAATTTTAGCAAATCCTTCTGCCCATTGTTGATGGGAACCAGTAAAATAAGGTTCTATGAGAAGAATATTCACATCTAAATATACTAATAATTAAAATATGGTTTGATTATTAGTACCCGGGACTGGACTTGAACCAGCACGTTCTTTCGAACACACGGACCTGAACCGTGCGCGTCTACCAATTCCGCCACCCGGGCATTAATCTTTTTGCGTTTAAAATTGGAAATAAATATTAGTTGAATTAAACAGGATGTAGCAAGTGAGTTTTATTAATGGATTCATCCAAATAATACTTCAATAATAATAATCCATTCCTATTGGTAGTGCAGTAAAATATCCTGTATTTTCAACGACCTATTTTATGACTACAAAGATTGTTTCCACGAACCGAAAAGCTTTCCATGAATATCATATTCTCGAAACATATGAAGCTGGAATTGTATTATTGGGCAGTGAAGTAAAAAGTCTTCGAGAAGGAAATGCAAGTTTAAAAGAATCATATGTTGTTATTCGTAGTGGTGAGGCATTTTTGATTGGAACACATATTCGCGCATACTCTCATACAGGATTTGTAGGGCATGAACCTGTTAGAAATCGTAAATTATTGCTTCATAAAAAGGAAATTGGCAAGATCCACTCTAAGTTAGCTGAAAAAGGATTAACTGCAGTACCGCTTAAGCTATATTTTTCAAATGGAAGAGTAAAAATTGAATTTGGGTTAGCTAAAGGCAAAAAGCTTCATGATAAAAGAGATGCTAAAAAACAAAAAGATATTAAAAGAGAAATGCAAAGAGAAATGGGAAAATATTCATGACATTTTTACCTGTTGAAGATCAATTAACCTTGATTCGCCGTGGCGTTGAAGAAATTATACCAGAAGAAGAATTAAAGTCGAAATTAGAAAAATCCATTGAATCTGGAATCCCATTAATTATCAAATTAGGCTGTGACCCAAGTCGTGCTGATCTACATATTGGGCATGGAATTGTATTAAGGAAATTGCGTCATTTCCAAGATTTAGGTCATCAAGCTGTTTTAGTCATTGGGGATTTTACAGCTATGATTGGAGATCCATCTGGAAGGAATAAAACACGTCCACAATTAACGTTAAAAGAAGCACGTGAAAATGCTAAGTCCTATGTAGAGCAAGCTAAAGTAATACTTGATATAAATAGCATTAAGATTGAATATAATTCAGAATGGCTAGATAGAATGAACTTTTCTGATATTATTTCACTCACGAGTTCATATACAGTAGCTCGTATGCTAGAGAGAGACGATTTTACAAAACGATTTAAAGATGAAATACCTATTTCTCTCCATGAATTTCTATATCCATTAGCTCAAGGACAAGATTCTGTTGAACTCGAATCAGATGTTGAATTAGGTGGAACGGATCAAAAATTTAATTTATTAGTTGGTCGGGATTTGCAAAGAGCGAACAATCAAAATCCCCAATGTATCATTACACTTCCGCTTCTAGAAGGTACAGATGGTATTGAAAAAATGTCCAAATCATATGGAAATCATATTGGGTTACATGACTCTCCTGAAGAAATGTTTGGGAAAACATTATCTATTAGTGACGATATGATTGAAAAGTGGTTTATTTTAGGTGCCGATGCAAATGAAGAAAAAATGGAAAAAGTAAAAATGGATTTGAATGACTCTGAAGTGAATCCTATGACTATAAAAAGAGATTTAGCTCGCTCGATTGTTGCTCTTTATTACTCAGAAGAAGAAGCTCAAAAAGCTGAAGCCCATTTTGACAATGTTGTTGTGTCTAAAGGGATTCCAGATGATATGCCAGCCTTCAAAATATCTGAAGAAAAATCTATTGTTGATATCATTTCAGAAGCAGGACTTCTCCAAAGTAAAAGTGAAGCTAGAAGAATGATTAAGCAAGGTGCAGTAAAGTTAGATGATGAAAAAATTTCAGATATTCAAGCAAAATTAACTTATAGCGATAATGAACACATTTTAAAAGTAGGGAAAAGACGATTCTTAAAAATAATATCATAAAAAAAATTCTCATGGGATTCATTTTGGTTCCCATTTTTATATTTTCTTGTAACTCATTAACTAATCAAAAACCCAAATTAGTTGTTGTAATGGTTGTGGATCAAATGCGTCCAGATTTACTCTCACGATATGATTCCTTATTCACTGGTGGATTTCGATGGCTCATTGATCATAGCACATGGTTTACAAATACACACCATGAACATGGCTATACCGCTACAGGTCCAGGTCATTTCGTGATTGGCTCAGGACAATATCCAGGGCCAAATGGAATGATGGGAAATGGATTTTATGATCCAATCATTAAAAAGCACGTCAATTGTGTAGAAGATCCAAATGCAACAGTCGTGGATAATAAAGGGAGTGCTCGTTCATATTCGAGATATACAAATACAACACTAACTCATTGGATAAAATCATTTAATAGTGAATCAAAAATTTATTCTGTAGCCGGAAAAGATAGATCAGCCGTTTTATTAGGGGGGCAAAAACCAAACTTAGCCCTTTATTATAATTACAATGGTGCATTTGTTACTTCAGATTACTATACAGATGAAAATCCAAAATGGTTAAATGATTTCAATTCAACAATGAATATCCCAAGTTATAAAGATTCTCTTTGGAATCGTTCATTAGATGAACAAACATATTTGAAATATTCAAGACCAGATTATTATGTAGGGGAGGTTGATGAATATTTAAATGATCCTTATTCACCTACTTTTCCTATTGGTATTGAGCCAGGAGAGGAACCAAAATCTTTTTTTATGGGGCGACCTTGGTTTGAGAGAGAATTATTAAAGTTAGCTGAAAAAGTTGTACTAGAAGAAAATCTAGGGAAAGACAATCATTCAGATATTTTATATGTTGGATTTTCAGCTATGGATTGGATGATTCATGATTATGGTCCTTATTCACAAGAAATAATGGATGCTATGATCAAGCTAGATAGGTATTTAATGCATTTTATTAATACATTGAGCCATGAAATTGGATTGGAGAATATTCAATTTGTATTGACAGCAGATCATGGTGGTTTACCACTACCAGAGTGGTTGAAAGAACAAGGTGTGGATGCAGGGAGATTTGATCCAGAGCAAACGAATGAAGCCAAAGAATGGATTGAAGATGAAATTTCTGAGAAATATGGTAAAGATTTAATAGTTAGGGACGGTTATAATTATTTTCTAAATGATGAAATGATAAAAAAAGAAGAAGCAAATCGTGATTCAATTATTTCAATTATAAAAGATTATTTAGTAAGAATTGATGGAATTCGCCTTGTTTTAACACCGGATGAAGTAAAGAATGGAGATAAAAATAATCCCATTTATTCTCGATATATGAACATGTTACATCCCACAATGAGTCCAGATATTATTGCTATTCCTGAAGAAAATTGGATTTACCGTCACCCTTATGGTACAAGTCATGGCTCCCCATATGATTATGATACGCATGTTCCATTACTTTTCTCTCATGTGAATAATGCCAGAAAGGATATGCCTCAAAAAGTGGAAACGGTTGATATTGCACCAACGATTGCCAAATTAATTGGAGTATCTGTCCCTGAAGATGTGGACGGATCACCCATTTCATCTATGTTAAATCAATAATTCAAAATATGACAAGTTTGATTCTATACTTTACATTCGCATTGGCAGTATCTTTTTTATGCTCATTGCTTGAATCAGCATTATTATCTATTTCCCATGCGCACGTAGCTGTTTTAGTGAAGGATGGAAAGAAAAGTGCTATTATCCTTGAGAAACTAAAACAAAATATAAGTCGTCCATTAGCTGCAATTCTGACATTAAATACTATTGCAAATACAGTTGGAGCGGCTGGTGTTGGAGCAGAAACATTAGTATTGTATGGGAACAAATGGGTTGCTCTTTCATCTGCAATATTAACGCTTTGTATTCTTATATTTTCTGAAATCATTCCTAAAACATTAGGCTCTGTATACGCAAAATCAATGATAAGTTTTTTAGCCTATACGATTGAAGCTATGATGATTATAACTATTCCATTTGTTTGGATGTCTGAATCACTATCTGGTATTTTAAAACGTAATGGCGATAATGGAAATAAAGTTTCAAGAGACGAACTAGTTGCTATGGCAGAATTAGGTGAAGATGAAGGGTCCATTGATGAGCAAGAAAGTGATATTATTGAAAATTTAATGAAATTAGATGATGTAAAAGCTGAAGATGTTATGACACCTCGATCAGTCGTTTTTGCGCTTCAAAAAGATAAAACGGTTGGAGAAGTTGCAAAAAAACATTCTCCAATAATTTTTTCACGGATACCCGTATTTGATAATAGTTTGGATGATATTATAGGATTTGTTCATCGATTCCATATCATGAATAAACAAGCAGAAGATCAATTTGATGTTCAGATTAAGCAAATCATGGAAGATGTGCACGCAGTATTGGAAAAAGATTCCATTTCGGATATTTTAAATACGTTTGTAAAGAGGCGTGAACAAATATTTATTGTTGCAGATGAATTTGGGACGACTACAGGCATTATTACGTTAGAGGATGCTATTGAAACATTATTAGGCGTGGAAATTGTTGATGAAATGGATAGTGTTGTGGATATGCGGAAATTAGCTGCAGAAAAGTTAGCAAGAGAACGAGCAGAACGAAAATCTGAAAAATAACTTTCTGTTTCACATTGAAGTTCCAATTCATTTCCACTAAATTCGCCGGCAAAAAATTTAAGGAGAAGTCTTTTTATGGCAAAGAAACAAAAGAGTTTCGCAGAAAAAGCTGCAGGTCAAGGTGGAGTAGATGCTACCTGGGTGAAGTATGTGAAAAGTGTAAAATCTGAACAAACGGGTAAATACCGTTTCAATGAACAAATGATTGGTCTTCAGGGAGGCGAATCTTTAGATGCAGCATTAAAGCGATTAGATGAAACTTCTAACTTAGTTGACATTGATTTATCAGAATTCATTGCTCAACAATCTGAAGAAATTGTTGAAGAAGTAAATGAAGTTGAATCAAAAGAAGATGTGGTTGTGACAGAAGAGTCTGATCCTGTTTCTGAAGGAACAGATGAAGAAGATTCAGAAGTTTCAGAGTCAGCACCGGCTGACGATCAAAAAGAATCTCTAGAAGATTAATTCTCTCGAATCCATTTATTTTGGAGAGGTGGCCGAGTGGCTGAAGGCGCACGCTTGGAAAGCGTGTTTGCGTTAATAGCGTAACGTGGGTTCGAATCCCACCCTCTCCGCGACAAACCAGTAAATATGCCCTCAGTCTACAATTTTTTAATCAATAATATTTACTTGTTATTTACTTGCATAAAATTATATACAGTAAAAAAAATCCGAAGCAGTAATTTATTAGACATAATCAACACATAATTAAATGAATGTTTACGAATTTATCCGAGAAAAAACCGAAGGGTTTCAAGAGAATGCTACAGAGTTCAGGGCCATATTAGAACCTAGATTTCGTAACTGGTCTAATACTATTAATGATAAAATTACAAATACACTGAATAATCCCTGGATAACCAATCTTAATCTATTTGATAAAAAAGTAGTTGTTCCAACACAAATAGTCATTAAAAATAAGGTGACAGAAAAAGTCTATAAAGAATTACGTGAACAACTTGGCCAAGAAATATATGTTGGCGAATGGGAAACGATTGATCAGGATTGTATCAATCAGTTTGCAGAAGTAACAGGCGATACGCAATGGATTCATACTGATCCTGAACGCGCACAAAAAGAATCGCCATTTAAGACAACTATTGTCCATGGCTTTCTAACATTATCTTTAATCCCCAAATTGACGAATACCATTAGTTCCGAGAAAAATTTATTTCCCGAAGCGAGGATGGTTGTTAATTATGGCTTGAATCAAGTACGTTTCCCGTACCCGGTGAAATCAGGCTCTAATGTCAGAGCTCGTACTCGTATAGTAGGGATACAGCCAAAAAATAATAGTATTGAATTAATAAATGAGATTAGTATAGAGGTTGAAAATAGAAAACGATTTGCCTGTGTAGCAGAAACTGTATTTCGTCTTTATTTTTAAGCTTGTTAACTTATTGCCTTTTATCATCTCCTTTCAAAGCTAACCCTAATCTAACTACAAAGATAAGCGCAACTGCGATAGATCTATTATTTATTACAACTTCTTGCGGAGTATTTCTCCAGTCTGAAGCCATATCTATCTAAAACCAGACACGAATGTGTGGCTGATGGTTTTACTTATAATTCTATAGAACGTTGTATGTGGTTATTACCAATAAAATATTGTGGAGACTTTTCCACAAGATTGAGCTTCACTCTTTCTGCATTACGTATCATTGCTGAAGCTAAAGTATCTACTTTAAGTCCAAAACCTTTTGACTCAGAATAATCATCAAACCATGTTTGTTCTCCTTGAAGTCGTATCAACATACCCGGCTTAAAAATAGAAACTTGATTAAAAGAGAAATTTGATATTATAGTTTGCTCTTTTTGACCAATAGTTTTCATATACATTAATGGATGTATCCAATCTTTGGCCCATATGTTATGATTTGCACCTTTTGCTGATATTAATGATGCGTGAGGTATTTTAGCATTTGCAGCCATTTTAGCGGCTTCATTTGAAATACCATACTCAATATCAACAAACTCTTTTGCACTCCCTGCACGCTTCCGCGTTGTACCTATGCAATTAAAAAAAACATCATTATTTTCCCAATAATTTCCTGTAGATAATAATTTTAAAAGTGATTCAACAACGATATCCACCACTTTATCATTTTTTTTACCATCTAAGACGGGTCTTCTTCCAATAGAAGTAACCAAATCACAATTTTGATTTCTAATTAGTTGATTCAGTATTTGTTTCCCGGTAGCACCTGTACCACCAATAATTATTGCTTTAAACATACAAAAATCTACCCATTATCCAAAAAGCATCAAACTTCACATTAGTTGGGTTTGATGCTTCTTGGAATAAATTGACACTCATTCATTATTCTGCCAATTTAAAAAAATTTTGCTACGTGAAGTTTATCGATTATTAATTGATATTTTTTAACTTCTTGGCAAATATAGTGTCTAGTTTTATACCTAAATAGAAAAATAAGGATAGTAATGAAGCTTAATAAATTGATAATGTTTTTTGTTGGTTCTTTTGTAATGATCAATAGTATAAATAGCCAGGATTTTTACGACATTGATACCATTAATACTATAGAAATTACATTTCAAGAATCGAACTGGGACTATTTACTTGATCAACTTGTCTATCAAGGGGATGAAGATAGACTAATTGGTACGGTGGCAATCAATGGTAATATTTTTGATAGTGTAGGTATTCGGTATAAAGGGAATAGTACATACACAGCCAATCAAGTAAAAAACCCTCTAAATATTAAATTAGATCATATTATTGATGACCAATCAATTGAAGGTTATGGCACTATAAAATTAGCCAATGCCTTCAAAGACCCTAGTTTTATTAGAGAAGTATTGAGTTATGAAATTGCCAGAAAATATTTTCCAGCCAGTCAGGCGAACTTTGCCAATGTTTATATCAATGGTACTCATCTTGGGTTGTATACTAGTGACCAGAGTATTGATAAATTCTTCATGCGGGCTCATTTTGGGAGTGATGAAAATACTAGTGTTAAAGGCGAAATCACTTCGGGGGGAGGTCCTCCATCAGGCGGAGTTTGGCAATATGTAGGTCAAGACTCAAACAGTTATTTTGGATTATACGATATGAAATCTGATTATGGTTGGGATGAGCTAATTGATTTTCTTGATACATTAAATAATTATAATGAATATGTTGACCAAGTCTTAAATATTGATAGACATCTTTGGTTTTTGGCTTTTTCTAACCTTATTGTGAATCTTGACGGTCCAATAAACAATCCACAAAATTATTATCTATACAAAGATGATTTCGGAAGGTTTAATCCAATACCATGGGACTTAAATGAAAGTTTCGGTGTTTTTTCGCATCATCAAACTTTAGGGAACCTGGACACTTATGGCTTACAGAACTATAGTCCTTTTACTAATTTAAATGAGAGTGGATTCCCAGTTATCAGTGAAATATTAAACAATGATACATATCGGAAAATATATGTTGCACATCTAAAAACAATGATTGGAGATAACTTCTCTAATAATTGGTATGAAACTAGAGCGCTAGAGATTCAAGATATTATAGCAGCAGATGTATTGGCTGATCAGAATAAATTTTATAGTTATTCTAATTTCACTGATAATGTATATAATCAAATTGGGGGTGCAGGACCGCCAGGCCCGGGGAATCAACCAATTATCGGAATTGTTCAGTTAATGAACGCAAGAGTTGATTACTTATTAGGACTCAATGAATTACAACTCGAATCCCCACAGATTAGTAATGTATTCAATTCACCTGAAAATGTATCTTCTTCAGATGAGATATGGTTTTCTGCGCAGGTTAGCAATGTGAATGATGTGTTCCTAGCATATCGATCAAACTCATATGGTATTTTTGATAAAATAAATATGTATGATGATGGCAACCATGGAGATGGACAGGAAGGAGATGGGGTTTACGGTATATCTATAATAGCTGGCCCTACTGATATTCAGTATTATATTTACGCTGAAAATAGCGAAGCGGTGACATTTTTACCTGCAAATTCTGAATATGAATTTTACGATATTGATGTTGAAACTAGTTTTACCAGTGACCTAGTAATTAACGAGTTTCTAGCGGCCAGTGAAAATTGTTGTGGGAATAGTATATTTAATGCTAATTCTGAAGATTTTGTTGAGTTGTATAATATTGGTATAGAGCCAATTAATATCAATGGATGGGGATTTAGCGATACAGATGGTTTAATTACGACAGTTGCCCTAGACACAAGTATTGCTCCAGGAGAATTTCTCGTGCTATGGTACACGGGAGATAATAATGGTTTTCCTGAAATAAATGAAAAACTTTCAAGTGATGGGGAAACTATTTACATAGCTGATGCAGATGGGAACCCAGTCATTAGTTATAATTTTGGTCCACAAACAGATGATATATCTTTTGGAAGAATATCTGATGGTGATGAAGAATGGGTTTTTATGAATCCTACGCCAGGAGCAACAAATACAAGTGGATTAAGTTTAAAAGATAAAACAGGTATACCAAGTCAATACGCCCTTTACCAAAACTACCCTAATCCATTTAACCCTGTGACTACACTTCGCTATGACATACCAGAAGATGGATTAGTCAACGTCACTATCTATGATATGATGGGTAGAGGAGTCAAGACACTAGTGAATAGTTTACAAACAGCAGGGAATAGTACAATTCAATGGAACGCTACCAATAACCAAGGTCAGTTAGTTTCTGCGGGTGTTTATCTTTATCAGATACAGGCTAGGGAATACATTAGTACCAAAAAAATGATGCTACTTAAATAAAAGCAATAGGAGCATTCATGAAAATAAAGAATATAAAAAAATGAGACAGAAACACAGTACTTTCAACTTAATAATGATCATAGCAATATCATTTGCCTGTAACCTGTTTGCGCAAGAACAGACTGTCGGATTATTCTTAAACGAAGAACAAAGTTTTGAAGGTTATACTTTATTCACTTCAATGCGTTCTACTGCAACTTATCTAATTGATAATGAAGGTAGAGAAGTTCATTCTTGGGATACTCAAAATGAAAGAACTCAGATGGCTTATTTAGCGGGAAATGGAGATTTAGTTGTTTCAGAAACTCCCATTGGAAATAATAGTATCAATGCTCCAGGTGGTACAGGTATTGTAGAAAAATACGATTGGGATGGAAATCTTATTTGGAATTATGAACTAAATGATTCAGACTCCAGATTACATCATGATATTGAAGTATTACCAAATGGAAATATTCTAATGATTGTATGGGAAAATAAAACTGTAACGGAAGCAATAGAGCAAGGTCGAAATCCAAATAATTTAGATGATGATGCACTTTGGCCGGACTACATTATTGAAGTTGAACCTAATGGAATTTCCGGAGGAAATATTATTTGGGAATGGCATGCTTGGGATCACCTTATTCAAGATTATGATTCTTCAAAACTAAATTACGGTGTAGTTATGGAACATCCGGAACTAATTGATTTAAACTATTCTACTAGTAATCATCAAGCTGGAATTGCCGATTGGCTTCATACAAACGGAATTGATTATAATGAAGAGTTAGATCAAATAATAATTAGCGTTCATAATTTTAGTGAAGTATGGATTATTGATCATAGTACAACTACTGCGGAAGCAGCATCTCATGAAGGTGGAAACAACAATAAAGGTGGTGATTTACTATACCGTTGGGGCAACCCACAAGCGTATGATTCTGGTACAAGTGCTGGCAGAAAACTTTTTGGGCAACATGATTCACAATGGATAGAAAATGGTTTTCCGGGTGAAGAAAACATTTTGGTTTATAACAATGGAATTGGAAGACCGGAAGGAAATTATTCAACTGTAGATGAAATTGGACTTCCTGTTGATGGAAATGGAATTTATTTATATCCAGAAATTGGTGAAGCTTATGGACCAACCAACCAAAACTGGATATACCAAGCAGAGAATCCGACAGATTTTTATTCTCAAAATATTTCAGGTACACAACGTTTACCAAACGGTAACACTCTAATCTGTGAAGGTCAAACTGGAACTTTTTTTGAAGTCACGGAAGATTCGGAGATTGTTTGGGAATATGTGAATCCTGTTGTGGAAAATGGTCCCTTATATTGGGATGAAGAAATTCCAAGCGGACAAGGTGGTTTTGAAAACAGTACATTCAAAATAAAACGATATGCTTCCGATTATTCTGCTTTTGATGATGTAGAATTAATTCCGGGAGAAGTAATAGAGTTGCCAACCGAAAATCCGGAAAATTATCATTATAAAATTGTAGATACTGGACAAATTCTAAACTATGATGATGAAGATGAAATTTCAGAGCCTTCAATTGATGAACCTTTTTATGGTCAAGATGCACAATATGATGGAAATCAACCAAATTATATAGATAATGGAGATGGAACAATCACTGATAATGTTACCGGTTTGATGTGGACAAAAACTTGTGATCTAACTGGTGATGGTGTAATTGATCATGATGATAAACTTACTTACGATGAAGCCGTCGCAAGTGCTTCGTCTGTTGATGTTGGCGGATATAATGATTGGCGACTTCCGAATATCAAAGAACAATATTCTCTGATTTTATTCAGCGGTATTGATTGCAGTAATTATCAAGGAAATGATCCATCGGAATTAACACCATTTATTGATACAGATTACTTTGATTTTGGTTACGGCGATACAAATGCAGGAGATCGTATCATCGATTCTCAAATGGCTACTTCCACTCTTTATGTTGGGACTACAATGAACGGTAACGAAACGATGTTTGGGGTAAATTTCGCAGATGGCAGAATTAAAGGTTATCCTTCCGATCAACTTCAAAATGGTGATTATAAAGAATATTATGTTTATTATGTTAGAGGAAATGAAGTATACGGGATTAATGATTTTATTGATAATGGCGATGGCACAATTACCGATAATGCCACCGATTTGATGTGGCAACAGAACGATACCGAAACAGGCTTGAACTGGGAAGAAGCGCTTGATTGGGCTCAGCAAAAAAATAGTGAAAACTATCTTGGATATAATGATTGGCGATTACCAAATGTAAAAGAACTTCAAAGTATTGTCGATTATACCCGTTCACCTGCGACAACCAATTCAGCTGCAATTGATCCACTTTTTACCTGTTCTGTTATTGCGGATGAAGGTGGAGACAATAATTATCCATCCTACTGGACAGGGACGACTCATACCAATATGCAGAATGGATATAATGGTGCATATGTGTGTTTTGGTGAGGCATTAGGTTGGATGGAAATGCCACCCAACTCTGGTAATCAACAATTGCTTGATGTTCATGGGGCAGGTGCGCAACGAAGTGATCCCAAATCTGGTGATCCAGAAGATTGGCCCTATGGACATGGACCGCAGGGAGATGTGATTCGAATATATAACTATGGTCGTCTTGTTCGGGACAGTCAATCAACAGTTGGCATTATAGACGGAGGGAGAAGTACGGAATTACCCCATAGATTCAGTATTAAATCCGTTTATCCCAATCCATTTAATCCAGTGACTACTATTGAGTTTGTATTATTACGAACATCTGATGTACGTATATCAATATTTAGTACAACAGGACGAGAGATTGACAATCTGCATAATGGTGTTAAAGAAGCAGGTACTCATCAAATCACATGGAATGCGAAAAATCATCCTAGCGGATTGTATTTTATAAAGATGGTATCAAATGGATTTATACAGACGCAGAAGTTAATTTTATTGAAATAATCTTTTTTCTCAAAAGTGAGATTATAGTAATATAAAGGATGAATAAATCAATAAATATTTTAATAATAATCTTTATCATTATAATTCATCCTACTTTTTCTCAAATAGTACAAGTAGGAGAAGGTAGCTATACAACTTCTTTTCCTGGAACAGATTCAGCTGGTAGAAATGAATATCCATCAGGATCTCCCCAGTTAAGTGGAAATGCTATTGGAAAACCAGTTCCAACAAATGATTGGTGGTCAAAACTCATAAAAGAAAATCATGCTGATAATTTATTTAATTATCCATTAACTTTAAAAACTACCAATGAAGGTTTAATTGTCACTCACATTCCATGGGGAGTTATTGGTGATTCTGCACCTATTGAAGTTGGCCTTACTGGCTTAATTACAAATAAAGCCACTGTTTCAGATTTCTCAGATTGGACTGTTACAATGAATTGGAATGATGGATCACATGACCTACAGGCAACATCGGGGATTGGTATGCCATTTCTTTACTTTACTAAAGGGAGTACTGATGTTGTAGAAATAAAAGTAAACTCTGGAGCAACAACTATATCAGATGAAATTCTCATCATAGAAAATGCAACTAACAATAAAGACTTTGTTTTCTATGGGCCTGTTGGAAGTACTTGGTCTCAAAGCGGAAATATTTACAGTTCTACCTTAGATGATAAAAATTATTGGTCTATGGCCATGCTTCCAGACGTTTCAACTAGTGTAAGTACCATAGCTGATGAATACAAACAGTATGCTTATGTTTTTCCAACTAACACTATTACCTCTTGGAGTTTTGATCAAAGTAATTCAAAAATCACAACAAACTTTTTAGTTTCAACAGAAGTTAAAGAAGGAACAAATACAAATATGCTATTAGGGTTATTACCCCACCAGTGGAATAATTTAGCTTCAAACTCTCCAACTCCAAGTGAATATTCATATGACGTTGTAAGAGGGGAATTAAAAACATTAGATGGTAATAGTTTTGTCGTGGAAAATACTTTCAAAGGGATTTTACCTACATTACCCTATTTAACTAATTATAGTGAAGGTTATAACCCATCTGAAATGGACCAAAAAATTTCACAAATTGAAAATGATGGCTTAGCAACATGGACAGATTCATACAATGAAGGACAGATGATGAATAGAATGATTCAAACTGCTAGGATTGCTGATCAAACTGGTGATTTTGAAGCAAGAGATAAAATGATTGGTACTATTAAAGAACGACTTGAAGATTGGTTAAGCTATCAATCTGGAGAAGTAGCATTTTTATTTTATTATAATGATAATTGGTCATCAATAATTGGATATCCAGCAGGTCATGGACAGGATAATAATATCAATGATCATCATTTTCATTGGGGATATTTTATTCATGCTGCTTCATTTATAGAACAGTTTGAACCTAGTTGGGCAGACCAGTGGGGGGGGATGATTAATTTATTGATTCGTGACGCCGCTTCTTTTGATCGAGAAGACACAGAGTTTCCTTTTTTAAGAAATTTCAGTCCATATGCAGGCCATAGTTGGGCAAATGGTTTTGCTACTTTTCCCGGAGGAAACGATCAGGAATCAACTTCAGAAAGTATGCAATTTGCTTCTTCTTTGATACATTGGGGGACCATCACTGAACATGATGACATAAGAGACTTAGGTATCTATATTTATACTACAGAGCAAACGGCAGTAGAAGAATATTGGTTTGATATCTATGAGCGTAACTTTGAGATTTCTCAGCCAAACCAACAATATAACTTAGTTTCGAGAGTTTGGGGAAATTCTTTTGATAATGGAACTTTTTGGACCTCTGACATTGCTGCATCTTACGGTATTGAAATGTATCCTATTCACGGAGGCTCTTTATACTTGGGTCACCATCAAGAATATGCAGAAAATCTATGGGATGAAATAACAACTAATACCGGAATTTTAAACAATGAAGTAAACCCTAATTTATGGCATGATACATATTGGAAATATCTTTCTTTTATAGATGCTCAAGCAGCAATAGATCTCTACAATTCTAATCCAGATCGTGCATTAAAATTCGGTATTTCAGACGCACAAACTTATCATTGGTTACATTCCATGAATGCTATTGGAAGTGTAGATACTTCAATTACCGCTGATTATCCAATTTCTGCTACATTTAATAATGGCGAGGAATTCACGTATGTTGCTCATAATTACTCGGATACTCCAATAACAGTTACCTTTTCAGATGGTTTTCAGTTAGAAGTACCAGCGGAAGAAATGGCTACGAATAGAGGATCTAATATATCTGGAACTATCTCATCCGATTTTAATCAAGCCTATATTAATGGAAGTGCCAATTTGTTGGTTCAAACTGAAAATCAGAATGTAAGTAGAGTTGAATATTATGACGGCACAGAGTTACTAGGAGAAATATTTACTTACCCATATGAGTATACAGCAACAAATCTTTCGTTAGGTATGCATAATATGTATGCAAAAATTTACTCTGGCTCAGATTTAGGGATCACAAATATTTTTAATATTCAAGTTGGGGAACAACAACCTTATATTGGTAGCTTTTTTCAAATACCGGGGACTATTGAATCTGGTAAATATGATTCTTATGAAGGAGGAGTTGGACAAAATATTTCATATTATGATAATTCACAATATAATGAA
>JABHUQ010000110.1 GCA_018658715.1 Fidelibacterota bacterium
ATGGACGCCTTCTCTGTGTCCTAATGGGAAACCATATTTCTTCCCATCTGCTTCAGTGATTTGGGCTGTTAATTTGAAGTCGTCAATTTTTTTCGTTTTGACTCCCAAATTTTTACAGAATGCCAACATAGCGCTATTCTGAGCATATTGTTCCGGGGTTGTCTTCCATTTTTCATCTCCAAATCTAAAATCTTTAGGCCATGCAGATGCTTCAGTTAATACTTGCTTCTCTGTTGGGTCAGCGCTTCCAATTCCTTTTGTGGTTGCTGATAAGACCTGTTCCACACTTGTAGTGCCTTCACTATCCATTTCCATTTGCCACCAAATGATGCCACCTTCCAGCGTAATGGAGATGTTATCTGGCTTTTCGTTCTCCTTAGTAGCTGAATTAATAAAAGGTAGGTAAATGTATGCTGAGTTCATTAATGTTTTCAATTCATCAACGGTTAGACCTAGTGATTTTGCTTTTGTGGCAGCAAAGGATTGGAATGCTGATTCGTCCTTTAAAGCGTCGCCTCGCTGTTTCATCACATCAGGGTCATTGAGAATTTCAACGATTTTACTCGTCACCGTATTTTCCAACACTTCGGAGAGTGCTTCCGGAGTTACTTCGTCTATTGAATTTGCTTCACGTCGAAAATCTTGCAATAAATTTGATGGGATGACATTATAGTCGAATCGTTCAACCTCGACGTAAAAGTCAATGAATTTGTCAAATGTTTTGGAATCAAAGGACATCCCGGAAACGGAGCCTGGTTTAAACCAAACTGATTCTAATGAACTCACCGACTTTCGAACGTATTTTCCCTGTTGGGCAGACAACATTGACCCAAGACAGAAGATTATGATGAGAACTGTTGTTTTTGATATTTTCATTATATTTTCCTCCTTAGTATCTGCATTAATTTTGAGAATTGTTATTTACCAATAGATGAAAGCAACTTGTTACAATTATCTAAAACTGTTTGGGCTTCAGTAGCAATTGCCTTGCCTTCTCCAGGTATAGCTTTAAGTGGGGCACCCGTAGCTTTAATTGCTTTTAGTGCTTTCGGTGCTTTTAAACCCAAGCTTGCTGTCTCCGACGGTAGCTGAGGTAATATTTGCATTAATGACTGGGCTCTTTTAATTACATTGTCCATACCCACTTTTGTCTGTTTAGCACTTTCCACCATTCCATAAATCTTTCCTTTTAGCGCCTCAACAATTGCATCTGGATCTAATTGTTTTGCTCCATCTTTAGCCTTTGCTAAAGATTTTATCATATCTTCTTTCATCCATTCGACTGGACTGACAGGATGATCATTCATCTCATCAAGAGTCACATTTATTTCTGCTAAACCTTCTTTCATCTCTTGCATTTGGTCAAGAATCGCAAAAACATCTTCAACAAACTTATCAATCTTCTCATTGCCAGTCTTAGCTGGTTTTGCTACAGCACCAGCTTGTGCCTGCGGTCCACCGGCTCCAGTTGGTTTAGAACCGCTACATGAAATGAGCCCCATAGCTAGAACTGCTGTTAGAATTGTGCTTAGTAAATATTTCATTTTATTTCTCCTTAATATATATTAATTGAATATTCTTTCTATCTTTCTTTTCAAACAATTTGGTAAAATATTTTATTGATAAAACACTCACAATCAATCTGAGATTGATTGTGAGTTGGAAAGATAAAATGTTTGGTTATTCCCCTATTGCTTCGTCGAGGCGATTAAAGGCTTGAGTCTTCTTAAAGTTAGCATACATTGCTTCTTCTTGATTCTCTTTGACCTTTGACACAATAGCTTGTTTCGCTGCATTATCAAATGGTGCCTTTCTTAAGCCCATCAAAACATAAACTCTGTAACCGCCACTACTCATCTGATATGGATATTTCTTGACAACAACAGCACCAGAGAGTGTTTCATTACTTACTGACTTGGAAGCTTCTGAATAGAATTCTGTAATTTGCACATTCTCTCCCATACCAGCTTCTTCAACCATCGACTCTATTAGAGATTGAACTTTTGCATTGATAGACTGGCCAAGATTTGCCCTCGCTTGTTGTGTCGATTTTTGCATGGCAATATTCATCTTACGGGAAGTTGCTTCACCAGTAGCATATACTGCATACTCATCGTCCGGTTCAGGTGTCATCATAAACCAATTAGGAACATCCATTGGAGTCTGCGGATTTGCTGCACGAGATTGAGGGGGCATATCAACTGGTGTTGGAGCAGGAGGTGGACTACCGCAAGCAGTCATGAATATGCTAAATAGCATTGTTATATATATTGTTTTCTTCATTTATCTTATCCTTTTCTTTGACTGTTTCGATTCTGATTCTACTGAGGTACATATTACTAATTACCCATTATTGCTAATTTAGATATAGCAATCAATAAGTTCAAAGCCTTAATAAATAATTACTAAAACAGAGATATAGGTCATTGACTACAATTATTGAGGAGATAAATAAAATTAAGAAATTGAAATTTATCCCATTTAAATTCCCCAGTTCTTTGGTTATAGATATAAGGAAATAACAATGAAAAACCTTCCATTACATTGGAAAATTATTATCGGACTCGTTCTGGGGTTAGGGTACGGAATCCTAAGTGCAACATTAGGATGGGGACTTTTTACAACACATTGGGTCGCACCTTTTGGAACAATTTTTATTAATTTATTAAAATTAATTGCTGTACCCCTTGTTTTAGCTTCCCTCATAACAGGTGTAGCTTCACTTTCAGATTTGAAAAAACTTTCACGTATCGGCGGAAAAACCATTGCAATTTATATAATAACAACAGCTATTTCTGTTACCATTGGGTTGGTTATAGTAAACGGACTTCGCCCTGGAGATAAAGTTCCAGAAGAGATGAAAATCAAATTACAACAAACATATTTAGAAGATGCCAATTCACGTGCTGGCTCTGCACAAAAAGTAAAAGATCGTGGCCCATTACAACCTATTGTAGATATGGTCCCAAGTAACTTTTTCAACTCGGCCCAAAGCAATCGGAATATGTTACAAATCGTATTTGTAGCCATCTTTTTAGGAATTGGATTAATTCAAGTCCCCAAGGGAAAAGCCAAACCTGTATTAGATTTTTTTGAAGGTTTCAATGATGTTATCATTAAGATGGTTGATATTATAATGCTTATGGCACCTTACGGTGTTTTCGCCCTTATTGCGCAAACCATCAATAAAGTGGCAGGAGATAATATAGGTCAAGTTCTGGAATTACTTGGAGCACTTGGGTATTACATGTTGGCTGTCATTATTGGACTATTGCTACACATGATTGGAACCTACACAACTGTATTGAAATTGTTTTCAAAAATGCCATTAAAAACATTTTATCAAGGAATTGCTCCTGCTCAACTATTAGCTTTTTCTACCAGTTCAAGTGGTGCAACCTTACCCGTAACTATGGAACGATGTGAAGATGAATTAGGTGTATCCGAAGAAGTATCATCATTCGTTCTTCCTTTAGGAGCAACAATTAATATGGATGGGACAGCACTATATCAAGCAGTTGCTGCTGTTTTTATCGCTCAAACTTTAGGGATGGAACTAAATCTAGGGGCACAACTCACTATTATTTTAACTGCTGTGTTAGCATCTATTGGCACTGCAGCCGTTCCTGGTGCAGGCATTATCATGCTTGTAATTATACTTGAAGCTGTGGGTGTCCCCAGCGAAGGAATTGCTCTAATTTTAGGCGTTGATAGAATTCTTGATATGATGCGAACAACCGTTAATGTAACTGGCGATGCATCCGTTGCAGTGGCAGTAGCGTCAACCGAGAACCAAATAAATATTCCAAATGGTTCCTAAATTTGATTGCAGGTAAAGATTAGTGATATCTAAATTCATATCGATTTTTGAAATACTTTACCGGGCAGTGTATGCCTATTCTGGATCTACCCTTAATAATAGGGAGCTGTACTTTGTTAACAAAAAACAGGCCTTTCTCTCTCTCGGAGATCAAGGAAGTTTGCTGTTTGCAAGAGGCTTCCACCGTCAACCAGATTGCGGTCCTGAAAGTCGACTGCCCGGCATTTTTTTTATTCATTCACATTTCCATTCTCCATAGATAACCCATGAAAAATATTAATAAAAAAGAATCAGATAACAATCGCAAAATCCCAAGTGGATATTCAAAAAAAGATACACTCGATCGCCTAAATTGGCTTGAAGAAAAAACAGGGATGTGTTTTGATCAAACGCCCACGAATGAGCCGGAAGACTTAAAAGGGATTATTGAAAATCATGTTGGGTTTTTGCCTATTCCTATGGGAATTGCAGGACCTTTGATTATAAATGGTGAATATGCACAAGGAGAATTCACTGTACCTGTGTGTACGCTTGAGGGCACATTAGCCATTTCCATGAGCCGCGGTATGTATGCGACTACTCTATCCGGAGGAATTTCAACTCAATATATTAAACAAGAACTATCGCGCTCCCCTGTCTTTGTCTTTAATTCCTTAAAGGAATCTTCAGACTTTATGAAATGGGTAGATACTCATTTTGTTGAAATTAAAAAAATAGCAGAATCATCTACAAATTATGGGAAACTTCTCAGAATTGATCAATATCCGATTCAAAATTATGTGGTTTTAGATATGGTTTTGGATACTGGAAATGCTGCTGGCCAAAATATGGTTACTTTAGCAGCCAAACTTGCCTGTGATTATATCCAAAATAACACTGGGTATAATTATATTTTAGAGTCAGGATTTAACAGTGATAAAAAGGCGTCTGCTCGAACTATGATTATGGGGCGAGGACATAGTGTTATTGCGGAAACGACATTAAAACATTCTGTCCTTAAACGTATTTTGGGTCTTCATTTAGATGATGTGAATATTTTCCAGCAAATTGGACCTACTGTTACGAATATGGCAGGAACGACTGGTTGCCATCTTCATATTTCGAATGCATTAACAGCTATCTATATAGCAACTGGACAAGATACGGCATGTGTGGCAGAAAATTCAATTGGTCATTTTCAAACAGAACCAGTTGATGAAGGATTAAAATGCCGGCTCACACTCCCTTCAATTACGGTTGGTACCGTGGGTGGTGGCACTCGATTAATTGCTCAACAAAAGAATTTAAAATTACTTGGGTGCGATAATGGGACACATTCTTCACGCAAGTTAGCAGAAATTATATGTGCATCAAGCTTAGCTCTTGAAATATCATTAATGTCTGCTATTGCAAGTGGTACATTTACACAAGCACATATGAAATATGGACGAAAGTAAATGACAGCTTATTCTGTTCTTGAAGACGATAAATTTTCGTATTTACTGACAAAACAATCTTTTATATCTCATTTCTTTAAAAAATTATTCGAGATATTTTGTAAAACAGTTTTTACTATTTATACACCAGTCAAAGTTATTGGACGAGAGAAAATTCCAACTACATCCTATATCTTGTGTTGCAATCATAATAGTCACATGGATGTAGCTTTACTTATGTCAGCTTCCGGAAAAGGGTTTAGTCATTTTGGGATGTTGGCTGCTAGGGATTATTGGTTTGACAATAAATTAAAGCGCATACTCACTAATATTGGTATGAATTTGATTCCCATTGACCGTAGGATAAAAGGGAAACATTCATTTAGCCTTAATGATACTATTGCACTTTGTCGAGGGTTTATGGCTTTAGATAATCGGAGTCTTATTATGTTTCCGGAAGGAACACGTGGTAAACCTGGAGAGATGAGACGATTTAAAAAAGGCGCTGCAGCATTTGCCCTTAAATTAAATGTACCTATTGTTCCTCTATATATTCATGGATCTCATAAAGCTTGGCCAAAAGACAAATTTTTTATGCGACCAACATTTATTAAAATGGAAATTGCGGATCCCATTTACCCAAGTGAGTATATCGAAGAACATATTGGAACAGAATATGATTCTGGATTAGATCCACAACCCGTGATTCAATTCACTCAAGATTTAGAAAGTACGATTAAACAAATGGGAGAAAAATACAATGTCTCGTAAAAAGTTTTTTGCAAATGATGATATTTCATTCAAACATAAATGGGGATATAAAGATTCTGGTTTCACCCTTAACGAAGATCGGTCCGTTACTATGTTTGGTAATCGTTATGATTTATGTGGAACACCTATGCCCGACTTGATACCTTACGTCGAAGAAGTATTAGGATTTAAAATTGATTCTGATGATTTGCTACCACAAATAGAAGATAAACCTATTTCTGAACCAACAATTAATGAACCTTTTCTCAATGATATAAAATCAAACTTTGATTTAGATCGATTTACGGTGGCGAATGATGATAGATTGATTCATAGTCATGGACAAACGACATCTGAAGAAGTATATAAAGTATTGTATAATAAAATAGATACTACTGTAGATATGGTATTCTACCCTGAATCGGAAGACGAAGTACAACAAATTATTCAATATGCATCTAAGCACGATGTATGTATTATTCCTTATGGCGGAGGCACAAGTGTGAGCAGTGCTCTCAAGCTACCTGAGAATGAAACACGCATGATGGTTGCCGTGGATATGAGACGAATGGATAAAATTGAATGGGTGAATGAAGAAGATCGCCGCGCCTGTATTCAAGCAGGTATTACAGGGACGTATATGGAAAATGAATTAGGAAAATTAGGTTATATGGTTGGCCATGAACCAGATAGTGTTGAATTATCCACATTGGGCGGCTGGATTGCAACTCATGCCAGTGGTATGAAAAAAAACCGATACGGGAATATTGAAGATATTGTAAAAAATGTTACTATGATCACACCCACGGGTGTAATTGACCAAGTATCCCCTATTGTTCGAGCTTCAATTGGAATGCGCCCTGAAAATTTCATTTATGGGAATGAAGGAAACCTTGGGATTATTACAAAAGCAATCGTCAAAATCCATAAAAAACCTGAAGTCCAAAAATATGGTTCGGCTGTTTTCCCTGATTGGGAAAATGGAGTGCAATTTTTACATGAATTATCCCAAACAAATTATATACCTGCAAGTGCGCGTTTAGTGGATAATATTCAATTTCGATTCGGACAAGCGTTAAAGCCTAAATCGTCAGGATTTTCAAAGATATTGGACGATATAAAGAAATTTTTCGTTCTCAATATTAAAGGGTTTGATCCGCATAAAATGTGTGCTGCAACTTTTGTTATGGAGGGTAATGCAAAAGAAGTAGCCTATCAAGAAAAGAATTTAAATGCATTAGCTGTAAAGCATTCTGGATTGGCTGGCGGGTCTGAGAATGGGAAACGAGGTTATATGCTCACATATGCCATTGCATATGTACGGGACTTTTTAACCGATTTTCATATCATTGGTGAAACAATGGAAACATCTGTTCCTTGGTCTAATATTCAAAAAGTATGTGACGAAGCAACAAAAACTTTATACGATTTACATGAGAAACACTCTATTCCAGGAATTCCTTATATGTCTTATCGTATTCCACAAATTTATCATACAGGTGTAGCTATATATTTTATGTTTGGGTTATACATCAAAGGAATTGATAATGCAGAAATTCTATTTGGGGAAATTGAACACAAAATACGCCAATCAATTATGGATAATGGCGGATCAATTTCCCATCATCATGGTGTTGGGAAATTAAGAAAAGATTTTATGAAAGATACATTATCGGACTCTAGCATTGATATGATTAAAAATGTGAAAGATTCTATAGATCCCAATAATATTTTTGGAATTAAAAATAATGTATTCGCAGATTAATTTTAGGCGTTCATGGTTCAAATAAAAGGGAAAACTATCCTTATAACTGGGGCTTCTTCGGGCATTGGAGAACAGTTAGCTAAAAAATGTGCTGATTTAGGCGCCAATATAATTATTGGAGCACGCTCTGAAGAAAAACTTAATAATGTAAAGAATGAAATAATTCAAAATGGCGGTAATTGTGTAGCTGTTAAAACAGATATAACACGTCCAGCAGATTGTAAACAATTAGTAGCTAATGGAATTGAATCGTTTGGAAGTCTAGACATTCTTATTCTAAATGCTGGGATTAGTATGTGGGCTCCATTTAATGAAATTCAGGATGTCCAATTTTTTAAAGGTTTAATGGATACCAATTATCATGGCGCTGTGAATTCTATTCATGCTGCACTACCACATATCCAAGACTCTCATGGACTCATAATTTCAGTTTCAACAGGTCAAGCGATTATGGGTTTTCCAAATCATACCGGTTATGCTGCTTCAAAACATGCATTAAAAGGGTTCACCGATTCTCTAGAATGTGAGTTAGGAGATTCTGTCCAATTTATGGATATCATACTAGGTTGGATTCGCGGAACCAACCTAAGAAGTAATGCATTTGGAGCTGATGGCACTCAAATTAGAGAAAATAAAAAAGGCCATAATAAAGAATCAATAAGTGTGGAAGAGTGCGTAGATAGGATTATTGATGGAATTCAAAAAAATAAACGAACTATTTATCTTCCATGGAAATTGAGTCTAATTCCACTCATTAGACTTTTTTTCCCTTGGTACTTGAATCGTAAATTGCGACAAGTAACTCATAATCAGAAATAACAGCATTGTGAATAAATAATAATTATATTTTATTTTTTAATAATTTTTCAATGCGAGTTCGATGCCCACGAATGCGCAATTGTAAACCATTCTCTGTCCACTCTCGTTCAATAACTTCAACTCCTTCTTGAGCTTTTGCTATCATTTTTCCTTCATCAAAAGAGAAGGACAAATCAATTGTTTCATATTCTATTTCCATCAGTCCACCAATTCTCTTTTTTAATTCTGATAATCTTAAGTGACTTTTTGCCGAAATCATAACTGAATCCGGAAACCGTCGTTGCAATTTTAATACTAGATTATCATCTGTTATTAAATCAACTTTATTCAGGACAAATAATGTTGGAATTTTTTGAGCATCTAAATCTTTCAATACATTTTCTATCGTTTCTGCATGTTCAATTATTTGTGGTGAAGACATATCTAAAAGTATTAATAACAGATTAGCTTCTATGACTTCTTTCAATGTACTACGAAATGATGCCACTAGATGGTGTGGTAACTTTCGAATAAATCCAACAGTATCACTTAATAATACTTTATGTGATTCACTTATTTCCAAATGCCGAATGGTTGTATCTAATGTTGCAAATAGCTGGTCCTGGATATATACTTTAGAACCAGTTAATGCATTGAATAATGTTGACTTTCCCGCATTTGTATAGCCCACAAGAGCACACCTGAATTCTTCTGCACGTTTTTTACTTTGTGTTTGCCGCTCTTTCTCTATTTTCTTTAAATCTTTTTTCAGTCGAGAAATTCGTTCACGAATAAGTCTCCGATCAATCTCAATTTGAGTCTCACCCATACCGGCTCGCGTTCCGATTCCACCCATTTGACGCTCTAAATGCGTCCATTGACGTGTTAATCGTGGCAATAAATACTCATAGTAGGCTAAATCAACTTGAGTGCGTGCTTCCCTTGTATTGGCATGTTTTTGAAAAATGTCTAAAATAAGGGCACTTCTGTCAATCACTTTCAAATCTTTTGCAATTTTATGATAATTTTTTATTTGAGCGGGAGACAATTCATTATCAAAGATTAATAAACTTACATTTAATTCTTCAGCTTGAGACAATACTTGTTCAGCTTTCCCCTTTCCGATATAAAAAGCAGGATTAATTTTATTAATTTTTTGCGTAACTCTACCCACCACTTCTGCACCAGCAGTATCAGCTAACATATTTAACTCATCTAGATGATCAGATAAATCATACTCATCCATCCCGCGAGTTATAGTACCAACAAGAAGTGCTTTTTCTTTTACAACCGTGTCAAACCCTCGAATCAATTCTCATCCCGTTTTATAGTTTCACCTGTTCCTCGACTTAGAATAGTTTCGGCTATCATAGATAATAGAGCAATAAGTAAAAAAGATTTCCAGAGTGATCTCCCATGCCGAGCTTCATTAAATACTTGTGTGAAGTCAGTGGAATTTTCTAAATATTTAGCATTATTTTCTGGAAATATGGATAATAATTCTGCCTTTTTAAATGGATCTGTTGGAATTTCATCTGGATGTAGACTTGTGGAAAATGATGTAAATGGACTACCGTTTGAATAAATAGTATAAGAACCCAACTCACTTGTATTCTTAATCATTAATCCCTTCTTTTTGAAATCTGGAATTAATTTTTCCTTTGATCCACTAGGGCGAATCAATTCCCATTCATGATTCAATAATTCATGTGTTAATGCAACCCACTTTGATTCATCAATTTGTACAGGATCTGAATTATAATCATCCGTTCCTGCTGTTACAAGTAACTTATGAATCATAGGAATAAATGATCCGCGCATAGGTAAATCATTCCACCGTAAATCGATAAGAGAAGAAAAATAAAACATATGCCCAGACCCACCGATGCTTTCCATTAAAAAGGGATCACCATTATTTAGTTTTATGAGTACTTGATTTGAGCGGGATGGTGCAACTTTTACATAGGTGAAAATTTCAGGCATCTCTCGGTCAACATGCCTAACATTCAAATCATGGAATAATTGATTAAAGTACTCACCCTTTTCAGCTTTGAAAAATCCAGAATTTGATTCAATTAATCTTTGAGGAATTGGTATGCCAATTTCTTCTAGGCGACTAGGTTGATTTTCTAACCTACCACTAAACCAAATAATTCCACCACCTTGTTCTTGAAATTTCTTGAGATCAGTGATACTTTGATCTGACATTTGTCCAACATTATGGAAAATTGCTACATCAATATCATCCAGAAATAATCGATTTAGTTCAGGCTGAATTTGACGTTCAATTGTCAGGAATTCTTCCTTTTCATTGATGGAATTAAGAGCTGTTTCCAACATAAATATATTATCCGTGGACCGACTGAACAAAGCACATTTAATTTCATGTGTTATGGGCAAATTGATAACGAGCTCATTATCCAAAATAAAATCATCACTAGGAAGTTGAATTTTGCTTTGGACCAATCTTTCCCCAGTTGGAAAAGCTTGAAATAGAAAATCTTTTGATATACCAGGTGAAAATTCGGTAACAACTTGCCCAACGCGATGTTCATCAAAAAACAATTCTATTGGTATATTTGCTTTTGGAATTGAACCATTATTTAGAATGCGAGTATTTAATTTTAATAATTGATTTTTTGTTTTAACGCGACTCACAGATTGAACATCTAATATAGATAAATTATCTTGAATGTGTCCTTGAGATACTAAATAATAACGCCAATTATGCTCATGGTCTTTAACAGATTGAACAGAATCAGGCCATGTTTGAAAATCGCTAAATATGATGCATTCTTTATTAGGTTCTGTTGACTCAATTATAGATAATGCTGAATCAACAAATGTCCACAAATTATCATTTGATGATGTTGGTGATATAGCCTGAATAATGGGTTTCAAGACCGGTAAATCAATAGACCTAGAATATAACAATTTGGGTGGGTTTGTTTGGTATACATCTAACAATGTATTATCGCCGAATACAGATACCATATCCACGATGGAATTTTTTGATCTAGATAGGCGTGATTCACCATCAATTTTTGCAGACATACTTGCTGAATTATCTAGGACAATTACGATTCTTGATTCTAATTCTGCACCCATCCACCCTGGAATAAATCCTTCCATCACTGGGCGAGAAAATAAAATAACTAATGCTAATATAATGATCATTCTCAAGAGAAGAATAATCCATTGCTTAATTTTTATATTTCGAATGGTTTCATGCTCTAAATCTTGAATAAACCGAATAGTACTAAATTCAACATTTTGAGTCCTAAATTTGCTAAATAAATGTATAATGAGTGGAATTGAAACCGCTGCTAAGCCAAATAAAACAGTAGGTGATAAAAATGTCAAGCAAACCCTCCTGTTAGAAAAGTCATCATTAAACCAGAACTTAATGGAATTGTCAAATTATCATCTAATTGTATTGGAAGTACCTCGACAATCATCGCCACGATGCCCCCCCCTACTGCTGGTATAAATGGGACATAATCTCGTAACAAAAAACTAATCGCCAATATAACCACTAACCCACCAAATGATCCTGATAATGTTTTCTGTCCTATTTGTCCCATAGGAATTGATTTTCCAATCAATGCAGCAAATGTATCCCCGAACACCATGAATAAAATCGATAATACAGCTATATATTTTTGAAAGATAAAAATGGTTATAAACATACCAATTAAAACCCAACTTGCTCCAGTTAATGCACCTTTAGATTCATGCTTTCTAAGCATAAAATTAAAATATGTATTAAATATAGATATTCCCCAAGTTATATTTTTTCGCCCATATTCTAATAAAAGAGAAAATAAAATAAGGGATCCAATGAAACCGAGGATAAACTCTTTTGTTGGAGAAGCCCATAAATAAAACAATGGGATAAAGGATGAACTTAAATGAATTCCCTTTCGAGCATATTCACTCATTGGAATGGTTTTCACTTATCAATCACCTTATTATATATATCATTCAAATCAAGAATACTCACTGTAATATTTATGATTGCCCGTTTTTCTAGAACTGTTCCAGCAGAAATAGATTGGTCTAATACAGTATATGGAATTAAATCTTCATTTTGTCTATACTTAATAGACCCTGACCCTAAACCTGCAGTGACTAATTCTTTTTTTGCTTTTTTTAGGCTTAATCCATAAAGATTCGGTACTTGAAAAAAATTGGGTGGAACGCCTTGACTCACCATTATGTGGACTCCCAAACCTTTTTTCAATCGGTCTCCGCCTTTTGGCTGTTGCCATGTAATATTTCCAGATGGATAATCTGAGTTATATTCTTGATAAACAGTATCAATAGATAACCCTGATTGGGATAAAGCTAATTCTGCACTTCTTAAACTTTGTCCTACTAAATAAGGAACTCGTACAAGTTTTTCATTTTGGGATATTTTGAGACGAACTGTTCGACCTTTTTTTACTTTAGTATTTTCTCGTGGATACTGGTCAATAACTATTCCAGCATCATATCGATTTGTATATAACGTATCTGAGACAACACCTTTAAACCCTTCAGATTCCAACACTATTAAAGCATACTTTAAATTTTTATTTTTTACGTTAACGAGATATTGCTCTTTTTTGTGCCTTACATATGATGGCATAATCATAAAATCCATTAAAATAATAAAGGTAATTACAATACCACTACAAATAAGCACTGATTTTATCAAAATATTTTTCATATTCTTTTTAATCGGCAGGCAAATATACCATCTGCATTATGCTTTGAAGGAAATGTAAATAAACATCCATTTTCATCTACCCAATTTTCTGGGACCCATTGTTTCGCCGACTGGATTTTGAAATCATCATTCAATTTAAGAAAATCATTCACTACTTGCCAATTTTCTTCTGGCTCAATAGAGCATGTTGCATAAACAATTATTCCATTGGGATTAACAAATTGACTCATATGGGACAAAATAGATTGTTGAATAGCATTCATCTCTAATATATCTTTCTTGTTTCTTCGCCATTTCAAATCTGGTTTTCGCCCAATAACACCTGTCCCTGTACAGGGGGCATCAATCAATATTCTTTCCGCCATAGGATATGTATCGGCTGATGCATCTTTTTGTTCCCATCTAATATGATTAAAATTAAATCGTTTTGCCCCTTCTATCGCCATATTCAACCGAGATGAATTTGAATCTGAAACATATAATTCCCCCAATCCATTCATTTTATGTGCAATTGAAAAAGATTTTGTCCCAGGAGCACCACACACATCTAATATTATTTCATTTGGCTTTGGATCTAATAATAATGTAACTGCTGCAGATCCCGAATCTTGTATTGAGAAATCCCCATTTAAGAATGATGGTATTTTTGTTAATTGAGCCCCACCTTTTTGAATTTCCACGATATTATCGAATTCAGGAAATGGTTTCCAAATGACACCCATTTGCTTTAATTCTATAAATACATTTTCAATACCACTGTCAATCCTGATTATAATGGGTCTTTGTTGCATGAATGTTTGTCTTAAATCAATAGCTTTTTTATCGCCAAATTGTTCTATCCATTTTATTGAAAGCCAATTAGGAAATGCTTTTTGAGAAAATTCTTTGGCAATAAATACGTTTTCAGGATATTGTTTAATTGCTTTTCTTAAAACGGCATTCACTAATCCTGCTGATTTTTTATTACTGGCTACTTTTATTGTTTCTACAGCTGAATCAATGGCAGCATAGGGTGGGACTTCTGAATCAATGACACCTTCATAAACTCCCATTCTAAGAGCTGCTTTTACTTTAGGGTTCAATCTTTTTAATTGATATTTTAAAAATGGTGTATACATTGAGTCCAAAACAGACATCCACCTAATTATTTCATTCGTAAGGGCAGTTGCTCTTTGTCGATCCATGGATGATACTTTTTTTCGTCTAAAAATCGAATCTCGAACAACCTTTAATTGTAAACCTGATTTTTCGAATGATGTTAAAGTTAATAATGTTGCCATTCGAGCGTTCAAAAGGTCTCCCCTAAATATTCACCTTTTTGAATTTTATTCCCAGCTAGAAAATCTTGAACGGGCATGCGCCTCTTACCTTCGAGTTGCAGTTCATAAACTCTAAGTAACCCATTACCAGTAATAATTTCTATATATTGATTGTCAACTTCATAAATAGAACCGGGATAACTATTACCAATTTGTTTCACAATCCATTCACATTGAAATAATCTAATATTTTTTCCTTTATATTGAGTTGACATTCCAGGTTTTGGAGATAATCCACGAATCCAATTTGCAATTGTTTCTCCCG
Organism: Fidelibacterota bacterium; assembly: GCA_018658715.1. Classification (GTDB taxonomy): domain Bacteria; phylum Fidelibacterota; class Marinisomatia; order Marinisomatales; family UBA1611; genus JABHGY01. The sequence continues at coordinate 14,844 of JABHUQ010000110.1, forward strand.
ACTCTTCCCAATTGATATGAGTCATTTCAGGTGAAATTTTTGGCGCTCGCGTCATGAGTGTATCATCTTGGGATATCCCAACGTTTTTTCCCAATTCAATGTCATTTAGCGACTTAAGTAATAGGGCTGAACCTAATTCAGATAATTTACTTGAAAGGGATTCATAATCATCGCCAATATCTATAGGAGTTTGTTTTTGATGAATAATTTTTCCTGTATCAACTTTTCTTTCTATAAAAAAAGTAGATACTCCCGTTTCATGATCTCCATTCATTAACGCCCATTGTATTGGAGCGGCTCCCCTATATTTTGGTAATAGGGATGCATGAACATTAATAGATCCAATTCTAGGAATATCAATCATTAATTGGGGAAGAATTCGATAAGCCACAACAACATTTAAGTCAGCATTTAGATCTCTCAAACGAGAATGTAAATCTGGATCTTTCAATAAGTTAGCTTGAATTAAATTTAGTCCTTTTTCAATTGCAAATTGCCCTACGGGTGTATGAGACAATGTTTTCCCTCGCCCCATACGCTTTTCAGGATTTGATATAACAGCCACAACTTCGTGTGAACTTTCTAGAATTGCATTTAATGAAGGAATTGCAAATGCAGGATTTCCCATAAAAATTATTCGCATGGATTAATTCCCTCTTAAATACTTTAGATTAAAAATTATACCTTGTTAAGGTCTGTCTCGTTTTACTTTCTTCTTTTGATTGAGCTTCTATATCCTTCAATTCGGATTGAATGAACATTTTATCAATTTCTTGAATCCGGTCCACAATAAAAACTCCATTCAAATGGTCTATTTCGTGCTGAATGGCTCGGGCAGCTAAACCAGAGAAAGTTTTTCTACTCCACTCACCATTTTGAGATTGGTATTTAAAATCAATTGATTCTGGACGGGTAACATTTAATGTTACTCCTGGAATAGATAAACATCCTTCATCATAATCACATTCACCTTCACTGCCTACTATTTCACCATTTATAAAAATAAATGGTTCTTCGACTTCTTCAGTATGAGATATATCAATAATGAATAAATGTAGGTTTAAACCAACTTGATTTGCTGCAAGTCCAATCCCATCTGCTTCATACATAGTATCAAACATATCATCGAGTAATCGTTCGATACCATTAAACTGCTTAACAGGTTTACACTTTTTTCTGAGGATAGCATCCCCATAATGGACGATATCCATTACTGCCATTAATTTTGGCCTTCTAAGTCCGTTGAAGATACTTTTTCGGCTAATCCAGCAATACTAGATTTATTGACGGTCAAGTTTGTTGTTTTATCCACATTTAGTAATACAATGCGACCTTTTTCTTTAAATCCTGAAATAGAGCCATAGACTCCACCCATAGTAACAACTTTATCCCCTTTACTTAAATTATCCAACATGGATGATTTTTCTTTTTGTTTCTTAGCTTGGGGCCTTATCATTAAAAAATAAATAATTCCCATGATAAGAATAAATGGCAAAAAGGCTACTATGCCACCACTTCCTTGCCCTGGCTGAGCTGCTCCAAATAATAAATCCACAATATTCTCCTTTAAATTAGTCTGAAAATTACCTTTAGATTCAGAATAACCCAATGATTCAGAGAATTGATTTTAAATCCTTATTTTTGGTCAGGAAAACTAATTTCAAATGTTGTGCCTAAACCAACCGAAGAATCCAATACTTTAAGTTGTCCGCCATGGATATCTTCTATGATTCGTTGAGTTAAAGATAATCCTAGACCCCACCCTGTTTTTTTAGAACTGAATCCTGGCCGAAAAACATTTTTCCAATCTTTTTTCGGTATACCACACCCATTATCCTTAATCTGAATATGTACTCTATTATTTTCCTTTATTAAAGAAACAGTTATGAGCCCTTCATCACCTTCAATAGCATCTATTCCATTTCGAATAATATTTTCTATAGACCAAGCAAGTAAGGATCCATTTGCGAATATTGGTACCTCAGATGATATATCATTTTTCAATTGGACACTTTTTCCAAGTGAAGGTAATCTTTTCTTTAAATATCCTATAACACGATCTACATTTTGGGATAAATCAATCCATCCCATTTCTGGCTCTGATCCCATTTTACTAAATCGTCGACTAATTTGTTGAAGACGATTGAGGTCTAATTCGATTTCAGGTATTATTTCTTCAGTTTTTTCAGGATGTTCTTTTAACCATTCGACCCAACCCAATAATGCAGAAACAGGAGTTCCTAATTGATGTGCTGTTTCTCTTGCCATACCCACCCAAATATGTCTTTTTTCGCTATTACGAATAAATGAGAAACCAGTGAAGCCCAAGAAAATAAAAAGAGCAACCGCAATAATTTCCAAATAGGCTAACCATTGTAATTGATGAATAAGGTCAGAATCACCATAATGCAAATGACCAAAGATTATTTTATTTTTTGAATTTATGTCTACAAACTCTAATGGTATTGGACTCGTTTGAGCATCCATTTTGACAAGGAATTTATTTCGATCTTTATTTGAAAGTACGTGATCAGGAAGATTACGCCATGATTGTGGTTCACCATCCAAACTTGTTTGAATGATTGGGAATTGAACTTTTTGAATAATATTTTCAAAAACAAAATCAAGATTTGAATCATCTGGCTGTGACACAGTATTTGCAATGATTTCAGCATAGAGAGTAACAATTTGCCTACTATCAACACGCAGACGGTTTACAAGGGATTGAGTATAAATGAGTAAACTGGAAATTAATATAATACCTAGGATAAATAATCCAGCTTTTATATTCCCAGTATGACGATATTGTTTCATTATTTTTTTATTATCCTTAGTAAGGAATCTCTATTAAGGAAGAGTAACCCTACTAAAGTCCCAAAAAATGATATTCGCGATATTAAACGAATCCATTTCCACTTTTGATCATCATATTTCATAATAACATGATGATTTCCCGATGAGATAACAAGAGATCTTAACACATGATTCGTTTGATAAATAGCAGTCTCAACATCATCCACAAATGCTTTCCAACCTGGTTTATAATATATTTCAGATAAAACAAGTAGGCCACCTTTTTCACTATTAACATTTAAGATAATTTTATTTTCTTCTATTTGTTCTATCAATACTTCATTCATACCCTCTTCGAAAGTCAATTGCCCATCATAAGCAAGAATTACTGCTTGATTCTCAGGTGAAAACGTTGGCTGTAAAACAGTCATCAATGATGATTCCTGATCTTCAACAGGTATTATGGAATTTACCATCCAAGCACGATGTAAATAATTTGGATTTGGTAGTAATCGGCCTTTATCAATTACATATCGTATATTTAACATATTTTGAACAGCTGGTGAAAATTCAACTTTCCCATCTCGTGTGCTTGCATCCATTAAGTCTTGATAATGTCTTAGCTTTAATGGCCTATATCCTCCGACGCTTTCCAATCCATAATATCCATACCGGTTAGAAGAAAAGTCATCTTTTGGATAAATTCTAAATGGTTCCGATTTATATTCATTTTTAAGAAATTCTATGCCTTGATTAGTTTGAAACTGTTTGCTCATTTCAATACTTGGCTTTAAATGGAGAAATTCAGAATCTATAAGACCAAGATCTAAAACAACTAGCCCAACTAATGCTGCGCCAGTTATTGTATGTGTGATTTTTTTCTGACATCCTGCCCAAATAATAGCAAGGGATGCTCCTGATATGCCTAAAGCAACCATAAACCCTTTTTGAAAGAGTGCAGCACGTGTTTCACGAATAGAATTTATAATTTGAGCATTATATCTGCCCATTTCCCCTTCTTTAAAGAAGGATAATAATGATTCGCCACCCATAAAAAGCAAAAGAGATAAACCAATAAATGTGCCAAAAATATAATAGGCTTTGTTTAATACTCTTGAAGGATTGTCATTGATATTATTCATTATTCGATTGAATCCAACAGCACCCAAATAACTCATCATGAAAGGTATGGTCATATAGACCATAGATGGGACACGAAATTTGCTGAAAAAAGGTGCCCAATTAAAAAAAGGAGAAAAAAGAATTGGGAAATGGTTACCGAATCCAATAATTATAGCCAAAAGAGAAACAATCCACATTGACCATTCAAATCGATTTGGCTTTTTAATATATGCGCCCAACAGCGCAATTAATAAAACAAGTATACCAAAATAATGAGTCGATTGCGTAAATGGCATATAACCCCAATATGAAGCTGATTTTATATCACGAGTGGGGTAATTCTGTAATCCATAATAATAGGGATATAAAAAAGAAATTGTTTCTGATGGATGAAAGGACCATTGGGTTGCCTTTTCCCATTTCATTCCTGATTTTGTTTCATTTGTTTGGTCTAAAACTGAAGAAGATCCACGATTTGAATATTTATTAAATTCAAATACTGACACATAAGGATCTCCCACCATTGTTAATGCTAATATTACACTTGCAATTAATCCTCCAAAACTTTTGCTAAATGATATAATATTCCAGGATTTGTCTACAATTGATTCTCCTTGCAACCATACAAGCCTAAAACCAATTAACATCCATGTATAATACACAACTTGTGGATGATTGGACCACATTTGGAATGCTGTAAAAAGACCTAGGGTTAAAATTGATTTTATTGAATATTTTTCTATCACTTTTTCAGAAGCCATAAAAACCCATGGTAACCAGGCAAAAGCTAGAATTTTATTATTGTGCCCTGCATTAATCAATCCAAAGCTATATGGGGTTAAAGAAAAAATGAGCCCACCTAAAGTGGAAGCCCACTCATTTATTTTCTTTCTTCTGAGGAAAGAAAATACACCCAATCCTGCTAAGGTAAAGTAGAACCAAAAGCGTAATCCTTGATTAATAAATATTTTAGACAAGAGAGCTTTTGTTGGGTCTCCCGGTGTATAAATATATCCACCATAAGAAGGCATACCTGAGAATAAATTAGGAAACCAATGTGGCATTTCATCTTGTTCGCTAATCCATTGTTTAATGGGTTCATGAGCAACCATATCTCCAGCCAATGGAATTTCATTTAATAATATTAATTTGTAAAACAGAACAAAAATAATTAATGGAATTAAAATCCAAATTCTATTTTTCATATTGTTGTCCATTTTTTGCACCATATTGCTTCGCTGACTCAAGATTTTCATAATGATTTTTATCTCTTGATTTTATTTTTTCTCCAACTTTCGCTCCAATTACTTCCATTGGAGCAATTTGACCTGAGATTGTTGCTCCAGCTCCAATTATGGCACCATCACCTATAGTTGTTCCAGGAAGAATTGTAACATTTATGCCAATCCAAACATTTTTACCTATTGAAACTTTCTTAAATCGAAATGTATCATCATATGGAAGACGTTCTCCTTCATAATTATGACTGTGAGTGTATATAACAACATTCCTTGCAAAATGAGTATTATCGCCGATGGATAAACCTCCTTCTGCCTTAAAAAATGCATTTTCTCCAATATGCACATTGTTTCCAATATCAAGGTTGTTTAATCCTGTGATTTTACTAATACCATTAAATCTAACATTTATACCAATAGATTTTGAACTACTTGAATACTTATTCGCCAGATAACTGTGTATTAATTTATTTTTTACTTTATTTAAAAAATAAAGTATTCTCCCAAGAAAAATCATTTTTTTACTCGCTTAAGGATTGAATATGATGTGAAAGTGTATGTTATGTAGAATAAAGATGAAACAATTGTTAAAGCCCACAACTGTATATTTGGTGTCGAATGCCAATATTCCATAGCAACATATTTTACTAATACTGAAATTACAATAAGTAGGAATCCAATTTCTTGTCTTCTAACTAATGAGAATGTGGTACTTATGGGTAAATTAATAAATTGGAAAAATAACCATGGAATCATTATTTGCATAAATACACCCGCTTGTGACCATTGTGACCCTAATAGAACTGTTACTAGAGTCGGGCTAAATATTAAAATAATTATGGCGGGAATAATTCCAACTTTCACTACTCTTCTAACAGTTTGGTTAAATATTTTTAATATACTTTTTTTCCCTTTATGAATAGCTGACGAAGCAGATTGGTAATAGACTCTTCCAACTGATCGGCTTATTAAATTCATCGGCATAGTTATCATTTTATTTGCCATCATATAAAATCCAACAATTTCTGGGGAAAAATATGCTGAAAGCATAAATACAGGAAGTTGCATCGAAAAAGTGTTTAAGAGTGCCATTGGTGCATTAATCATTGGGAATTTTTTAAATTTCATTGCCTGATATAATGCATATCGAATTTTAACAAATCTAATAGAGACATTTGACTTTAGATACATGATTATTGCTACGATTCCGTTTCCTGCTAAGTATGCATATAGTAAACCGGAGAAATCCGGTGACACCAAACCGTAGGCTAAAGATACACCCTGAATAATTGCCACTTGAAGAATTCTATATTTTGCCATTAATCCAAAAGACTTATTTCTCATATAAACATAATTCATCAACTCAAATCCGCCCCCAAACAATACAGCAAAACTTATCCACCAACGGTAGACGGATAAATGTCCTGCATCAAAAAGGTTTAATATTGGTTTACCAAAAAAATATAATGTAATAAAAAGACCTGAACTAATAATGATGAGGAATAAGAAAGAAATTAAAAATAAGGCATCTGAATCAGATTTATTTTTCGGCAACGGAATAGTCATTTCATATTTTAGAGTTGATATGACAGTAATAATGAGAGCAACAGAAAGTAACAGCTGAAATTGCCCAAAATCATCAACTGAATATAGTCTGGTTAAAATGGGTAAAAATAACACTGTAATTACATTTGCGGATGCCGTTCCAGAAACAAGTTTAGCCACATTTTTATTAAACTCACTTTTTAGGATATGAGAGCGTACCCACTTAATCATTTGATTCCCAAAAATTATATTTAATACCTAATGGAGTAATTCCTTTTAATTTTTCTTTGTCTTCAATTGACCAATCTTTCCACTTCGGAAAATCATTTTGAATCTGTCGATTTGTTGGCTTTGCAATAAGTGCTTTTATCATAGAATCACCTAGTAATTCATGATTTATAAATTCGCATATATGATTATATACTTCATAATTGTTGAATAAATCTTCAGATTTGAGAGTTAATACTCTTTTACTATCTATATTTTTTTTTGCTGATTCTATAATTTCATTCGTTTTATTCCATAACCATCCAATTTTCTCAATATCTGAAAATTTGTCCCATGTATCATATATTATATCTGATCGTAAAGGTGTAAGTCTAGCATCATCATTTTCATTACTTTTATAATAATTACGACGAATCCCACTCCTCACAAATGCGCCTGGATGTCGAATAAGATGAATAAACTTAGCTCTCGGAAATAAATCACTTAATGATTCCATAAAAAAGGAAAGTCTATTATTAGTTTCCACAAACCTAACATCTTCTAAAAATGTTTTTTTCAGTAAATCATATCTTGCATTTAAATATGCCATTTGAATTGCTTTTATACTATTTGTCCCTAATTCGTAAGCTAATTTTGATCCGTAAAACATTCTAGGTCGCGGCTCGTGATGCACAGATCCGACATTTGAAGCATTCATTAATTTGACTAATAGTTCACTACCGGCTCTTCCTGTTGATACGACATATACTGGATTCATATTAGTAAACATTTTTTCCGGCAATGAATTGTAATTCGAAATGGGCTTTTTTATTTTATAACGTTCTTCGATAAAGTAAGATTTCACATCCTTTATTGAAATATCTCTTAAACGTTTTCCTTTTTTTCTCATACGATTATTGAATTAAATATATTTGCTAGTGTTTCTGTCTGATTTTTACGGTTGAACTTTTCAATAGATGAATAATCAGAATGTTTCTTTGATTCTAATTTTGAAAAGTCTATTTGTCCATTTATGGGGTACGTATGTTCATAACCCAATTTTTTCATAAGCCTAGATGCATCTGAATCTGGATTTCCTATAAGGATAATCTCCGAACGACTGGCAAAATATTCAAATAATTTTCCTGGTATTATTCCTGAATTTTTTTCACAATCTGGAATTACAAGAAATAGATAATCAAATTCTTTCATTTTTTCAATCACTTTATCATGATCCATATATGATAATTTTTCATAGAAGCCACTTAATCCGTGAGTCTGAATCGTTTCTTCAATATCTGGATGAACAGATCCAATGCATTTTATTAAAATAAAATTCTCTTCTTGTAACTCATTATAAGTTTTTATGGATTGAATTAATCCAAAAGGATTTTGAGATTTTGACAAGGAACCTATATGACCAATCGTAACATTATTGGATGTATATATTTTTTCACTTATTGCCATAAAATCTTCAGAATCAAATCCATTATAAATAATAGTCGATTTAGATTTTATGGGCCAATGTGAATCTAATAATTTTTGAAACCCAGGGCTAACAACAGTTAAATGGTTACATTTTCTCAAAACACTCTTCTCAAGTTGAGAATCCAAAAATGATATGAGTGCATTTCGTGGATTTTCTTGATAGTAAAACCGATCTGTCCAGGGATCTCGAAAATCACATACCCATGGTATTCCCGATTTTTGCGCTAAAGATTTCCCGATTAAATGAACGGTGTGTGGTGGACTTGTTGAAAATATTAAATCAAACTGATTTGTTTCAATCATTTTTTGCCCTTTTGCGACAGCTGCCCAATACCATCCAATTCGTCCGTCAGGAATTATCATGTGAATACGAATCCATCGTGTAAGTTTCGAGAAAAATGTTTCACCTTCTTTGGAACTCATTTGATGTGATGATACCTTTTTCTTCCCTGTTAATAGTTTAAAAAGGGCGAAAAAGGAGAATCCCTTAGCTGACTCGACCGGTATGTGAGATATTTCATCAATAAAGGATTTATCCATAGCTGGATATTCGCCATTTTTTACTGTTAGAATAGTAGGCTCCCACCCAAATTGTGGTAAGTATTTACAGAATTTTACAATTCTTTGTACACCAGGGCCTCCACTTGGTGGCCAATAGTATGTAATAATTAAAACTTTTTTCATTTATTAGTTATGGAATCTATTGAATGAATACACCTAGAAAAGGTTCAAATAATATTTAATATTTTTCAAGTGATTTCGGGGGTAACATGATAATTTCCAGCAATCTTAATTGAGGAAATTTTATGAATCATAATTGGATTTTCCATATCTATTAATTTATCCAATATTCATTGAATATCCTTTCATCTTATCACAGTTAATAATTAAAATAAAAAATAAATATTATGGTTAATATAGCACAAATCGGCGTTGGGTATTGGGGCCCAAATCTTTTAAGAAACTTGGTTTCTAATACAAATGTAAATCTTACCACTGTGGTCGACCTTTCTGAAGAGAGAAGACACTTTGTTGAATCCCATTACCCCAGTGTTCAAACAACAGATAATGTTGAAGATATTTTTAATAACCCTGAAATTGAAGCGGTTGTTATATCCACACCAGTTGAAACACACTATGACTTGGCTATTAAAGCTTTAAATGCGGGTAAACATATCCTAGTTGAAAAACCTATGGCAACAACATCCGATGAAGTGAATGCCATCCATAAATTAGCTACGGATAAGAATTTAGTCGCAATGGTTGGGCATACTTTTCTATTCAATAATACTGTGCGCACCATAAAAAAACTGATTGATGATGGTGAATTAGGCGAAATCCGCTATATTTATAGTCAAAGAGTTAACTTAGGAAGAATTCGCTCTGATGTTGATGCTCTATGGAATCTCGCTCCTCATGATATTAGTATTATACAATATTGGTTAGACGAACCTAATCCAGAACAGGTGGACCGTCATGGAATGAGTTTTGTTCAAGATGGAATTGATGATGTAGTTTTTATGAATATTAAATATCCCA
>JABHUQ010000111.1 GCA_018658715.1 Fidelibacterota bacterium
AGGTGAACATATAATCCGAGTTGTCTTTAGCAATGGAGGATTTAACTTAGGTAAAATGACTTTCTCATTTGATAGAGATTTAGATTATTTTCCTCCAATTGCTAATGCTGGAGATGATTTGCTGATTATTCTTCCTGAGACAACTGCAATTTTAAATGGGGATCAGAGTCAAGATGATGACACAAACACATTAAATTTTTATTGGGAGCAAATCTATGGTCCAACTATTGTTATTTTCTCAGATCAATACACTGATAATCCGGAAATATCTGAACTGGTGGAAGGAACATATAAGTTCAAATTAACAGTAAATGATGGAGAGCATTTCTCAATTGACTATGTTTATATTTTTGTCTCTTCTACTTCAGATTTCCCACCAAATGTTTCATTAAATACTTCAGAAATGAATGACTCTTATTATTTTGGATCTCCAATTCAAATCTTTGCTTCTGCAAACGACATAGATGGAACAATAACTTTAGTGGAATTCTATGATTCTCAAACAAAGATCGGTGAAGATGACTCACATCCATATAGTTTTCAATGGGACAATGCCACAATAGGGATTCATGAAATTAGTGCACACGCTACTGATAACGATGGATTGACTTCGGTTTCGGAAGCATACTCTATTGAAGTTTTAGAGGCGCCTGATTGTACAGGTGGTCCAGATAATGGTGATTATACTTATGAATTTTCAGATGACTTAAATAACCCTACATTAACTTTTATTCCCAGTGCTGATCATGTAGGGAACCCTACTTGTATTTTATATTACAGTACAAGTGGAACACCTCCTGGATATTATGTTACTCCAAATATTCCTTTTCAAATTAATGCAAGTGAAGGGGAAATAATTCAATTTTATTACACTTATTCCTTTAATGGATTAGAAAGCAATACTGCAGGTAATCCTCATACATATGAAATAGGAAGTTGTAATAGTGGTCAATTGACAAATGAAGAAGATTTGGTACCAGTTATCTATTCTTTATATCAAAATCATCCAAACCCATTCAACCCAGTGACGACACTCAGGTACGACCTGCCGGAGAACAGTTTTGTGAATATAACTATTTATGATATGATAGGCAGGTTAGTGAGAAATCTAGTTAGCACTCAGCAAGATGCTGGCTACAAATCTATCCGATGGGATGCGACCAACAACTCAGGTCAGCCCGTTAGTGCTGGTCTTTATTTGTATATGATACAGGCAGGAGATTTCAGGCAGACCAAGAAGATGGTACTGTTAAAATAGTTATACCATTATATACTTAGAAATTTATTCCTTTTCAATCTCTTTGAACATAAACTATAAATGATGATGAATAATTACTGTAAAAAACACCCAAGCCACCTTCAAAATTCGAATCAGGTAATAGATACATATTTTGTCCACTAGGATCACCGCTAAAATAGTTAAAATAAGATTCGCTTGTTGCTTGGAATGTTAATAGCTGGTAACCATAATAATCAAAATATAACCACATAACTGGCGTAGGTGATTCTTCTACGTTCCACTGCCATGGATTAATGCGGTAAGGCGTATTGTTTTCATCTCGGAAATAAGGTCCTTTCCAAATTTGAAAGTTAAGTGTGGTATCATAAATCAAATTGGTAAAAATACTATCCCGGATGCCATTATAATTATAGTCAAAAAAACCACCACTATCGGAGTCAAATATGGTACTTAAAGAATCAAGTGGTTCTAACCCTTTGACATTGGACTCCAATGCATAATTTAATATATTTATTGTTTGAAAATTATTAGCATCAAAGTCAACTCCAAAAAAAGGATAACTAGCAAAGCTCTTTGTAAAACAATCACCAAACCTATAAACAATAGAATCCACATCTATATTATTATCTAAAATAAATTCCCTTGGATCCATTAATAGCTGACTAAATTGTTCTATTGATGTCCCATCTAAATTATTAACATTTATCATTTTTGGAGGTATCACTTCACCATCTGGACATGTGTAATCAGGCAATTCAGAAGACGTCAGATCTAGTCTGTCAGGTACGGTTGTGGTAGCAAATACAGAATCTTGCTCTTGTTCAACAATGAGGTGATAGGTAAAACCTGACTGAATAATAAAATTCATGTAGGAGCCTAATTCTTCTGGGGTTGGATTTTCAGATAAGGGAAAATATTTACCTTCACCTACATTTTTAAATGTAAGTATTTGATTTGTGGAATCATTAACCAAGCTTACGGTTGCATCATTAACCCATAATTCATCGATGGTTACATCTTCATCTATAAAAGCCGAACGGGACACTGACACTGTATCTAATACAGGGAGACCCGCGCTTATCGTAGCGAATACTACTAATTTTTGATCATACTTTAGTACATTGTCATTAAAATCGCATGATTGAAAAACCAGTATAGTTGTTATTATTAGTAAATAAGATTTTTTCATTATTAAAACTCCCATGTAAAGCCGATAGTTGGAATAATTGGAAATAGACTGATGCTATTTTCACGTATCCTACCTTCATCTGGTTCATCAACATTAGGCTCACCTGAGTCAGGTTTCCCATTCCCTGCACCTATTCCATTTTCATTACCAATATCATGTTTATCTTGATCCCAATCATCATCATCATCTAGACCATTATAAGTGTTTCCTAACGAATAAATTTTTGTAAATGTATTTTTTCGATTTAATGTATTAATAACTTGGAAAAATACATCTACATTTGTTTTCCCTATTTTTGCATGATATACCATTCCTAAATCCAATCTGCTATATGGTTCGTAACGATCAGAATTCCGAGTCCCTGGAATTGTTTTAAAAATTTCTCCGGGGCTTCCAGGAAATTTTTGAATATAGTATCCTAGAATCGGAGTATAGGCTTGACCTGATTGCAAGGCTAATCTCCAGTTTACTTCCCACTTATCATTGAATTGGTAATTTCCTAATGCACTAAATGAATGTGTCCTATCCCAATTTGTATAATATTCTTGTTCACCTTCATCATAAATACTATTCATAATTTTTCTAGAAATTGAAAACGTGTATGCCAGCCAACCACTTAGTTTACCAGACATTTTCTGTCCAAATAATTCAAGCCCATATGCATATCCATCAGCAGGAGTAACAATATTTGCCAAGCTTCCATCAGCTACTTGAGCATCTGTTGTTGATCTTTTTTCTTCATATGTAAGAAGGTTTTTTAAATCTTTATAATACCCTTCAATCTGTATTTTGTACCCATTTCTTAAATATTCTTCATATCCCAATACAACCTGTATCGACTTGCCTGGGTTAACAGAACTATCCGCAGCAATCCAATTATCTAAAACAGATGGATTAAAATCATCTTGAAATGTGCTGATAAACTGATGATAATTACCAATGGAAAAATTAATATACCTATCATCTGCTAATACATATTTTGATCCAAAACGAAAGTCAGGGAATATCGAATCAGGGTAAACATTATAATAGTTTAATCTAATTCCAGGCTCTATGGTGAGTCGATCACTAAATTTATTTTTCAACTTAATGAAAGTTGCAAATTCTACAGGAGATGTCTTAATCTCAAATTGGGTTGAATCTTGAAATTTGTTTATGTACTCAAAGCCTAGAGTCTTGTGTTGTATACCAAATTTGACCGTTGATACTGACGAGGCAAACCAAGAAAAATTGCCAGAAACTGTTATATCATTAATTTCATTATCACTGATAAGTCCACCCGATCCTCCTAATCCAAAACTTGTAAAAAATTGACTATTCGCAATTAAAAAATTACTGACTAGTTTTTCATTGATTATACGGCGATAATGAGCACTTATAGTATTATTCCCCCAGCGACCATTTAGTCCAAATGTATCAAATATAATATCATCTATCCCTGAGTAATAGCTCAAAGATATTCTGTCATTAGGTGTTAAATCTGTAAAGATGTGTCCTTGTATATCGTAAAAATAATAAGGTGGAATATTTTCTGCAGTTTCAGCAGGTAATATCTTAGGCAATATTAGGTCAAAATAAGTCCTTCGTCCGGAGAATATCCACGCACCCTTATAGAAAGGACCCTCAAGAGTTGTTTGCGCCGAGAGTAATGATAAGTTTGCTTTACCATTAAACTCATTTTTATTTCCCTCTCTACTTAACACATTTAGGACAGCTGAAAGTCGTCCACCATATTCAGCATTGTAGGCCCCCTTAATTAATTCTGCTTCTTTAACTCCATCTACAATAAAATTTGAAAATATACCTCCTAAATGAGAAGGGTTATATACAGTAATGCCATCTAACATAATTAAATTCTGGTCCGTATTCCCTCCACGTATGACTAAACCGGTACTATATTCAGAAGTCGTTAATACACCAGGAAGCGCCTGAATAGTTCGGAATAGATCAGGCTCTGCAAGAGCTGGTGCAGCCTTCATCATCCTTGGGTTCAAACTAATTTTACTTGGTTGAGTATTATATTTTCTTTCAATTTTTTCAGCTAAGACATTTACCTCGTTTAATTGTACAAGTTCTTTTAACAATTCGATATCCAGTTTCAAAGAATTATTAGGCTTCACTGCAATGGATTTACGAAACAGCTCATACCCTACATAAGACACCATAGTAACCTTATTACCAATTGGTATATCCTGAATGATATAATAGCCATTCGCATCTGTGGCCATTCCTTGTCCAGTTTCCTGAATAAATACATTAGCACCAATCAATGCTTCTCCAGATTTCTTATCCGTAATAAACCCATATATACTTCCAGTTTGGGCATAAATATTGGTTATCAAACAAATTTTAATTAAGCCAAATAGACTAATTTTTTTTAGTAATATCATTAAGTATCTCATTTGCATGTGTGTTAACGTTTATCTTGTCATATATTTTCTTAACTATTCCATCCGGCCCAACCAAAAAAGTGATGCGTTTAGGAAAAAATATTCCATCAGCTCCAAACAATTTTGATACTTTTTTATCACTATCTGATAGGAAAGTGAAAGGTAAGTTAAATTTTTCTTTAAAAGTCAATAATGATTTTGGAGAATCATAACTAATGCCAAAAACCATAATATTTGCCTTTTTATATTCTTCATATACGTTGCGGAACCCGCAAGCTTCCTTTGTTCATCCAGGAGTTTCTGCTTTTGGGAAAAAGTAGATGACTACTTGCTTTCCTTTATAATCCTTTAAAGAAACTTTCTTCTGGTTTTCTGAAATTAATGTAAAATTCGGGGCGACCTGTCCCACAGCCAAGATGTTGTCACTATTTTTGGCTTTAAGTCCTTGAAAGATACAGATTACGACTATTAAAATAATTATTCCAATTTTCATACGATATATTATCCTTTATTTAGGTTTCAGGATTAACTCCTTAAATAATCTAAAGTTTCAAAATTAAAAGGTATGGGTGTTATGTCAAACATCCTGTAGATATTTTTTGATTGGCATACATTCCCTTCAATAAGCATCGTCAATTGGTCATTGGTGATAGGGAACCAAGAAAACCGCTCAAAAAGTTTTGCTATTCCTTTAATAGCGAAAACGGGTACTGGAATAGTCCATTTGTTTTTTTCATAAGCTTTGGAAATGATACTAATAATATCTCTCCAATAATAAGTTTCACCACCTAGACTAAATGTTTTTTTAACTGTTTTTTCTTCTTGAATGGACTTTACGAAAATAGTGGCTACATCTTTTGCGTGTATTGGGGATAAAGCATAATTACCAGCTTTCAATGGATTGAGCCCAGTATAGAAAATAGGCGCAGGAAAGGGTAGACTAAGCATATCTTTTTTCAGCTGTGTACAAAACTCCGGTCGGTTATTCCCACGTGGATCACCAAATATCAATGATGGATGAAATATAGTATAATCAAGATCAGCACTCTTTAGATATTCTTCTGCCAATAGTTTTGATTTTTGGTATTCTGTTCTATTATTGTATACACCATTAGCAGACATTAAAATGAATCGGTTAATATTTAATTCTTTAGCGATTTCTACACATTTTTTTACCCCAATATAATGTAAGCACTCAAAGGTAATTCCTTTTTCTGGGAATTCACGTATGATACCAATATTATAAATGATTGCATCACAATCCTGCATAGCATCTCTAATAGCACTATCGTGAGAAATGTCACCAAATACCAATTCACATTGTTCTGCCTGAAGTAATTTATATTCTGATCCTTTTCTAATTAATAGCCGGGGTACTATTTCATTATTTATCAATTCATCAATGATATAGGAACCAACAAACCCTGTACCCCCCATTAATAATACCTTCATATAGCAGTGACTTGGTTTAAAGATAGAAGGAAGTTATGATAATCTTTTGAATTGAAAAGATTATGAATTACTTCCCTTCGATATTCAAAGATATAATTCAAATTGTTTTTTATCCATATAGCGTGTAATAGTTTTCCGATAATGCCAAATGGTACACTATATTGTATTTCATCATGAATCTCAACTCCATCAGAACCTTCTACAAAGGTATGCGTATGATGCCAATACTTATATGGCCCTTTTATCTGTTTATCTACGAATTTGTATGGTGGTTCATAGGATGTAATTAAAGTTTGCCAATGAATTGGCGCTTTGAAAATTCGAATTATATAATCTATCAGCGCTCCTTTTTTCATTTCAATGGGTGGAGGCGTTAGGATTTTAAAATCTAGATGATCAGGTGTAATTAAGGATAGGTTTTCTGGTCGGGAAAAAAAGGCGAAGATTTCAACTAGGGGTCGCTTAATAATTTGCTTTGTAGTTATCTTATATATTTTCATTGTTTATTATAATATAATCTTAGAAAGCAAATCGTTAAAATTATCTATGATAGAAAATAATTCGGTCTTGGTATCTGTTAATTGGGTAATTGCATTTCCGCCAACAAAAATTTTGATATTATGCTTTAAAGCTATAGTCAATAATTCATCTAACTCTTCTTCTATTTGGTCTAGGTTTTCAATGTAATTCACTGAGATTACTATATACTTTGGATTTAGTTGATCAATTAATCTTTTTAAAAACTTTATTGGGAAATTACGACCCAAATTAAGTGTCTTGATTTGATTCAATTCTAACAATTGTTTAACCATAATTAATGGTAATTCATGATCATCGCCAGTAAAAGTGAAACATATGGCTGCGGTATCATCAACCAATGGAGGATATTCCAATAATTCGCCCAAATCATAGAGAGCTATACGAACTGCTTCAGATGCTAAATGTTCTTCATAAACTGACAGTTTATCAGCTGCCCATAAATAGCCTATTTTATGTAAAACTGGGAATACAAGTTTATCATAGATATTATGCAATGGATTGCCTTTTAAATATAGGCCAGTAAGTATAGTAATGAGTCGTTTATTATCAGCAAGAATTGAAGCATTAAGAAAGAGAGGGCATAATTCGTTATAATCGCCCTTCTCGATATAATGTATCAAATTTTTATCGGCCAATCCCTGTAACTCAAAAAGATTTACCTTTTGAACTTTTTTCTTATTGTTTTTTAAAAATATATTGATATGGGCAAGTGTAAATTTTCTATGACCACCCTGTGTTTGAAAGCATGGTAACATATTAGCATCAGTCCAACGCTTTATGGTGGAAACATTAACTCCCATTAATAGGGCGACATCTTTGGAGTTCAAGTATCTCATATTTTATATAGAATATTTCATATTTAAATACTGTTATTGAGTGTTTCGAGCGAATTTATTTTTTATATTTTCAATAAATAAATAAGATGATGGTACAATAATTAGGGTAATTACTGTTGCAAATAACACACCAAATGCCAAAGAAATCGCCATCGGAATTAGAAACTTTGCTTGGACACTTTTTTCCATTAACATAGGAAAGAGTCCAAAAAAAGTGGTTAGAGATGTTAGTAAAATTGGACGAAAACGCCTAGGGCCTGCCTCAAGTACAGCCTGCTCAACAGTATGACCATCATCTCTATAACGGTTAATAAAATCCACCAAGACAAGTGCATCATTCACAACGACACCAGAAAGCGCTACAATTCCAATCAGAGAGAGAATTGTCAAATTTTGGCCCATAATAATATGTCCAATGACAGCGCCTGTTAAACCAAATGGAATTGCACCCATGATGACAAGGGGTTGTGAATATGAGCGAAATGGAATTGCTAATAAGGTATAAACCACAATCATTGCAAAAATAAAATTTTTGAATATGGATCCTAGACTATCATTTTGTTCACGTTGCTCTCCCTCCAATGAAAAACGTACAGAAGGATAATTTTTCATAATATCAGGTAAATCTACTTGCGTTATAGCCGTCAGCACTTCGTTAGATGTTATTTTAGAAATGTCTACATTTGCTGTAACATTAACCGCCCGCTGTCGATTAACTCGATTGATACTTGAATACCCCTGAGTAAACTCCATATTCACCACTTGGCGTAATGGGATTGCACCTCCTTGATTATTTCGTACCATTAACCCTTCAAGATTTTTAATGGTTTTCCTTTCATCATCAGGGTATCGAATGAACACTTTTACTTCATCGCGACCCCGTTGGAAACTTTGAACTTCTAATCCATAAAATGCCTGACGAACTTGACCTGCAACATTGGTCATAGTAATCCCATAATATTTTGCTTCTGGTCGCAAAGTCAATTCAATCTCTTCTTTGCCGAGGCTAAAGGAGTCTTTAATATCGATTACACCAGGATATCGAGCCAATTTTTGTTTGAGCAAAGTACTAACCATATTTAGGTCATCCATATTTTGGCTAGTTAGTTGAACATTGATAGGATCACCAGCGGAAAATAAATCAGAAGTAAAAACAACTTCCTTAACACCAGTCAGTGGTGGTGTCAATTCACGCCATCGCCTAGCAATTTCTGTTGCACTAATAAGTCGCTTTTCACCTGGAGACAATTCGATAGCGTATTCTGCCAAATGAGTACCACTTTGATTTCTGCTACCGCCATTAGGGCCTCCCCGGCTTTTATTCTTTACTGGTTGGTCGCCTGCAGTTGATAAAATATTTATAAATATTTTCTGATCTTTAAATTCATTAGATAATTCTTTTTCTAATTTATCAGCTGCTTCAGCAATAATACGTAACCCTTCTATTGATTGTTGAATGGGAGTCCCTTCTGGGTAAACAATGGTAGCATTGACTGAATCAGCTTCCAGCGGTGGGAAAAAGACAAATTTCATCCATCCACCAGCTAGTAAACCTATAGTCAATAATAATACACTAATTGAAGATGCGAGTGTAATACCTTGATGCCTTATCGTCCAACCCAATAATGGTTTGTACTTTGTATGGATAAACCACTGTAGTCCTACTTTAATTTTATTTTGAACTGATTCCCATCGCCGACTCAAAGTATTTATCCAGGGAAAACGGCTCTTGGGGGCTTCAGAAATATGGCCGAGATGGGAAGGAAGTATTGTGAGAGATTCAATCAGAGAAAAAACTAATACAATAATGGTTACTAAAGGAATAATTCTCCAAATTTGGCCAATATTACCAGCAACGGACAACATGGGTGAAAATGTTGCAATAGTTGTTAATATAGCAAAGATAACTGGTGTGGAGACTTGAGAAACACCTTTAATTGCTGCTTCTTTCGGCGATAGTCCACGCTCTCGCCATAAAAATACATTTTCTCCTACTACAATGGCATCATCGACCACTATACCTAGGACTAAAATAAAGGTAAACAAGGAAAGCATATTTATAGATAAATCAAAAAGAGGCATTAACCAAAAACCACCCATAAAAGAGATTGGGATACCTAATGAAACCCAAAATGCCAATTTAGGTTTTAAAAATAATGCTAATACCAATACGACCAACCCTAATCCTAGATAGGCATTTTTTGTAAGTAAATCTATTCTGCCCTGCAAAATAATAGCTTCATCTGACCACGTTTTAGCGGCTACTCCTTGAGGTAAAACTTTATTTAAGTTTTTCACATATTTTTTGACTGATTCAGATATGGTTAAGGCATTTTGATCTCCTACACGATAAATACGAATCAAGATAGAAGGGTAGCCATTAAAATTTTGAGCTAAATCAAACTTAGCGAAACCATCCTGAATCTTTGAAATATCACCAAGAAGTAGACTTGATCCATCTGATCGGGATATTATGGG
Source organism: Fidelibacterota bacterium (assembly GCA_018658715.1). Lineage (GTDB taxonomy): Bacteria > Fidelibacterota > Marinisomatia > Marinisomatales > UBA1611 > JABHGY01. Next base: position 10,126 of record JABHUQ010000111.1, read on the forward strand.
GATATTTGCAAATCCATCTTGAGTGTACTCTTGTCCTTTTGAACGAATCAGGATTTCTCCAACTTCCGTCTCGATAACTCCCCCAGGAATATCCATTGAATTTAATTTGATTGCTGAAGCCACTTGTTCCAAAGTCAATTGATGCTTTTTTAAGGACAACTCAGAAATTTCAATGGACATTTCTCTATCTTTTTTACCAACAACTTTTGTTAAAGACACTTCAGGAAGGGCATCAATTTCGTCTTTAACCTGATCTGCAACAGCAACTAAGCTTTCTTCATCAATATTACCATATACAGCTACTGTGATGACATCAGAAGTAGGACTTATATTCTGAATAATAGGTTTTTCAGCATTATCAGGAAATGTATTAATAGCATCAATTTGTGTTTGGATTTTATCTTGAATTTCATTTACATCTTCACTAGGTAATATTTCAACACTAGTTACACCAACGTTTTCTGATGCGGTAGATGTGATTCGTTTAATGCCCTTTAACCCTTGGAGTTTCTCTTCAATTCGTAAACAGATTCCTTCTTCAACATCTCCAGGTGATGCCCCTGGATATACAACAGAAATAGAAACAATATCCAATTCAATATCTGGAAATACTTCCATTTTTAACCGGGGCAAGGTTAGCGTACCTGCAACCAATATAAATAACATAAACATATTAGCAGCTACCGAATTATCGATGAACCATCGTATGATTCGGTCCATTAGTTACTATCCTTTTTTTGATTCAATTTCATACCTTCCACTAGGACAGCTAAACGAGTAAGAAGTATAGCGTCTTCCGATGATAGTCCACTACGAATGAATGCAGAATTATGTTCATAACGTAGCACTTCTACGTCTTTTTGGAATAAAACACCTTCTTCATTTACCACCCATATTTTATTATCTCTAACTGTATAACGCGGGACAACAGCAATTTGAAGAAATTGTTTTCCTTCAATTTCAGCTTTAACAAACATACCAACTTTCAAAGGGAGATTATGAGTATATGGATTTGATACTTGTGCAATAACTGAAAGCATTCGTGTCCGAGAATCGATTTCAGCAGCTGAGCGAATTATTTTCCCTTCCCAAAAGGCCTGATTACCTGCATACAGTGTATGTAATAAAACACTGGGTTGTTCATTTGTAGGAATATTTCTTCCATCTAAGGGGATATTTAAAAATGCTAAATCTTTCTCAGCAATGGGCAAAGATATTTCCACAATATCTGTGGCATACACCTGTGCCAAAGCAATACTAGGTCCAACCACCATCCCTACATCAACATTTTTTTTACGAATGCGCCCATTAAAGGGAGATATAATATCAGTGCGAAAAAGGTTCCGTTCAGCTTGCTCGTAACCTGCTTCCATAGCTGCTAACAAAGCCTTTGCTTGAGCAAGTTGAGGTTTTCGCAATGTAAGATCACTGGCTTCCCCACCATTAATTCGTTCCCATTCTCTTGCGGCCAATAATGATTCAGCCATTTCCCTCTCATAATTAACCTTAGCTTGGGATAGATTAGATTCTGCGGCAATGAGCGCTAATTCATAATCACGCTTATTTAGGCGGAGAAGAACGTCACCTTTATGAAAGGTAGCACCACTTTGTAAATTGTCAGAAACCCAATCAATTTTGCCAGATATTTCAGGCATTAACCTAATTTCAGTTCTTGGAGTAACCGTACCTTGGGATTCGACTTTAACACGAATATCCTTCATAATTACGGGCTGAGTTTCAACTAATGGAGGTATGAATTTCTTTTCTGTTGATTGTACAGCTGGCTTTGCTAAAATCATGACAACTGTCATGATAAGACTACCTAGTAAAATCCAAAACGGAGTATATTTTTTAAATATTATTTTCATTTTATTGCCTTAATTATTTTTGTAGGTGAATTCACCACCTAGTGCGAGTAGCAGATTTATTCTAGCATTAATTTGTTGTGATTGAATAGTAATTTTACTTGAACGGGCACTGAACCATTGCTGTTGACTATTCATTACTGTCACCAAATCTGTTAATCCTTTTTCATAACGATCAAAGGCTAATATGTAAGCGGAAGCCGCTTGCTGTTCAGCATCTTTTATTGCAATGAATTGACGTTGAACCGATGCATCAGCTGTTAGACTTTGTTCTACTTCAGAAAAAGCAGTAATAATAGTTTTAATCACATTTTGTTCTGCAAGCGTTAACTCATTTTTAGCTAGAGATACATTAGCTCGAAGGCGACCACCCTGAAAAATTGGAGCAGTCAAATTAGTACCTATATTCCATACTGAATAATCACCATTTAAAATATTTTGGATATCTGATGTAGATGTGCCTCCGCTTGCTGTAAGAGTAATAGATGGTAATAAATTACGCTTAGCTTGCGCCATTCGATAGCTAGATGCATCTGCTTTTAATAAAGCAGATTGGATATCTGGTCGTCTGTTGATTAACTCTGATGGTATGCCAGCTGGTACATTCGGAAAGTGAATTGGGAATGTTGAAGGAATCATTAATGAACCAGCAGGGTATTTACCCATCAACATTTCGAGGACTCTTAACGAATTTTTATATTGAATGGATCGATTTTCTTTTTGAACGATACTCATTGCAAAGGAAGACTCAGCGATTCGAAGATCTAAACTAGATGATAGTCCATTATTATATCGATCTTGGACAATATTGCGTATGTCAGCGAGAGTTGATGATGTTTCTATTGCTAGTTGATTTTGTATTGCAGCTTCAACGGCATTGTAGTAGGCATTAGTGAATTGAGCTGATAATGAAAATAGGAGGTATCCCAATTCATTTTGTGTGGCTTCATATTCTTTCAATGCAGAACGTCTTTGGTTCAATAGTTTCCCCCAAATATCAATTTCCCATTGGACACCAAGGTTTATCCCATAATTTTGTGAATCGAAACTGACTTCTGAGTTTGATGAACTACTAGATGTTGAGGTATTGGGTGAATTACCACCAAGCCCTAACATACCACCCGATAAGCCAAAAGCAGATAAATTTTGTTTACGATTACTATTAGAGTTTGTCCCTGAGACATTTGGTAATATAACCGCTCCATTTATTTTTGCAGTTTGTTTAGCAATTTCTAATTGAGCGAAAATTGATCTTAAATCGGGATTATTGTTTTGAAATATTTCAAAATATTTTTGGAATGTTGTATCTGAGAAGGATTTCCACCAAGGACCAGTTATGTTTTCTTGCTGAGGTAAAGGCGTTAACCATGTTTGGGGTATTTCTTCCGGTAGCGATATGTTAATTTCTTGTATACTAGCACAGCCTTGAATATTAAATTGTCCAAAAAGCATAAATACTATGAAAATTATTCTAGTTGTATGCTCAACTAACATTTGTTCCTAATCTCTCTATTATTGCAATCAGTACTTTCCTAGTAATATTTGCGTCATTTTCCGATATAATAGATCTCATATTATTTCGAGTATTCTTCATAAGTGGCTCAATTTTATCAAATAATGACATACCCTTTTGGGTTAAATGAATATGCTTTTTACGTTGATCAGTATGACCTTTTACGCGAACTACAATGTTTTTATTCTCAAGAGTACTAATTATTCTTGTGACGGATGCTTTGCCTTTCCCACATTTTTCGACAATTTCATTTTGAGCAATACCATTATTTTTCCATACGGGCATTAATACCATCCACTGATCTAATGAAAGATCATATCCCGCATGACTCACTATGTACATGAATTTTTTAACCGTTGTGCGGTGGGCTAACCCCAGCAACACAGGTAAGGGTTCTTTGTTTAACATTGACTTGTCCATAATAATACCTTAAATAATAGTTGAATATACAACTATAAATTTCATATTTAAACTATAATATTAACATTCTATAGTAAATAATAAAGCATATTTTAACAATTATAGTCACGATTAATATGCATTATTCTTTATCATTTTATTTGAACTAATATTTCATTGCGGCGGAAAGGCGGCAATACCCAAGGTGAATTATATTGCGCAACCATAAAATTTCCAATTTTACTCAAATTGAGTTCATTTATTCTTGTTTTAAGTATTTTTTGGTAGTCTGCTACTTTGTCTTGAGTTGCCCAGCCACCAAATTGAATAACAGCTACACGGCTTAGTGATCTTTCTTCTAATTTTACATGATCCAAATTAGGTTGAGGCAACATTGGCATTGCATATTCTTTAGGCATAACAAACAATATTTCATGTTCTTCAAGATCTGTTGAAAGTTTTTGAGAAATCACTGGCGCGGTCATTGCTATACTCATATTTTTATCATTTCCACCAAAAATATAATTTGCAATCCGGTGGAATCCTTCACTCTGTGCTTCTCTATAACTAAGATGAACGTTAGTCTTAGCTATAATCATTGGCATATATTCTCGAATTTCTACCTTACCATAGTTTTGAATTACTTTATAATTAGGTTTTTCAATAGCCAATATTGTACTCACTCCAAAAATGTAAATAAGCATATTTTTCATGTTATTGTTAATTCATTCTAGCCATTTCCTTTATAAAAAGGAATGAGAACGGCAGTGTTGTTCTTATATGTTTGGTATTCATCTAGATTTCCCCATTTCTTATCAGCATACTCTTCTAAAAGATTTATTCCACTAATTTTAGTCAGCATCAGAATAACGAATAGCGGTGAAATCAAAGTTGCATTTTGCCAACCAGAAAGTGATGGATAAGATATGATTGCCATACCAATCCAAATTAAAATTTCACCGAAATAATTTGGATGTTGTGATATAGACCAAAGTCCTGTTGTAATAAACTGACCGCGTAATAATACGTTTTTTCTGAACTGTCTTTTCTGTTCATCTGCAATTACCTCAAATAAAAATCCAATGACCCAAATAAATCCGCCAATACCAAGAAATAAATCAGCTTTGATTTCTGGATTATTTAGAATTAGAGTCAAAGCATTTGCTATTGTCAAAAAGGCCCATAAACCTGAAATACTAAAAAACATCAGAAATTTGAAAAAGGATATTTTGGCTTTTAAAAATCGTTTGTCTTCCCCTACATGAAAAACTCGGATTAGCAAAAATAAACCTAGTCGTAATGCCCAGGCGAGAACCATTACAGCAATAGTTTTAGACAGAAGTGAAACAGAACTACTCTCACTTGTAATATATACCGCCAAACCAACCATGACAAAATATGCTGCTGTTCCGGTAATATCATAAAATTTTTCCGTTTTTGAAAAGAATGATGGTAAAAACAATATCCAATGAATGATGAATCCTATCCCCATTATCAACATTAATGCAGGTAACCCAGTAAAAGATGGTCCACCACAAGACCCAGCCCAAGCAAATGCAGCTGCGATGATGATAGAAATGATTGAAATAAATAAATCACGCATAATTAATAAACCTTATTTATTTGAAATTTATTTGGTTCATGCTCGCAGTCATCTATTATATTGCCACTTAAGTGAATAAAATCACTTGTCATTTCTGAAGTTTCCCATTTTGTATTAGTATTTAATAAAGTCAATAAAGTATGGCTTCCAAGAGTTGATACTTTAGAATAACCGGAATAAATAGGTAACATATAAATACCTTTAACAAATAATTTTCTCATTTTTCTAATACGATTTTATTATTTAAATAAAATAAAAATGGAAGAGTCAAGCCCCATACTATAGCTAGAATAGTTATCGAAAAAAATGATACATGAAAAACAAGCGCATCAAATTTTACACCAGCTATATATGAAAAAGGGCCAAAAATGGATCCAAAGAGAATGGCATAAAACCATTTACCATCTAACCTAGATAAAGAATGGTTAATTGTCGTCGCAAAGCCTGCCCACATAGCAAGGATCCAAATTGGAGCCATGAATTCAAAAGTTAGTCCCTGATAATTAATTAACGTAGTCTGTAGCATTACTGTATCTAGGACAGCACCCAGAAATATTACAATTGCAATAAAGATAATTTCAGATGTATTGATTTTAAAAAAGAAAATATGTACAAATAAAAAAAAAGCCATAATAATTGAGCCAAAATGGGGATGTCCGTTTTGAACACCGAATACACAAGCCCACCAACTCAGTTGAAAACCAGCAATATTGAACAATTTATTAATATTTGACATGATCAAATATTAATAAATTGTTCAATATTACGCAAGATAAAAATGAGCGATATAAGCGATTTATAGAAATAAAAATATAAAATATAATATACGCCTAATGAATGTCCTTATTATTTCAAAAATAAAATAATTTATACGAGACTAGTAATGAACTTTTTACTCGTGAGTTCGTATTAATACAAAGGAGTATAATATGGAATTCTTAAAAACACTGAAAAAAGTTGAAGTTGTGATTCTTGGTGAGAAGAAACCTATGGACCATTGGAAGAAATACAGGAAAGATCATTGGAAAAAATATCGTACGAAGAATAAGGTCTAACTTTAGACACACCAAGCCTCACATCAGTGGGGCTTGGTTAATCTTATCTATATCTTAATAAGATTGAGATGATACGAAATTTATTAGCAATAAATCAAATATTGGGAAATCATACTTTTTTTCAAAATTTTTCTTCTTCATCCAAACCGTCAATATGAATTCCCAATTGGTTTTCAATGACTTGTAAGGAATCGACTTCACCAGACATGACCATTCCATCAGCAAGTATAAGATTTTTAAGATGATCTTTTAGTGCCCCTTGAATTTGTTCTTGAGGGAGTGCAATCTTAATTTGGTCTAAAATTTGAATAAAGAATGATTTTCTATCATTCCTATTAAGCTGATTTAGTTTTGTGTAGGCATCATTTATAAACTGGTCGGCTCTTTCTGAAGAATGCATGGGAAACATTTCTGCTAATGCATTTGACCAAGCTTCCCTTTCTTCGTAAGCTGCTTCGTTATCTGATAACTGAATAATGGCAAATAAATGTGTAACCACTTCAACAGGTGACATGTCTTTTGGTTCTGTAAATGTTGGTTCTTTTTCTTTTCTGCTAAATAATCCCATAATGAATTCCTTTGTTATTGATTGCCATTGCATTTCAATTCAATCCTATTGAAGTTAATCCTATGGCGAACGAGAAATTATTTCAGCTAACCGAGGAAGATAAAGAAAAATATCGAAAATTGATTAATAGTATTGATTTAAAAACTCAAAAAATAATTATTAATATTGCTGTTCAGAAAATCAGAGAAATTGTAAAAAATAATATAAATGAAGTAGAAGCTCAGCTCGTCAAAGATATAATGCAACTAATTGGATTGATAGAAACTTTTCCAGGATTAACAGATCATATGAAACAAAGAATTATCTTTGCTTTAACATATTTTTGTGATGAGAATGATGAGATACCCGACTTTATTCCAGATATTGGGTATTTGGACGATGCGTCTGTTGCGCAGTGGATTGTAAATGGTATTCTTCTTGAATTGCCACCACCTACTAAGGCTTAAGAAAACTAATCTGTAACTTTATTTTCAGGTAAATCTTCTTCTGAAAATTGCCATTGACATCGTCCACACCACCAAGGTTTCCCTAGGTAAGCTGGCTCATTATTTTGTAATTCTAAAGGTTGTTTACATTTAGGACAATCTTTTTCAGTCCCAGTCTCAGGCCATTTATAATCTTCGCGATATTTTAGCCCTTTTTCATGTGTATGGTGATCTTGCATAGGGAGAAATTACGGTGATTAGCAGTTGTGTGAAATTAAAGTTTTTTATATCGCATTTAAAATAAGCGTAATAACGATGAGAAATAATCCTATGCCCGAAAAAGATTGTATTTTGAATTCTTTATGAAGTGATTCAGCTTGTGCTGCATAATGGTCATAAAAAAGAAATACATCTAGCGTATCATTCGGAATAACATAAACTCTTTTAACAGCTTCTGATAAATTTCCTTTTACAAATTTATTCGATATTTCTGGTGGTAAATACCCCACTTCATGAAATCCGGGTAATACAGGGATAACATCTTCCAATGGATCTTTTCCAATATAAACACCATCGATATAAAGGGGAGCACCTAAACTATCAGTATGAATATATAAGAATCCAAAATTTTCCATATCTGTTTTTGCTGATTGACCAAATGCAATTGAGCTTCCAAGAATCAAAAGGAATAAAAATAATATTTGTTTCATAGTGCAAATTATTTTTATCTCACATTGAAAGCAAATAAGTAAATTCAATATTAAATGAAAAAACAATTACGACATTTATGGCTCATTTCCATCTTTTTCACGATATCATGTGCCTATTTTAACACATTCTATAATGCTCAATCGTATTTTGATAAAGCAGAAGATCAGAGGCTCGAAAAATTAGGACAAAAATTGCCCAACTCTGTTTTGGATGCTTATGGCAAATCGATTAAACGGTGCCAGAAAGTGATTAATGATTATCCTGAGTCTCGATTTAGAATCCCAGCTATGATGCTTATGAGTAAAGCAAGATATTATCGAAGTGAATACAAAAGTTCATTAGAACAACTTCAAGAGATTAAACAAAGCGATCGTGATGAATACGCGGAAGAAGTTGACTACTGGATAGCTTTATGCAAATGGAGGCTAGGTAAAGTTCAATTTGCATTAGATGCACTACATCAATTAAGTGAAATATCTAAATCAAGAGATCTAAAATCTCGATGTTTACTTTCTCGTGCAGATATTAACCTAGAATTATCACAAGATAGTGTTGCTCTCGAAGAGTTGGAAGCGGCAGCCGAATTAGCAAGGAATAATACCCAAAAGTCCCAGATCTATACTCGTTTAGCAGATCTTGCATTTAAAAAAGGAGATTATGAAAAAGCTTTATCTGCTTTTAAAGGTGTTGTTAAAGCATCTCTATCTCGAACGAAAATTGAAAATTCTCATCTTCAAATATTAAAGATATATCGTATACAAGGGGATTATAAAACGGCTACCCGAAAAATTAAATCTATGTTGGCTGATGAGAAATTTAAGAAAATTGCTGGTCAACTTGATTTGGAACTTGTTCAACTCTACATTGCGCAAGGGGAAATGGCACAGGCAGAGACACGGTTACAATCAATAGTTAATGATTACCAAAGGTCTGCTGTATCAGCTGAAGCATATTATTTATTAGGTCAAATAATGATTGAATCCTATTGGGACTTAGAGAAAGCTGACGAATATTATGGAAAAGTAGGGAAAGAATATAATAAAACACCATTTAAATTTTTGGCAAGTGAGAAACAAAAAGACATTCAATTATACACGACGACAAGAGAAAATATAATCATTTGGGTAGATGAACAGTCCAACCCAGATACGCTTAATACTTTGAATGATACAACTGAAGTAGAACCAAAATTATTATCAGATTTTGATCCTGCAGAAGCTTACTATTTACTCGCTGATTTAGAAGCATTCAAATTCAATCGATTAGATTCAAGCTTAATAATAATGGATAAAATCCAGACGGATTTTACAGAATCAGCATTTTATCCGAAGTCACTCTTTACATCAATCTTTATTCATAATCAATTAGGTGATTCGTCAAAGAGCCAAATTGCAAAGAATAATTTAGTACTTCATTTTCCGAATTCTGAGTATGCCTATTTCTTATCAGAAAAAGTAAATACCAAAGAATTAGAACCCATTGAAATAAAATTTAAAAATGCAGAATCCTATATCTCCACAGATATGAGTCGAGCGTTATTATCATTTATTGAAATTACAAAAACTGATTCTTCAGACGAATTATCTGCTTCAGCAGGTTATTATTTAGGGCATCATTATGATTGGATTAATGTAATCCCTGATAGCGCAGTTAAATATTATTCATGGGTTTCAAATCATCATTCAAATACTGATCAGGGCAAATCTGCATTAAATCGATTAAATACTATTTTAAGTGTTTTAGCAGACACATTGGCTCAAGATATTTCTTTAACACCAGATTCCACAATTTTAGACACTATAAATATTGATCAATAGAATGAGACTAACACTCTTTTCTTTTTTGTATAAAATAATTCGAAAAATTTCAATTATGCTATATTCTTTTTGGTCGATGTTAATGGGGAAACCATTCGATTTAGAAACTATCTCGGATTTTGGTAATCGCCAATTGTCTCATTTGGATTCTATGCCATTCGATCTATTTTATTCATTTTCAATTCCAAATGGAATTATCACATCTTTTTTAAATTATGAATTTAAATCTCCCTTAATTGCGGCTTCATTCCAGCCTGATAAGAAAGCTCTTTCAAGATGGCTAAGATTTGGGCTCGGTGGAGTTACATTTAAAACTATGATGCTTGATCCCCAAACTGGCAATGAGAGACCACGCTTATCAGAAATAATGGTTAATGGTAAAAAATCGTTTATAAATGCAATGGGTTTGCCAGGTGAAGGAGTTCAGTCATTTGTAAACACCATTCTAGATGAAAATATTTTTCCTAGGGAAATACCATTAGGTTTAAGTATTGGAGGCGATAATAAAGAAGAATATGTACAGGTATTTCATGACATTAATCGGAAAATGAGTTCTATATATTCTCAATTATTTTATGAATTGAACATTAGTTGCCCAAATACAAATGATGGGAAAATGTTAAGTGAACATCCAGATGATTTATTATATGTTTTGTCAAAAATTCGAGAAGAGAGCCAGTGTCCTATAATCATAAAATTATCGCCAGATCAAGACGAAATTGAAATACTTCGTATGATTGAAACAATTAAATCCGTTTCAGATATTGGAATTAATACAGGTAATACATCATATATGAGTAGAGAAAAAGCCGGATTAAATGAATACAACTTCAAGCCTGTTGGTGGTGGCGTGAGTGGACCTAGCCTTTTTCTCAAAGTATTAAATATGATTAAATTACTTAAACCCTTTAAGTTGCCAATTATTGCAACAGGTGGTATTGATTCTGGGGAAAAAGCAAAAGCAGCTATCCATGAAGGGGCCACTCTAATTGGAATGGCGTCAGCTCTAGTAATTGATCCATATTGTATTCCTCGAATAAATCAATATTTGGGTATTCATAAATGATTACAGTCGTTTTATTAGACCCAAAGATACCACCCAATACGGGAAGTACAGCTCGTTTATGTGGTGCCATGAATGTTAAACTAGATATTGTAGGAAATATTGGTTTTGAGTTAACGGATAGTCGATTGAAAAGGGCGGGGCTTGATTATTGGGATCATATAGAGTGGAAATATCATGCGGATAGAGATTCATATATTTCAGAATTAGTGAAAAAACGGTTCCATTTTTTAAGCACAAAATCAGATAAACCATATACAAAATGCGAATTTAAAGATGGAGATTATCTTGTTTTTGGGAGTGAAACAGCTGGGATAGAAGAATCATTGCTAAAAAAATATTGGGATAATACTTGTACAATTCCCATGATTAATCCAAATATCAGAAGTTTAAACTTAGCCACAAGTGTAGGAATTGTGTTGTATGAAGCCCTTAGGCAAACAGATGCATATTAAAGGATCAGTATATTTATTAATTTTATTGTTTGGTGGATGTGCTAGTTCTCCGCGGTATGGTGCGTCATCTACATCTGTACCAAAACTTAGTAAACCAGGAAAATCAAAGAAGCCCATTCGCCATCAAAAAATAATGACAGGTATTAGTTCATTCTATGCAGAAGATTTCCATGGAAAATTGACAGCTAATGGAGAAGTCTATGATATGTATGGTGTAACAGCAGCTCATAAAACACTTCCATTGAACACCATTGCTCGTGTAACAAACCTTGATAATGATAAATCACTAATCCTTAGAATCAATGATCGTGGCCCCTATGTTAAAGGAAGAATATTGGATTGCTCATATGGTGCAGCAAAGAAACTAGGATTCTTGAATAAAGGGACTACACGTGTTAAAATCGAAGTCATAGAGTGGGGAGATAATAAGTATATGAAACATAGAAGTAAGCCATAATGAAAAAAATGTTTATGATAGTTAATCCTCATGGAGGATTAAAAAAGGGAATTGGAATTCTTGAAAAAGTTAGACCAATCTTTCAAAAAGCCCAGATTGAATTAACAATCCTTAAAACAGAATATGCAGGTCATTGTCGAGATTATGCTAAAGAAGTTGATTACACTGGTTATTCAGGCATATGTGCTATCGGCGGTGATGGGACCATGCATGAAGTAATCAATGGTATGTTATGTAGGCCTGACAGGCGACAATTACCTATTGGGCTTGTAACTGGAGGTACGGGTAATTCGTTCATGCATGATTTAGATTGCTTGGACCCAGAAATAGCAGCAAAACGCATTGTGACAGAAAGAAAAAGAAGTATTGATGTTGCAAAAGTTGATGCAAATGGTGAAATAATTTATGGGTTCAATATTATTGGATGGGGAATGCCAACTGATATTAATGAGCTTTCAGAAAAAATGAGATGGCTCGGTGGACAGCGGTACAATATTGCTTCTATTATTGAAGTATTTAAGTATAAGCAACGTTTAGCAAAACTAATTATTGATGGAAATACCGTCGTTGGTGATTTTGGGTTCATTCTAGGGTGCAATACTATTCACACTGGGAAAGGAATGAAAATGGCTCCTTTAGCGCAGTTAGATGATGGATTAATAGATCTCATTATAGCTCGGAAAGCAGGAAGATTAAAACTTTTATCCGTATTCCCAAAATTGTTTGGAGGGACACACGTAGGTGATCCAATTGTGGACTATCGGCAAGTGAAAGAATTCTCAATAATTCCCCAAGAAGATAACATTTTAAATATTGATGGAGAAATGATTGGTAATACACCTATCCATGTAACTGTAATGCATAATGCGATCGAAGTTTTGGTGTGATATCCATCACGATTCATTATTAATAAAGAATGTAAAATAGGAGTCAATTTTTAATGTCTGCTCAATCTTCTGACAGAATGTTTATTAATATTATCGGGATACCTAGCTGGATAGCAATCATCTGGCTTGGTGGATTTTATTATTTTAGTTTTATAGCTGTATGTGCGTTAATTGGTCTTGTTGAATTTTATAGCATGTCTGAGCTAAAGGGTGTAACTCCAAATCGTTATGTAGGGATTACATTTTCTATTCTGATATTAGCTTACTATTGGTTTACTCCACAGGTGAGTGAAACTCTTTTTATTGGTTTCTTAATTATTGGAATTATGTGGCTTCTTATGGAAGAATTATATCGTGGATTACCAAACGCTGTAGGGAATATGTCCTATACATTTTTTGGTATTTTTTATAGTCCACTATTGCTTGGGACAGCAATACCTATTCGTCAATTTGATTCAATAAATAATATTTCCTTAACCTTCGCATTAATAGTTAGCGTTTGGGCTTGTGATTCTGCCGCATTTTTCTTTGGTACAAAATGGGGTAAAAAGAAAATATTCCCCAGAGTAAGCCCTAAAAAGTCATATATAGGATCCATTGCAGGTGTATTTGCTTCATTCTTAGTAATGACTATGTTTCAATATTTTGGATGGCTTGGGGCAATGTTTACTGGGTATGATATATTTATTTTTAGTATGATTACAGGTATTTTAGGTCAAGTGGGCGATTTCGCAGAATCATTAATAAAACGTGATGTGGGCGTAAAAGATTCAGGAACAATTTTAAGAGGTCATGGAGGTGTGCTTGATCGATTTGATTCCTTGATATTCGCCATGCCTATTGCCTACCTTTACACCCACTTTTTAGAACTTATTTAATCTTTTCAGACCACCGTACATGGAATTAAAATCAATTCTTGCCACAGATTGTGGGAGCACTACAACAAAAGCAATCCTTATAGAAAAAATTGATGGTGAATTTCGTCTCAAAGTGAGAGGTGAAGCTCCAACTACCGTTGAAGCTCCTTTTGAAGATGTTACAAAAGGAGTCTTAAATGCGGTAATGGAAGTTGAAGAACTAGCAGGTCGTAAATTATTAGATGGTGACAATATTATGTCTCCTCAAAAAAATGGTTCCGGCGTTGACATCTATATCTCTACAAGTTCGGCTGGTGGTGGGCTCCAAATGATGGTGGCAGGCGTGGTTAAATCTATGACTGGCGAATCTGCAGAACGCGCTGCATTGGGTGCAGGGTCGATTGTTATGGATGTTATTGCATCAAATGATGGAAGATTACCACACGAAAAAATCAAACGTATACGCCAGTTACGACCTGACATGATTCTACTGTCAGGAGGGATTGATGGCGGAACGGTGTCCCATGTTGTCGAATTGGCTGAAATATTAAGTGCAGCCAATCCTAAACCGCGGTTAGGGCAAAACTATAAGTTGCCCGTAATCTATGCTGGAAATATTAAAGCACAAGACCAAATACGTGACACACTTGGTGAATTAACTGATTTAGATATTGTTGATAATATTAGACCCGTTCTAGAACGCGAAAACCTTGGACCATCACGCGATAAAGTACATGATTTATTTATGGAACATGTGATGGCTCAAGCTCCAGGTTATAAAAAATTAATGTCTTGGACAGATGCACCAATAATGCCAACGCCAGGCGCAGTTGGGTTTTTAATTGAAATGATTGCCAAAGAAGAAAATATTTCTGTTGTTGGGGTAGATATTGGCGGAGCAACTACTGATATATTTTCTGTTTTTTCAGGGAAATTTAATAGAACGGTAAGTGCCAATTTAGGGATGAGTTATTCTGTATGTAATGTATTAGCAGAAGCTGGATTAGATAATGTATTGCGTTGGGTACCACTTGATATTGATCGAAAAGAATTAACAAATCGCATTGGCAATAAAATGATTCGACCCACAACAGTCCCTCAGTCTCTAGAAGAATTAATTATTGAACAAGCCATTGCAAGGGAAGCATTGCGACTATCCTTTAAACAACATAAAGAATTTGCTGTTGAACTAAAAGGAGTTCAAACTGAAAGAACAATTTCAGATGCATTTGAGCAATCTGGATCCGGACAATCATTAGTTAATATGATGGATTTAGATTTACTAGTAGGATCTGGAGGTGTATTATCTCATGCACCTCGTAGGTCACAATCAGCACGAATGCTTGTGGACGCGTTTCAACCTGAAGGAATTACTCAATTAGCTGTTGATTCCATATTTATGATGCCGCAATTGGGTGTTTTAGCCAATATTGACAATAAGGAATTATCAGAAGAGGCTCTAAAGGCAGCTTTAGAAGTATTTCATAAAGATTGTCTTATTCGTTTAGGTACATGTATTGCCCCTGTGGGAAAAACAAAACCTGGAACACTTGTTTTATCGGCTCATTTAGTATTTCAGGATAAATCCACACAAACGGTTGAATTGCACAATGGTGAATTAATAAAAATTGATGCACCTTATGAGCCTATTAAGGTAATATTAACACCAGCTAAAAAAATGGATGTTGGATCAGGGGTTGGTGAACCAATTGAAACTGAAATATTCGGAGGCGTTACTGGACTTCTTTTTGATGGTCGCGGGCGACCGCTAGATGTTCCAATTGAAAAAGACAAGCGATTAGGCTTGCTTGAAAAATGGTCAAATGCAGTTGACGAATATCCGAAAAATAATTAGATAAATAACATAATGGCACACGCATATACACCGGGACTTAAAGTATTACATCAATCTGATGTAGAAAAAAATAGACGACTGCCAATTAAAGGGAAAGTCGTTAAAAATATTGGCGATAATGTATCTCCCGATATGATTGTCGCTAAGACTGATTTGCCCGGAAATGTTCAAATGGTAAAGGTATCAAATTTGCTGAATATTGGGCCTGGAGATATTAAGGATGCAATGATTGTGGCTATTGGAGATCATGTGGATAAAGATCAAGTCATTGCTGAAATGGCTGGTCTCTTTGGTCTTTTTAAATCAGACGTTAAATCACCAATAGATGCAACAATTGAGTCCATTTCCGATATTACAGGCCAAGTTGTCTTAAGAGAAAAACCAATTCCTGTAGAAGTGGATGCATATATGTCTGGAACAGTGAAAGATATTATTCCTGAAGAAGGAGTTATCGTCCAAGCAACTGCTGCCTTCATACAGGGGATTTTTGGTATCGGTGGTGAAAGCCGTGGTGAAATTGTAATGGTGACTGATAATAGGAGTGATGAAATTACTCCCAATCATATTTTAGAAGAGCATGCTGGGAAAATAATCGTAGGTGGTTCATTCATAAGTTTAGAGGCTTATCGGAAAGCAATTTCAATGAAAATAGCTGGTGTTGTTGTTGGTGGTTTTAATTATTTTGATCTTGAACCTATTTTGGGATATACATTGGGTGTAGCTATTACTGGTAGTGAAGATTTAGGAACATCTTTAGTTGTAACTGAAGGATATGGGAAAATATATATGAGTGATAGAACATTTTCCTTATTGAAAGAACATGAAAACAACTTTGCGTCAATTAATGGGGCTACTCAGATTCGCGCTGGTGTTATTCGGCCAGAAATTGTTATTCCATTGAGTGATGCTCAAAAGTCAAATATTGAAGAAACTCGAGATCAGGAAATAGGAATCGGGGTTGGTAGTTTGGTCCGGATAATTCGTGCACCATATTTTGGTAAAATTGGAAAAGTAAAATTATTACCTTCAGAATTGAATAAAATGGAATCAGAAACGATGGTACGCGTAGCAGAAGTGGATGTAAATGGAGACATCCTAATAGTTCCACGGTCCAATTTAGAAATGCTGGAGACTAATTGAACTCTATCGCAACTCACTCCAATAATTCTGCTGATTTAACTCAGCAAGATATTCAATTTATCAAAAATATTGCAAAGAGAATTTATAATTCAGGATTAGTGACACCTGCAGTTTTATTTCTAGAAATGACAAAGCCACTTTCCTTATTAGGAAGTCATTTTCTTGTATTCTTTGGTCCCATTATTAATGCTTTTATTCGCGCAGAAAATTATTATAGGGCAACTGAAATAATGGAAGAACCAAAAAATGTGGAATTATTAATTAAAGAAATTGAAGCTTTAGAATGGGCAAATGAAAAGCCCGAAACGGAGAAACACTCATGAGAGACAAACAGTTCTGGATTGGTTCTGGTATTATTATAGTCTTTTTATTGATCTATAATATAATTGGACATCCACATTTCTTAACAAATCGAACCGTCATGTTTTTTGCGATTTTATTATTCTCTGGAACGTTAATTTATTACACAAGAATGGCAATAATGGGAGAACCCATCTTCCTACGTGATATTCCGGGACTTAAAGCTGTTGAAGAAGCAGTCGGAAGATCCACGGAAATGGGCAAGCAAGTCCTTTTTGTCCCTGGTATAATGGATATGGACCAAGTCGAAACGGTGGCTGGCGTCATTGTATTGGGGCATGTGGCTAAAATGACAGCAAGATACGAAACGCCATTAAATGTGCCTGTATCACGAGCCATTGTGATGAAGGCAGGCCGAGAAGCATGTAAAGAATCTTACCTAATGGAAGGTCGTCCTGATTTATTTCAAGATGATATGGTGCATTATTTAACTGATGACCAATTTGCTTATGCAGCAGGTGTAAATGGAATTATGGTTAGGGAACAGCCAGCTGCATGTTTGTATATGGGGAAATTTTTTGCAGAATCCCTCATTTTAGCTGAAACAGGGAATTCTATTGGAGCTATTCAAATTGCTGGTACAGCATCTCAGTCACAAATTCCATTTTTTGTTACTGCATGTGATTATACATTAATCGGAGAAGAATTTTTTGCAGCTAGTGCCTATCTCTCACAAAAACCAGAATTATTGGGAGGCATCAAAGGTCAGGACGTTCTAAAGGCTATTGTGGTTGGAACAATATTATTCGCAACCATTCTTAGATTTTTCCATGATATGGGTTGGGTGTCTTGGGATATCATGAAATTTTTAACCATTCAGTAGGAATTTAATTATGTTTTGGAAAAGAACTATTCCCATTGCCATCGTAGGTCTTGTGGGGTTTTTAACATTATTTGGCTGGTTTATCGATCAGCCCAACATTAAAGCATTCGTCGAAGATGATGCAACACAATGGTATGATATTTTAGCCAGTTTTGCCATTTTCCTTGGAGCATTAAACCTATTGAAAATGCAATCGCAAAAAATTCTTAAAAAACAAAAAGGATGGCAATACAGTATCTTCGCTGTTGGTGGATTTGTATTCTCAATATTAGCTGGATTTGTAATTAAGGGAAACGATGCTATTCAATGGGGAGCACATGTTACTGGAAAAGGAACATTATTTAAATGGATGTTTGAATTTATGTTTACACCATTGGCAGCAACAATGTTTGCCCTATTAGCATTTTTTGTGGCATCAGCATCATATCGTGCATTTCGAATCAGAAATTTCGAAGCAACTCTTTTATTAGTTGCAGGAATTATAATTATGCTGGGTCGAGTTCCAATCGGGTTAAGAATATCGTCTTGGTTTGTTATGTATATTACATTGTTAGGATTTAGTATTGTTGTGAATACATATTTTAAAAATAAACAAATTACATTAGCCTTTGTTGGGGGTGGGATACTCCTAATAACCATAGCAGGATACTTAATGGGATGGCCGATTGATGAGCCGGGATTATTTTACCTACCTGTTTTACAAGATTGGATTTATAATATACCAAACGTAGCTGGAACAAGAGCAATTATGATTGGAATTGGACTAGGTATATTTGCAACATCAATGCGATACATTCTTGGCATTGAAAAATCATACATTGGAGAATAATCATGAATAGTTTTTTAAATATGATTTCACAGTTTGGCCAATTAGATAGACGATGGATTTTCCTTATTATTGCACTTGTTGTATTGTTACCTTTATTCTTCCCAATAGGATTACCCATTCGTGCGACTGAATCTACAAGGCAAGTTTGGGAAACTGTTGAAAACCTAGAGCCAGAATCAAAGGTTCTAATGTCTTTGGAGTATGGACCAAGTACAAAACCAGAACTTCACCCTATGGCATTTGGCATCATTCGGCATTTGCTAAAAAATGGCCACAAAATATATATTACATGCTTATGGCCTGATGGCCAGTTCATGGCTGAAGATATCATAGAAAAAGTCATTGAAAAGGAATTTCCCCATAAATTCTATGGTGAAGATTTTGTTCTTTTAGGATTCAAACCAGGCAATGAAGCAGTTATAAAAGGGATTGTTAGTAATATTAGAAAATTATATACAGTGGATGCACGCGGAAAATCTGTAAATAGTATCCCAATGATGAAAGGTGTAAATCAATTTAAAGATTTTGACTTTCTATTTTCAGCAAGTGCAGGATACCCTGGCACCGTTGAATGGGTACAGTACGCATCGGATCCAACAGGTGTTCCAATGAGCACAGGTACAACTTCTATTCAAGTGAATGAAGTGATGCCGTATGTGCAAGGTGGGCAAGTGAAAGGCATCTTAGCTGGTATGCCGGGAGCAGCCGAATATGAAGCATTAATTGGGATCCCTGGAATTGGAACAAGTGGAATGGATGCACAATCTATTGCCCATGTTGTTATAGTATTATTCATTGTTTTTGGAAATGTGGCTTTTTTCGTTGAACGGAAAAAATCACAAAAATATTAGAGGTGGTTGAAATGAGTGGTGAAATTATTGGTGCTTGGATAGCGGTATTTTTAACATTAGCTATTTTCTCCTATTTGTATAAAGATAATGCATTTTACAAAATCGCTGAACATTTATTTGTTGGAATTTCTGCAGGCTATTGGACATCCATGTTTTTTTGGACTCAGATTCAACCCAACCTATTTGGACGACTATGGCCATCAAGCCACTATAATGCTGATTCTTTTTGGTATTCTATTTATAATGGGTTAAGCTGGTTTAGTAGTTCAGTATTTCCTGTTGGTGGAATCGATAAAGGTCATGAGTTGCATTTAATTTATCTTATACCATTTGCGTTAGGTATTATGATGCTATTAAGTGTGGTAAACCAATGGAGTTGGTTTGCACGGTGGGGTATTGCTTATACAGTTGGAATGGCAGCTGGCTTAAGGGCTTATGGCTATTTAAATTCAAATGTTATTGCTCAAGTTCGAAATTCTACGCTTAATTTTTCTGATCCTGATTTGCCAGTTTTTGCATTAATAGGCAATAGCTATTTCAATGGATTACTTTTGCTAATTGGAACCATCGCTGGATTATTGTATTTCTATTTTTCTAAGGAGCATAAAGGCACATTTGGAAAAGTAGCACGTGTTGGTATTTATTTTCTAATGGTGAGTTTTGGCGCATCATTTGGATTTGCTGTAATGGGGCGAATATCTTTACTAATCGGTCGTTTTGTAGATTTGATTACTTATAATGGTGCTGAGTACCATCATGCTACGTCTTGGATATTGATAAGTATGATTATTCTATTAGGGTATTCAACATTTAAAAATGATAATCATGGTGAAACCCCAGTAGAATAAATTTTCTATAAAATACGTGTTATTTTAGTATGAATGTGCCTTACGTCACATTCGAGGCTTTGAACCTTTCTTTTTTGTCTTGTGTCCATTATATTTCATCTCTGGGAACCTACCAAAATGAACATATTTAGGCTAAAAAAGATCATTCTTGCGACTTTTACAATCGTGTCTATCACGAGTCAAGTCTTTGGTGTTGAGCTAAATCAATTCATCGGGACCTGGACAGGGACTGAATCATTATCTAGCGATTTTGTTGATAATTATAGCAATAAACCAATTTCGATTGATATTTCTGATGCAGAAAATAGGGAGGGGTTCCTCTCATTTTTATCTTCATCAGAATTTATTTTTAATGAAGATTTAATTTGGGCTATCCATTATTTTACTTATGATAAAGAAACTCATCAAATTATTTTTTATAAATGCTTTATTACTCCGCTAGGCTTACTTGGGAATCACGAACTAAGATATAATATTTTAGAAATTAATGAAAATCTCATGGTATTAGACTATAGTACGCAAGATAATGATACGGTACATCAGATCAGAGTTTCTAGAGATGCGCTGGGAGTTGACTCTAAATCGATAGCTTCAATTTTTAAATTATCACAAAACTACCCAAACCCATTTAATCCTGAGACTGCCATTCAAGTGAATCTTCCTCAAGATGAATTTATTCAGCTTGAGATTCTAGATATTAGTGGACGAATTGTGAATCAGCTTGTTAAAGGTATACAATCTGAAGGTATTCATTCTTTTCGTTGGAATGGGACTAATGCTTCAGGAAAATCTGTGAGTGCTGGAACATACATCTATCGTTTATCAAGTGAGAGTGGAATTGAATCTAAAAAAATGATTCTATTAAAATAGACACTTTAGTTGTCTTTTTAATATTCCTATTTAATCATTCATTTCAAAATATCTGGGGCTTTATGAGAGGGGCTTTATGAGAAAAATTTTACTCATACCATTATTTATTTTTCAATCTATATTATGGGCTACTTGGTTTAATAATGTTCCAAAAACTCTTTTACAACCAGATGGTGAAAAAGTAGAATGTTTTATTTCAGGTGATCAATTTTATCATCGACTTCATGACAAATCTGGGTTTACTATCGTTCAAAACCCAGCAAATGGATATTTTGTATATGCCATAGAAAATGCAGATACTATTAGACCATCTTCATTCATTGTAAATCAAATTGACCCAACCCAAATGGGATTGATCCCAAATCTTATGCTCTCATCTGAAGCATATCATGAACGTAGAAATCTTTTTGAAGATGAAATTTCTCGTGATGGGCGTGATGCCCCTACGTCAGGAAATATCGAGCAAATCAATGTATTTATAAAATTTGCAGATGACCCTGCATTTCCTAATCCACGATCTTATTATGATGCTGTTTTTAACTTAGAGAATGAACCTTCTTTAAAACATTATTTCCAAGAAGTTTCATACAATTCACTCGATGTAAACACACATCAATTCCCAGGCACTTTTACAGATGCTAATACAGCATACATTGATGAACATGAAAGAGGGTATTATAGTCCTTATACTAATACTAATCTGATAGGATATCAAACGGATGCACAACGAAGTGAGCGTGAACATAATTTGTTAAAAAATGCTATTGAAGCTATTGCATCTCAAGTCTCATCAGACTTAGTGATTGATGCAAATAATGACGGATATGTAGATGCTGTTTCATTTGTTATTTATGGTGAACCGGATGGGTGGGCGGAATTATTATGGCCCCATCGTTGGGCTCTATATTCGGAAGATGTCTATATCCATGGCATTCGTGTTTGGGATTATATGTTCATGCTGAGTGAATCGTGGTACTTTAATGTGGGTGTTCTTTGTCACGAATTTTTCCATGTATTGGGCGCTCCAGATTTATATCATTATGAAGATACAGGTGCTCCGTCAGCTGTTGGTGGTTGGGATATTATGGAATCTACTAGCCAGCCACCCCAATATATGTCTGCTTTTATGAAATATAAATATGGCGATTGGTTTGATAATATTCCTGAAATCACTGAATCGGGTCAATATGAACTAAATCCATTACAATCTCCTGAGAATGCTCTCTATAAAATTGCATCCCCTAATTCTGAATCAGAATATTTCGTGGTTGAATATCGGAAAAAAGAAGGTATTTATGAAGTAAATACACCTGGAAGTCGATCTGGATTGGTAGTTTATCGAATTAATACAGAAGCGGGGAATGGAAATGCAGGTGGACCGCCTGATGAAATATATGTTTATCGCCCAGGAGGAACTTTATCAGCGAATGGGAATTTCAATAATGCTCCATATAGTAGTGATTACAACCATACAGCTATCAATGATGGTACAAATCCATCTAGTTTTTTATATAACAATGGGTCAGGTGCTCCTGGTGGTTTAAATATTTTTGATGTGGGTGAAGCTGGAGAAACAATTACATTTTATGTCGGATTTGGCATACCGCATTTAGTTGTAACACCTGAATCTTATGAACCTTCTATTAATTTGAATAATATTTTAACTGAATCATTTGTTATAACCAATGAAGGAGATGATGGGTCTGCGGTAAATTATAGTGTGACGGCCACAGATCCACCTGCATTTGAGACGCCAGCACTGGGGCCAGATGGTGGGAATTACATTGTAGCATATTCAACCGATGAAGTTTCTCTAGGCTATGATTGGATTGAAATAGAAGGACTGGGAACAGAAGCTATATTTGAACATAATGATGTATCAACAAGTCCAATATCTCTTCCTTTTGCATTCCCTTTTTATGAAAATAATTATTCCCAGTTCATTATTAACCCGAATGGATGGATTGGTTTTGGGGAAGATAATAGCAATTGGTCCAATGTAGAAATACCATCTCCGGATGGCCCGATTCCTGGTATTTTGGGATTTTGGGACGATTTAAATCCTGAGAATACAGCTGGCGGTGGTTCGCCTTCAGGAAATGTTTATTATCATTTTAATGATAATAGGATTGTTGTTTGGTATGATCATGTTGTTCGGTGGAATACATCTGATCCTGGGACTTTCGATTTCCAAATTGTCCTATATCCTGACGGAGAATTCCGTGTGAATTATAGACAAATGACTGGTATTGTTAATTCTGCTACGGTTGGTTTTCAAAATGCTGAAGGAAGTGACGGATTATTAATTACATATAACGCATCTATGCCAGATAATAATGAATTTACATGGGCAGCAGATCGACCTAACAATTTACCATGGCTTAGTTTAGACGGTCTTGTAGCCGGGCAATTAAATGGCGGAGAATCAAGCACTTTTACTGGAATTATCAATACGACCAATTTGAATGTTGGATACTATCAAGGATCCATTAACGTGGTAGGGGAAGGGGCAAATACAGTTTTAGTTCCGGTTAATTTGACTGTTACAGATAATAATGGCGATACACCAACACTTCCAGTTTTAGATATTTCATCTTCTGAAAATGGTATTGTGGAGCTTCCAGACTGGGTAAACCCATTATTTAGGGATGCATTTAGCAGATACACACATATTCCAGTTAATAATGGAGATGTTATTCCGATACTAATCCAAGACGATTTAACAGAAAAACAAATCAATCATGTGCGGAAAATATTAGAATCTCATTTAACTTCGATTTTTGGAAGTGAATGGGGAAATGACAAAACGGCTGTTCGAGATTCGATTGCGATGAGTAATGCTATTTTATTTTTATTGAATGATGAAGATGAATATGATAATCCAAATCTAGAAGCATTAATGAATGCTGATGTTGTTGGACAAGATTTATTAGCAACCGAAATATTTCCAGAGTCAAGCCCGGAATATATAATGAGTTCTGAAAGAGATGCTAGTTATGAAGAAATTCTTCATTTCATTCATGGCTTTGGTATACAAAGTGCGTTTCCAAATTATCAAGATTCTTTATTGGTTGCCATGGAAAATGCGATTTCAAATAATATATATAATCCACTATGGGATATTCCTCAGGAACATTATGATGAAGAATATTTAGCCATGGGTTTAGAATGCTATTTTGGACTTTGGTCACACGATCCAAATGAAAATGGCTATTGCGGAGATAATGAATATGCATTTATTACACGCGAAGAGATGGAAAATGGTGATCCAAAATTATTTGAATTAGTGAAAGGTTTCTTTGGGGAAACACTTGAATATGAAGCAGAATGGGGTGTGTCTGCGGGACTTGACTTTCTATTGCATAGAGAAGAATCATTAGACTATACACACCGTTCCCAATATTTGAAGAATGCACGGTTAATTGGTGATAATACCATCAATCTATTAGGAAATAATTTTGATAATTTATTAGTCGGTAACGATGGTGTGAATAGACTAGCAGGATACGGCGGTCATGATGTTTTAATTGGTCAAATTGGAAATAATGATATTGCCAAATTTCAAGGCGAACCATCGGAATATACGGTTGTAGAAATGGATGATGCGGATGGACATGATGATTACTTTATTACAGATTTAATTTCTAATCGTGATTCTACATGTCATATTATAGATATTCATTTATTAAACTTTAATGGAATTGTGTATGAAATCGAAAATTTACTTGATGTAAAGAATCAACTGATTCTTCCAACAGAAACCAAGTTGTTACCAGCATATCCAAATCCATTTAATCCAGTAACTACCATTCGATACCACCTTGCCCAAAATGATTGGGCTCAATTAACGATTATTGATTTATTAGGACGTCCTGTCCGAACATTACTTCAGCAGCAAAAAACAGCTGGAAAGTATAGTATAAAATGGGATGGAAAAAATGATGTTGGCCAACCTATGAGTGCTGGTATGTATTTCTATCAATTGCAGACGCAATATATGACAGAAACACAAAAAATAATCCTTATAAAATAATCCCTTAAAAAAATGAGTGCTTTAAGTCATTAACTCGTTATTTTTGTAGCGGGCGGGGGACTAGTGTATCTTTTTTATTATCCGAGTTAAAAATTGAACCTAATTATTAAACTAAATACTTGAAGAAAAAAGGAGAAAAATCATCATGATTCAAACCAAAAAACGTGAAGCCGGCTTTACCATGATTGAAATTATGGTTGTGGTTGTTATTGTTGCTATTCTAGCTGCAATTGCTGTACCTATTTACGTAGAATATGTGAAGAGTGCTCGTGCGTCAGAAGCGCGATCAGTGATTGGAAGTATTTCCAATTCATCTGATATGTTTTACCAAACAAATGGTGAATGGCCATCTTCAACGGAAGATCTTGAACGCCAAGGGCAATTGGACTTAAAACGTTCCACTAAAGCGAAATGGCAATTTGAACTTCAATTGAGTGATGAAGGCGGTCAAATAACAGCTACCAGCTCAGAAGAAATGGCAGGAGGCGGTGGGCACCAAGTTATTTTTAATAGAGAAACTGGGAAATTCACCGGCTACGGTTCTAAAGGCGAAGAGTAATTTATTGTATGGATATCAATAAATTACTCAACTATTCTCTCGAAAGTGGTGCATCTGATTTACATTTAAGTGTAGGGTCTGTACCTATGGTTCGCATCAATGGAGGGATGAAACCATTGAACATGGATAAATTATCTCAAAATGATATGGAATCCATTTTACCGCAAGTGATGAATGAAGATCAAATAGCTTTATTTAAAGAAAATAAGGAAATGGATTTATCAGCTAAGCTTGAAGGGAAAGGGCGTTTTCGCGTCAACTTCTTTAACCAAATTAATGGTTTAGCAGGCGTATTTCGTACAATTCCTGAAGTGGTGAAAGATTTTGATGATTTGGGGATTCCACCCATTCTCAGAAATTTAGCCAACATTAATCGTGGATTGGTTTTGTTAACAGGACCAACAGGTTCTGGGAAAAGTACAACATTAGCCGCAATGATTGACCATGTGAATACAACGAGGGCTTGCCATATTATAACCATTGAAGATCCCGTAGAATATTATCATCGATCGAAGGAAAGCCTTATTAATCAACGTGAATTGGGTGCGAATACAAAAAGTTTTTCCAATGCACTGAGAGCAGCGCTTCGGGAAGACCCAGATGTCATCTTAGTTGGAGAAATGCGTGATTTGGAAACTATTTCACTTGCATTAACAGCAGCTGAAACAGGGCATTTAGTATTATCGACACTTCATACATCGAGTGCGGTTAAAGCAATTGACCGTATTATTGATATTTTTCCTCCAGGGCAAAAGGATCAAATACGTTCGATGCTATCGGAAAGTTTAGAAGCTGTTATTGCTCAAAAACTACTCCCATCCAAAGATGGTAAAGGTAGAATTCCTGCGTGTGAAGTTATGATTGCTTCGACGGCAATTCGCAATTTAATTCGTGAAGATCGTATTTATCAAATACCTTCAGTCATTCAGTCTGGTGGCGTGGACGGAATGCAGGGCTTAGATCAAGACTTGCAACGTCTGGTGTCACAAGGAAAAATTGAACGAAAATCTGCAGCTGCTATTGCAGAAAATCCAAAATTATTTCAATCTAGCGTGTTGTAGAGAATCCAATATTTCATAATGAAATCATTCATACAAAATAATAGTGGTTTTACTTTCATCGAAGTTATGACAGCTTTTATGATTATTTCTATTGCTGCTGTTGGAATGATGATGGGTGCATCTCATGCACAAGGTGAATTAAGGTCTTTAGGGCTAAAAGAACGTGCCACAGAAGAACTTCTAAACTATACTGAATATTGGCGTGGAAGGATTGCTGATGGTCGATTGTCTCAATCTGAAGTTGTAGGAAATCTTGAAGGTGAGCAAGTTTATTTACGTGGAAGTGCTACATCACAGGATAAGGTTGTTGCTAAAGTTTATTATGATATTACTCAACTTGATGATGATACCGAGTTTGGGAAAACAAGTTTTTCGAGATTGAAACTTGAGACATGGATTAAATGGTCAGATTTTTTACCAAAGGGAAATGTCCAATCTAGACCTCAGAGAAAACGAAGATTAGAAACCGTTATGGCGGTATTTAATTGAAACAATTCTTAAAAAAATCATCTGCTGGACTCACATTAATGGAATTAACGGCTGTAATGACAGTAGTAGGTGTCATTGCTCTAGGAATGGGAATTGGATTTAAAAATATTTTATACCATTATCAGCATGATGCAGTTCGGCAAGATATTCGCCATTACGGGAATACAGTACTACGAGAAATTAATCGTGAAATGGGGCTTGCTGAAAAAATAGAAGATGATCATTTTAATGGATATTCACGACTGAAAATCTATTATGCAGAAGAAAGTCTCGTCCCGGACGTTGTTATAACAGCTTCAATAGATGATGGCGTGTATTTCAATGGTGAAAGACCACTCGCTGGTAGTTTAAAATTACCAACAGATGGCAGATATAGAGGTGAGAATAAGAGATATGTTCTAATGGGTGATTTTGATGTAGAACGTCATGTAGATGTCAGGACAAATTTGAAAAAATTTTCAGATGCTTTCTTTCATGTTAATCTCAAATTGGAGTTGAAATCACACGTATATACTGATGGGAGAAGTGTCAAAGAAGAATTTCCATTTTTTAGAACCAGTTTTATGTCAAGGTCTTATCTTGCAAGTCTTTAGAAAACGCGAAGCAGGTTCAGTCGCACCTTTAGCTGTTTTATTCACCATGCTGAGTATGGGATTTACGATTGCATATTTAAGAAACAGCTCAACCGTAGCATCTATGGAACGATATCGATATGCGGAAGCCAAAGCACAATACCTTGCAGAAGCAGGGCTAAATGAAGTTGGTATTGTCATGTTACCAGGCATTACATCTGCTGACACAACTATGTTTGAAGACGGACGCGATTTCGGAATCGATGAGCGGGGGGACGTCTTAGGACAATATCGAAATATTCATATGTGGACTGATTTGATTGAAAATTCTACACGGAAATACTATTCTGCCACATCAGAAGGAGTTGTTAAATATACAACCCCTAGCGGAAATGAAGTGGATGTAGTGCAACGCGTTTCAACCATAATGAAGCCAGAAGGCTTTGAAGAATTTATGTATTTTACGAATGAAGAATTGCCCACAGGGCCTCCGAATGAAGAAATGAATGGTGGTGTTATTAATTTTGGCGGAGATGATAAACTGGAAGGGCGCGTTCATACAAATGGGACTATAAATTTTAGCAACTTTGGATGTCCTGAAATTGACCCAAATGCTGAAGTAACTATTACATATGAAGCTGTAGACGGTGGAGGTGGTATAGGCTCCATGGGTGCTTGTAGTGATGATGTATTTGAATTTGAAGATGCTAGTGGTGAATCGTACACCATTTTAGATACGGTATCTCAAATAATTTGGCCACCATCTACATCAGCAGAAAATGCAAAATCAAACGCAAATAATACAATTATCGCTGACAGTAAAATTACTTTTTCTCCTTCTAAACAAGATACAATGATTATGTCGGAAATACATTTTGCCGATGAAGGATATTATTTAACACAATGGTGGTATTTAATCCCACCAATTGGAGGCCCCCCCAACGAATTCTCTTATTTATGGGATGAAACGAGCGCAACAAATTTCAATATTGATGCTGGGCATTTACGTATTGGATTTGATAATACATACACTCCGGGAGTTGGATACACCTTCCCAGCTTGGTTAATTATAAATCCACAAACGTCTGAAGGTGAAAATGTATATTCAATATTGAATGGCATTGAATCTGGAAGCCAAATACAAATTCAAAATATTTCTGGATCTAAAACTATGATTATTGAAGTTGGTAATCATTTAAATCCATCTGGAAATGTGGCTTATAATGTGGCCAACTTTTCATATACTTCTATCGATGATATAGGGTTTTTGCAGAATGAGGCCGTAACATTTATTAATTTAAGTGCGGACACTGATTTAGACCCAACAATTGAATTTAATGCTTATGCAAATTTTCACAGCCACACTTCTACAGATTATTGTCGTGTTGATGGATTGCAACATTTTGATTTAGAATATTGGCGGGTTTCTGATATTTTCTCTAATCCAGATGCAGTTTACAATAGTGATTATGTTGTATTCCCAAAAACATTTTTTCCATACCCAAATAAACCGCAAGTTTTATATGTAAGAGGAGGACAGGTTCTTATAAGGGGAACAATCAAGGGAAAGTATACAATTGTAACAGATGATTATATCGAATATAGAAGGCATGATAATCAAAGTATAGTGGATCGTGTTTGGGGAAATATTTGGCTTATAGATGATATTGTATATGAAGATTCAAACCCATTAACTGGAGAAGTGATTCATCCTGAAGCGGGCGGAACAGAAAATATTTTGGGGCTAATTGCAGGTGGAAACGTAATTATAGCGAATACAAGACCGAATGGTGCCCGCGCACAGCAATATGGGCAAGATATAAAAATTAATGCTGCAATGATGGCTATGCATGGTGGTTTTTTATCACACTATTGGCAGAATACATTATCTAATTATGGAAATCCTAATACATCAAATCCATATAACTCTTTGGCTGATGGCCAGGGACGTTATCGTAACCCTTATTATGTGGAAGCATCAAGCCCGGGAAATACAGGACAAAATGATATTAGGGGAACTGTATATGTTTGGGGGGCTATTGTACAATCAAAACGTGGGTATATGAAACGAAATACAGTTGGCCCTTATAATGCATCTCCCGGTGTGGGATACGATAAAGATTACCATTACGATTATAATTTAAAGGATAACCCACCACCGCATTATCCAAATCCGGAAGATGTGGATGGGAATGTCATTTTACATATGTCATCTTATGGCATAGCACAGAAAGAATAAAATATGATACTTGGACTCGATATTGGGAGACATACTATAAAAATAGTCTCCATCGAAAAAACAAAAGAAGGCTTCAAAATTTTGGATGCTGCAAGCAGAATAGTTCCTGATGTAAACAGTGCTTTTGATCCTGAAAAAATTGACCAACCCATGTGGATTATGGCCATTAAGGAATTAATGCGATTGCAAGGAATTAATCCCAAGCGTGTGAAAAATATTGTAACAGGAATCGGTGGAGTGCATGCTAGTGTAAAACAAATCACTACATTAGATATGCCAACTGAAGAATTGCATTCATCAATGACGCTGGAAGCAAGAAAGCATATTCCTATGGATGGTACAGATGCTGTGATTGATTTTGAAATATTTGGTCCGAATGCACGGGAAGTTGATAAAATTGATGTTGGGTTAGTTGCATGCACAAAAGGAATTTTATCTAAGCATTTAGATTTATTGAAGGAATGTGGATTTAAACCAGGAATCGTAGATGTTGAACCTATTGCATTGACCAATTCTTTTTCTCATGCGAAAGATATGCCTGATGATGGATTAGTTGTCATGTTAGATATAGGGGCTGTATCATCTGGACTTGTGGTATGGGGACATCAACAACAATATTTTACTAGGGATATTCAAATAGGCGGACATGAATTTGTGAAGGCAATAATGGAGAAAAAAGATTTATCCTATATAGATGCCCAGGATCTTCTTCAAAAAGATGGGTTATCTGCACTATTAAAACAAGCATCTGATGATAATGGTAATGATAATGCTATTGGATTAGCTGAAAGAACAGTTTTTGATAACTTAGTAGAAGATATTAGACGATCACTCCGTTTTTACGCCAAAACAACAGGACAAAGTTTTTTCCTTAAAATTCTACTGAGTGGTGGAGTTGCCGAAACACCAGGTTTGGTCGATTTTATCCAATCTAAGTTAAATGTTGATACAGCCGTTTTTAATCCTCTTGAATCCCTTTCAGGTATAGACGAATTAGAGACTGCTAATCCTTCTCAATATTCGATTGCTATGGGGCTAGCAATTCGTGGAGGTTTATCATGAAAAAATATATAATCATAAACCTTAATCAATCTGAAAGTAAAGAGACGCAACAGGAAAGAGTTAATGAACAAATTAGATGGGCTCTATTTTCAGTATTTCTAATTTTATTTCTTGGAGCCAATATTCGTATTTGGATGATATCAAGTGGATATGATCGAATTATTGTTCAAAAAGAACAAGAGATAGAAGAAGTAAAGAAAGAAATCAAAGCATTAGAAGCAAAAGGTAAAAATTTATCTAAAGAAGATATTTTGTCATTTGCTGAATTGGAGCAGACACGCTATTTGTGGGCTAGAAATATGGAAATGCTTGGTGAAATGACACCAAATGATATGGCAATAACTGGATTAAAATTTAAACATGATAAATTAACCATTAATGGAATAGCTCCAGTCTATGATGATAGAAAAGATTTTGAGATTATAAATAGTTATGTCCACAAATTGAATAATCATTCGGAATTTGCTTCTCATTTCCAACGGATTAAATACGTGGGGCATAATCGATTAAATTTTAGAGGACAGGATATTGTGAAATTTGAAGTACTAGCGCCAGCAAAATACTCTTCTGGTAAGAAAAAAGTGAAACGGAAGGGACGATAATGGCTGAAAAACGAAACTTAATTCTGTTGGGTGTTGTGGTTCTATTGTCCATTTCTTTTTTTATGGGTTCATCAATGCTTATTGGTGAAAAACCATTAACAATTAAAATGTTGGAACAGGAACAAGAAGAATTAAATGAAAATTTAATTAGTGCGCAAATTTTAGCAAGTAAGCTGGATCGCGTTTATACATTATTCCAAGAAAATTTAGCATTATCATTAAAAGATTCATTGGCAGAAGATGCATCCATGCCATTCCTTCGTGATTTGACAGATAAATTGGAAGGTCTAAATATTGAAGTTATGAGTATTAAACCCAGAAAACGGATTAAAGAAAAAGGATATTACAGATCCCCTTATGAGTTAACTGTTAAATGTAGCTTTGATCAATTTGGTGAATTTTTAACAGAATTAGAGCGGTCACCAAGATTAGTAAATATTGATGATTTTATTGTTAAAAATGGAATCGAGAGAGTGAAGTCAAAAATGAAAGAAGAAGATTTAGTCGATCAAGTATTTGAACTGGGCCTTTCAACGATTACGTTGGTAAAAGGGAAAGGAAAAATTAAATCATGACAAATGAAGGACGTGCACGTACCGTTTGGATGCTCATCTCTTGGTTGAGTCTCATTCTTTTAGTCATAATTGGTTTTAAGCTTTATCCCTTGAATAAAAAGTGGGCCAAAATTCAAGATAGATCATCACAAGTTGAGTTTGGTACCGATGAAGATTTAGAAGATGTTATAACCTTTTTAGAAACACGATTAAAAGATCGTGGCAAATTTCAATTCCAATTAGACAATACACCATTGCGTATTACTAACGTTTTATTTTTAACGGATGGATCTGGACGCCGGCTAAGACGAGATCGTTCTGCTGTGCGCGTATCCATGATTTATCAGCGAGAGAATTATTTTCAAGCTCAGTTATCTTATCGAGGAAAAACAGTCACAGCAAAATCAGGAGACTTTTTAGTCGAATTGGGTAAAGTATTGATGATAGATCAATCAAGGGTCATTATTGAGAATGAAGGTAAAATAATGGCATATCCTGCACCTGGTTCTGATTTAGAAAAGCCAACAGAATTAATTGACTTTGTTCTACCTGAATCATCTAAGAAAAAAATAGAGTTACCCAAGAAGCCAATTACTGCACTTGTACAGCCAGCTAAAGAAGAAAAAGTTGTACCTAAATCAAGTGCTATTAAAGAGAATGAACCTATTATTGTCACAGAAACTGTTAATCAACCTGAAAATAATTCAATTGAATCATCTACGTGGGTAAATGACCCAGAGTGGAAAAAAACAATTCAATTATCTCTTGGCACTATTCAATCTGAATTAAGTGGTAAACCCGCTGAAAAAACATTTGAAGCATTAAAAATAAAAGCTCAAGAAAAGGGTATTTCCGACGAAATATTTAATAAGCAATTTGATGAAATTGGCTTTTACCAGTTTCAAGCTTATTTGGAAAAAAATCAAGAAACAGTTTTATCACTTATCGAAAAAAATATTAAAAGAGATTATAAGGAATAATAATGAAAAATAAATTTATTAAATGTCTAATAGTTCCCATTTTTTGTATTGGTCTAGCATTTGGGCAATCAGCAACAGGGACTGTTGCTTCCAGCGAAGCTGAAGACCCCACCTTAGTGACAATTCATGCAGAAGATGCACATCTTCCAGGGATTTTATCTGTTCTAGCTAAAGAAAGTGGATACAATATTGTCACAGATCCAAATGTGAATCATCAAGATAAAATTACGATTCATTTGGATAATGTCCCGATTGAGCAAGCGATTAATTTAGTTGTACGTGCAGTAGGACTTAGTTATGAAGTTGTAGGGAACTCATTCCTTGTTGCAGAACCGAGTAAGCTCAAGGAAGAAGTGGGTGTTTCTTCTTATGTCCTCAATTTGAAATATGCGAATGCATTAGAAGTTCAATCCATGTTAAAAGATATTACAAAACAGGTTCAGGTAGATACTTCTGGCAATAAACTCCTCATAAATGCTTCACCAAAAAGAATTGCTGAAATTGAGGATATGGTTTTTCAAATTGATGTGCCAGCGACTCAAATTATGTTGGAAACTCGACTCATCGAAGTATCTGTTGATGCGGAAGAGCAATTAGGAATTGATTGGTCAAAACTTGCTTCATTTACAAATATACTGGGAGAGAATGCAACACCTACTACATCAAATAGTGGTGGCATACCTGCTTCGACTACAATGGGGCAAATGCCGAGCAATGGACCTTTTGAAAAATTAAGGTGGGGATCATGGTCAGACCAAACTTTAATTCCTCGCTATTTTAGTCGACAATTGACTGCATTTAATATTACATTAGATTTATTATTGAAAAATAATAAAGCTGAAATTTTAGCGAACTCTCGTCTGACGACATTAAATGGTCGGCAGGCATCCATCGATTTGCTTGATATTGTCCCTTATATTCTAAGTTCTGGTGGTGTGGGTGGTCAGGTCCAGGTTCAAAGAGAAGAAGTGGGTATTAAACTGAAAATCCTACCAGCAGTGAATATGGATGGGTATATCACAGTGAAGGTTGAGCCCGAAGTATCATCCATCTTTGAATTCATTGGTCCAGATAAAAATATTCCACGTGTAAAAAGTAGAAAATCATCTACGACTATCCGAGTTAGAAACGGAGAATCTATCATAATTGGTGGTCTATTAAGTCGCGACAAAAAAAATACAACTTATCGATTTCCTATATTACACAAAATACCTTGGTTAGGTAAAAAAGTGTTTACAAGTAATAATGTTGTAGAGAGAAAAACAGATTTAATTATCCAAATTACTCCGCACATTGTTGAGGATAATTATACAGGCATAACTAAATCAGAAGATATGAAATCATTCGAAGGTGAAACAGTCCAAAAATCTGAAGAAACATTAAATAGTGAAACAGGGGAATAACATGATTTTAAATGCTATAATAAAAAAGGTTAGTTTATTCTTATTCATCGGGATTGCAATGACTATTATGAGCTGTGATGAAAGAATTGCTGTAGATGAAGATGCAAATTATACAATCACCATTACCCAAAAAGCATTCGTTGGGTCAACTTATTCTTCTTTTTCGGATGAAAATGTTGTTGGTGAAGATGTTGTTGGTGAAGCTATTTCAACTTTGATTGAAGCAAAATTGACTGATGAAGATGGAAAGGCTATTAAAGATAAAACAATCTATTTCTCAAGCAGAAATAACTATGGTTCTACTGATATAGATGAAGGGAAAACAGGCGAAGATGGCACCATTACTGTTGTTTACACTGATGGGGCAGAGAGTGGTGCTGTTGACATAGCATCCACATCTACCTTCGAAGGTGTGACAGTTACAGCTAAGTATTCTGATAAAGTGACTGCAGATGCAACATTCAATGTATATAGCTCACAAGACGATGTTTGGCCTTATGGGATTAATATTAGCACGGATAAATCATCCTTATTGCTAGATGGAAGTTCTTCCAATGCAACTATATCTGTTACATTAGCCAATAAATTGGGAACAGTTGGTGGAAATATGACCATAGAATTTGCTTCAGATAAAGGCGGATATAATGCAGATGGAAGTAGCACAGCTTCTATTTCAACTAACGATGAAGGGAATGGCAGTATCTCTTTTGATGAAAACAATACACTTGAAGATTTAGGGTTAGCAACATTGGTAGCAAGCTATACTCATGCAGGGTTTAGCGCTACCGTTTCTGATACAGTTTATATTTCTATTTCAGACATATATACTGTTCAAATGAATACATATTCCGGTGCATTTAATCAGAATGATGAGTTTGTATTAGTCGGAGAAGATATTGCTGGTGACTATGCTCAGACACTATTAGTCGCTTCAGTAATAGATACTGCTGATAATCCTGTCTCCGGTGTGGAATTAACGATGGCAACTAAAGTTTCAGGGAGCAATGTTGGGTCCATTACTTACCTTAATTCTGTGACCGATTCTGAAGGTTTAATTCGAGCCTATTTTGATGATGGTGGTAATAGTTATGCAGATACCCCTGGGACTCCAAGTTTTGAGGGAGTTGTTGCAAGTGCATCCTATGGCAATAATGATGATGTGTCTGTTCAGTTTAATGTATATAACCAAGGAGATGTATGGCCATACTCTCTTATTATGACTTCTGATGTAGATGTGATATATATTGATGGCGGAGAAACAAAAGCAAAAATAACGACGCGCCTATTAAACTCAATGGGGAACCCAGTAGAGAATGTATTGATTTCTTATGAATCAACACTAGGCTTTATTCCTTCTGTTGGCAATGAAACAGATTCTACAGGTGTAGATTCTGTTGAGTTTACCGATTTAGGTGATCCTAATGAAGTAGGTGTATCAGAAGTAACAGGTAGTTTTATTCACCCAGGTTTTCAAGACGAGAATATTTCTAATTCTTTAGAAATATATATCGAAGATCAATCATTTCAAGCATGTGCATTTATTGAAATTCCACCATCAAATCCTGGACAAATTGTAGTCAGAGATGGGGGCGGAGTAGAATCCACAACTATAAAAGCTGAGATTTATGATGATGCAGGAAATTTAATAGATACACCAACACCAGTTACTTTTCGATTGAACCCTGTTTTATCAGGCGCCTTTCTAGAAGATGCAGGTGAATCAGAAGTAACAATTTATACAGTCAATGGTGTAGCCACAGTATCCGTGAATAGTGGCACAGAACCAGGAGTTATTCGAATCGAAGTGGATGTTGATTGTGATGAAGATGGAATTGTAGACTTATCTGCGAGCAAATCACAGGCTATTATTGCTGCTGGTGCCCCTTACCATATTGAGCCAGAATATGATCCTCAATCTACTGAATCTATTGGTGGTGGTTTTTATCAGACAGAAGTGGCATCTATTGTGTATGATAAATGGTATAATCCAGTAGAATGTAGTACGTATGTTTATTGGACTATTGATCCGACACCTCCAGATACTTTAATTGATGCATTTGTTCAGGGAATAAGTTATACATGTAATGAAAATATGAATGGCGATACATATGATGGTGTTGCATACTCATCTATCACATATTCAACGGATGCAATTGGAGATATTGGTTCAGTTTCTGCTACAACATTTGGGGCTAATGGAGATACTATTACTGCACAAATTAATGAAGGTGATGGTGATGCTGTTATGTTCTTTGTGCCTGGTGCACTCACTTTAATGGCAACCACACAATATTGGGACTTTACTCTCCCTATAGCAACTGATGAAGCTGAAATTACAATCACAGCAATGCTCATTGATTATTATGGAAACCCTGTTGTAGATGCCCCTATAGCATTTTCAGGAATGGGTGTCTCTGAATGGAAAGAAGTTGGATATGAAAGTTACACGGATGGTAGTAATGATTTAGCCGCTGATGGATGTTTTACTTGGCGAGATTATGGTACAGATGACGATCCTGAAACGTTAGATATGGGAACCTTTAATGATTTGCATGATGCGTTTGATACTACAGGCAACGGCGAATGGGATGTTGCTGAAGTGTCCGAAATATTTGATGATTTTGGATTAGATGGTATAGATAATACATTTGATGAAGGTGAAGGTAATGGCGAATGGGATGGATACCCCATGATTGATTGTGAGCCGTTAGTTCTAACAGACAAAGATGGATTTGCTCGGATTACAGCTGTATTTCCAAAAGAATTATGTTTATGGCAAAGTACTGATGATGAATCAGGTTTATGTACTTTCGAAGATTTTACAGGTTCTATTTCAGCTAACTTGATGATTCCACAGCAAACGGCAAGCGACCCTCTTGATATCCAATTGGTTCGATCACAAACAACTGTAGGGTGCCCATAAGATTATGACGACAAATTTCAATCCACAATTCTCAAAAATAGGAGAAATATTAATTCATTTAGGTAAAGTGAATGAATCGCAAGTTAATGAAGCTTTAGCTCAACAAAAAGGGAGTCAGGAAAAAATTGGACAAACGTTGATTGACTTAAATTTTATTGAAGAAGATGATTTCGCGTCTGCATTTGCACTTCAACTGGGTGCAAAAAAGGCTGATAATTTTCTATTACTTGAAGCAGATGCTACGGTGGCTGCTTTAATTCCAGAAGATTTTGCTCGCACAAATCGAGTGTTAGCTGTTAGCCAGAATCAATCTATGATTGTTGTAGCTATGGAAGATCCAGAAGATTTAGTTACAATCGATTCTATCAAACGATTAACAAACTTAAATCCTGAACCATTAGTTGCAGGCTCATCGTTACTCGAAAAAGCGTTAGATAAAGTTTATGGTGATATTCAGAAAACTGCAGAAGTCAGCCAAACCATTGATGATATAAAAATCGTTTCTGGCGATGAAGGTTCTCAAGAAGTTGTGGATTTATCTCCAGATAATGCTTCGGAAGAAGATGCGCCTATTGTCAAATTGGTGAATTTGATTTTTAAGGAAGCCATTAAAGAGCGGGCAACGGATATTCACGTGGAGCCACAAGAAAAAAAGGTAATTATTCGAATTCGGATTGATGGCGTATTGCAAACTATTATGACTCCACCATCAACGTCACTGAGTGGATTAGTAACAAGGATTAAAATTTTATCAAAATTGAATATTGCTGAAAAGAGATTACCACAAGATGGGCGTTTCTCCATTAAATCAACAACAAAAGATATTGATGTTCGTGTTTCTATTTTGCCAACTGTTTATGGTGAAAAAATAGTTATGCGATTATTAGATAAAACTGGTTTTGACTTTAACCTTACATCTCTTGGATTTCCTTCTGAAAACTTAAAAATCTTTAAGAAAATTATTAGTCAGCCATATGGAATGGTCGTTGTCTCTGGTCCAACTGGATCTGGTAAATCAACATCTTTATATGCTGCATTAAAAGAGATTAAAAGTGATACAACCAACATAACAACAGTTGAAGATCCAGTTGAATATCAATTAGATGGTGTAAACCAAGTTCAAGTTTTTGAAGATATTGGATTAACGTTTGGTTCTACATTACGATCAATTCTTAGGCAGGATCCGGATGTATTACTCATTGGTGAAATTCGAGATGGAGAAACAGCGGATATTGCTGTAAAATTTTCACTCACAGGTCACCTTGTATTTTCAACCGTTCATGCTAATGATGCGGCTGGTACTATAACTCGATTACTCGATATTGGGATTCAACCCTTCTTAGTAGGATCGTGTTTAAATATGGTTATGGCGCAAAGATTGGTAAGGCGTATTTGTAGTAATTGTAAGGAAGAATACACTCCAACCGCGGAAGAGCTTGCGTTGTTAGATTTAGAAGCATCAAAAGTATCTGGACCTTTATATCATGGAAAAGGGTGTGCTGATTGTCGAAATACTGGATATCATGGACGAATTGCAATTTTCGAAATGATTCCTATGGGAAAAAATATTCGAAAGCTTGTTTTTGAAAATGCTAACGAAGATGAAATTAGGCAATGTGCTTTAGATGCAGGAATGGTGACATTAAGAGATAGTGGTGTTCGTCGTGTTTTAGATGGGACAACAACCATTGAAGAGATATTACGCTCAACTGTAGAGGACTTTTAATGGCCATTTTTCAATATCTAACAAAGGATGGTGATGGTAACCGAAAAGAAGGTGAAATCCATGCCGACTCCTTAGATATTGCTGCTCAAAAATTATCAAGCGGTGGCATGATTGTTGTCAATTTAAAAGAAGTGGATACAACATGGGATTTCCTTGGCCCTTTCTTAGATGAAGTTTCATTATCTATTGAGCGGTTCAAAAATCGTATTCCATTGAGTAATATTGTTTTTTTTACACGACAATTGTCAACAATGTTTTCTGCCGGCTTAACTATTGAACGGGCTATTCAAGGACTTGCACTTGAAGAAAAACATAAAAAATTCAAAAAAGTATTGACAAATGTTGGTGGAAATATTCGCAAAGGGCTTAATCTTTCAGAATCATTGGAAAAACATCCAGGTGTATTCTCAAATTTATTTGTGGCTTTAACTAAGGCAGGTGAAGTCAGTGGTAACTTGAATGATATTTTAGATCAATTAGCCACTTATTTAGAAAATCTCGACGATACAAGAAGAAAAGTTCGTTCTGCCATGAATTATCCTATTTTTATGGTTATTTTTCTTGCAAGCATGATTGGCGCAATGTTTGTATTCATAATCCCTAAATTTTCTGAAGTTTATGAACAATTGGGTGCTGGTTTACCGGGAGCGACGAGAGCGCTTGTAAATTTAAGTGATTGGATCAGTGTCCATTTTTACGGTATGTCTATGATTTTGATCATGATTATTATAGGATTGTGGCTAGTATCAAAAACAAAAAAAGGAGGCTATGTATTTGATTCAATATTTTTAAAACTTCCCGTTTTTGGTCCATTAATTGATCAATCTATTTTGAACAAATTTTGCAAAACATTTGGCATTTTATTGGGAGCGGGGGTTCCAGTATTAGATACAATGGCTTTATTAAAGAAGGTAGTAAATAATAGAGTGTATGAGAAAGCCATTGAAGATTCTGCTAATTATATTCGAGATGGGTACAATATTTCAACAGCCTTAAGAAGAACAGAAGTGTTCCCATCAATTTTACTTCAATTATCTTCAACAGGAGAAGAAACAGGTGAATTAGACTCTCTTCTTGATAGAGCCGCAGATTATTATTATAAACAAGTGAATGCACTTGTGGACAGAATGACATCATTAATTGAACCAATTCTAATCTTGGCCGTTGGTGCTGTCATTGCATTAATGGTTGTTATTACATATTTGCCTGTATTCTATTTGGGCTCAGCATTGCAAACAGGATTATAATGGAAAATATTTTCATATTCATTCCTGTAATACTTGGTGTAATGGCTGCAAATACAATGAAATATTTATTTGCCTTTTTTGATGTAGCTGAACCGAAAGCTATATCACATATTCCAATTTATGAATTATCGTTAGGGCTTTTATGGGCTTGGGCATTTGTTGAACTTCCAATGATTGAAGCATTTATTTTCTCATTGATTACACTGTTAATAACCGCAATTGGATGGATTGATTTAAAATCATTCAAAATTCCATTTCTATTAATTATAACTTCAAGTTTAATTTTAATTGGATCAATCTTTTTAGACCAAATCCAAGCTACACCAGCATTTTTGGGTTTAAGTATTGGAGGAATAATCCCTTGGGCTATTATGGTAACTACGTCCATATTTACTAAAAGAAAAGGCATGGGAACTGGAGATTTTCAACTAGGAATTATTCTTGGAATATGGCTTGGTCCTGTTCGAATGGCACTTACATTATTTATGGCAAGTTTTTTCAGTCTATTAATGTGGGCCTATATATCAATGTCCTTGGGTATTGATAAAGATCGTGCTTTGCCATTTGCCCCTTTTCTAGTTTTCGCAGCCATAGATATTTATATAGCAAGTTATTATTATCCAAAATTTTTCCATCATTTAATGATTTAATAGAGAGGACTTAATGAAACACATATTATTAATAATTAGCATCTTTTTTGTCGCTATTAGTTCAGCTACAGATATACCAACTTCAAAAATTGATGATGGCTTTTCCTTTTTAGGGATTCAAAATGGAAAGCAAACAATTGGATTTGAAAATATTAATTATTCTCTAAAAACAATTGAACATTCCGGCACAGTATATCAAAAACCAGAATTATTATCTGCTGGATCTGTTGTGGATGAAGGTGAACCATATTTACCTTCAGTAACAACCTATTATGCTGTCGAACCTGGAAAAACTTTTGAAGCCCAGATTGAAATATTAGAATCTGAGATCATTGAAAATGTTAATGTTATTCCATTCCATGGCTGGGAAAAAGATTCATTTGACCCAGAAATACCGTTAGCTCGAAATTCATCACTTTATTCTGACAATCAACTTTTCCCAAACAATATTGTGCAAGTTTCAGAACCGATCGTCATGAGAGAATTAACGATGGTAAAGGTGACTATAACTCCATTTCAATACAATCCAGTTACACAAGAATTAAAAGTCATCCAAGAAGCAAATATTACAATGGATTCAGAAGGAACAACGGATGCTGGTTTTCGTCCGTTAACACGTTCTCGTGCTTTTGAACCACTTTATAAATCAATGGTTGTGAATTATGAAGATTATAGCCGTGATGATGTGCCCTATCAACGTCCGTCTATATTATATGTTATTCCATCCAATATTGGAAGTTTAATGTCTACTATAGAACTATTGATGGACTGGAAACATCGATTAGGCTATGAAGTGAATTATGTATCAAGTACAAGTGTTGTAAATAATTCTACTAATTTAAAAAACTACATTGAAGACGCCTATGAAACGTGGGACAATCCACCTGAATTTGTAACGTTCTTTGGGGATGCTAGTGGTACATATGATATTCCAACTTATTACGAAAATTGGAGTGGATATAATGGAGAGGGGGATCATCCCTATTCACAACTAGAAGGATCAGATATATTCCCTGAAGTATTCTTGGGAAGAATGTCTTTTTCAACCCAATCACATTTAAATACAATAGTTGGTAAAATATTAAATTATGAAGCATCCCCTTATATGGGAGAAGATTGGTTTACAAGAGCCTGTTTAGTCGGGGATCCTTCAACTTCTGGAATTTCTTGTGTCATAACGAATGAAAATATTAACTCAATATTAGATATTAATGGCTACACAGATGTAAATACAATTTATAGTGGATCCTTTCCATCACAAATGGTTAGTGGCATCAATGAAGGTGTTTCCTTCTTCAATTATCGGGGATATTATGGTGTAAGTGGATTCACAAGTTCAAATGTGAATAGTACATCAAACGGATTTATGCTCCCTGTAGCGACAGTAATAACATGTGGGACGGGTTCTTTTGGTGGCGATTCTATTGCTGAATCATTTTTGCGTGCAGGAACTGCTACAAATCCTAAAGGAGCAGTAGCTAGTATTGGAACGGCTACTACTGGAACACACACCATGTTTAATAATATAGTTAACATGGGCTTTTATTATGGGACATTTATTGATGATATTGAAACAGCTGGGGCAGCTTTAATGCAAGGTAAACTTTATTTAGCAAAAGGTTATCCATCTAATCCAAATAATTATGTGTCTATTTTTACACATTGGAACAGTTTAATGGGAGATGCTTCACTCCAAATGTGGACTGAATTTCCAAGTACATTTAATGTGGAATATGAAAGTTGGGTTATGTCCGGGACAAATTATATGGACATTCATGTAGCTTCAGGACCTGTTTCTGTAAGTGATGCATGGGTTACCATATTAAGAGATGGTGATATTTTTGAATCAGGTTATACTGACCAATCTGGAAATGTAACGCTCGATATACCTTCATCTGATGATGGTGAAGTTTTAATTACAGTGTCGAAGAAAAACCACGTACCATACCAAGGATCTTTCCAAATTTATGACCCAGGTGTGAGTGTATACATTGTAGAAGATTATGTAACCTATAATGATGACAATGT
This sequence comes from Fidelibacterota bacterium, assembly GCA_018658715.1. Classification (GTDB taxonomy): domain Bacteria; phylum Fidelibacterota; class Marinisomatia; order Marinisomatales; family UBA1611; genus JABHGY01. The sequence continues at coordinate 53,505 of JABHUQ010000111.1, forward strand.
TGGTCAATCTTCTGGGAATAATGACGGATTAATAAATGGGGGCGAAACGATTGAACTTTATATTCCTTTTAAGAATTATGGTACCGAAGATGGAACAGAATTAAGTATATCACTTTCGACTGATAATTCTCATGTTGTTATCATGAATTCTGATTTATTGATTGGAGATTTAGACGCACAGCAAATGGTAATTCCAGAAACACCATTTGTTCTATCCATAGAGAGTGGTGTTCCTGAAGGCATGAATATTCCAATTATAGTGAATATTTCAGATAATAGTGGTGGTGCTTGGCAGGGAATGGTGAATCTTGAAACGCGTGGAAATAATATAACAGCTCATATTATTAATGTTCTAGGAAATAATGATAATGTATTAGAATCTGGGCAATCATCTCAAATTGAAATAATATTAGCTAACAATGGGTCAACAAATGCTACATCATTAACAGGAACAATGATAAGTCCTTCACCAATGATAGATATTGTAGATAATGAAGGTTCTTGGCCTTTGATTGGAGCAGGATCCGTTGGATCAAATTCATCCAATACATTTGAAATAGCCGTTTTAGAAGGAACAATCCCAGGGACCATCGTCCATTTAATTATAAACCTAGAATCTAGCGATGGGTACGAAACAAATATTGTTGTTCCAGTTCAAATTGGAATGCCAACTGTATTCGATCCTTTAGGCCCAGATGATTATGGTTATTACATTTATGATAGTGGTGATGCTTTATATAATCTGGCACCTTATTATTCTTGGGTGGAGATAGATGATCGTCAAGGTGGGCCTGGCTTTCATCTTAACTCATTAACAGATTCAGGCAACAATGGTGATGATGTTGAAACGGTTACTCTTCCATTTTCTTTTAAATTTTATGGACTATCTTATGATGAAATAAGTATTTGTAGTAATGGTTGGATTGCAATGGGTGAATCAACATTAGAATCTTTTCGGAATTATGAATTGCCAGGTCCTGCAGGACCATCTCCTATGATAGCAGGATTTTGGGATGATTTACAATTGACGAATGGCGGTCGAGTTTATACGTATTATGATCAAGCAAATCATCAATATATTGTTCAATGGTCCCAAGTAAGAACATATCAAAATAATTCTACGAATACATTTCAAATTATTTTGAGAGATCCTGCATATTATTTTGGTCCCACTGGGGATGGGGAAATATTAATTCAATACAAAGAATTTAATAATACATCCTATGGTAGCTATGGCTGGGGACAAACACATGGTAATTATGCAACAGTTGGAATTGAGGATCATACAATGACGGTAGGATTAACCTATACATGGAATGATACTTATCCTACAGCATCCATGGAATTGGGTGATGAAACAGCCATTCTTATTACCACGCGTGGAAGTGAAGTTCGCATGTTTGGAGATTTGAATATGGATGAAGTCATTAATCTTTTTGACATTCTTGGTCTGGTAGATTATATCTTAGGCAGTGGCGCACCAATAAATCCATATCTTGGCGATATTAATCAAGATGGTATGATAAATGTATTAGATATGCTTGGCCTAGTTCAAATTGTAATGGGGTGGCGATAATAAAGTAATCTAGGAACATTATGACAGCTTTTCCCTTAATCATACTTGGATTTTTATTACTCTTCTTGTTAGGGGCGGGTGTATTAGAGTTCCAACTTCATCAGCGTGTTCTTGCTACGATTCCATTACGAATTCACGTAAATGGAACTCGGGGAAAATCTAGTGTAACGCGTCTAATAGCGGCTGGATTAAGAGCAGGCGGTTTACGCACATTTGCAAAAACAACTGGAACAGCGCCTCGTGTAATAGACATGGAAGGGAAAGATAGAATCATTCATCGACTTAGGTTACCATCCATAGGCGAACAGGTAAGGTTAATGTCTTTTTTCTCAAAAGAAAAACCAGATGCAATGGTGATGGAATGCATGGCAGTACAACCACAATATCAATGGATAGCAGAGCACCAAATGATTCAATCACAAATTGGCGTTATTACAAACACTCGACCAGATCATCTGGAAGAAATGGGACCAACAGAAAAGGATGTTGCATTGTCTCTATGTAATACAATTCCAGAAAATGGAAGCTTAATTACAGGGGAAGTTGAAAAATATTCTATCTTAAAAGATGTGGCTGCTTCTCTAGATACATCTTGCATATTATCCAACGAATCCACCGTTTCTGAAGATGAATTAAATGCCTTTAATTATTTAGAACATCCACAGAATGTAGCCGTTGCTTTAGATGTATGTGATGCCGTGGGTATTGATAGAAATGTTGCTTTAAGTGGGATGCAAAATGTGCAACCTGATTTAGGTGCATTGGTCGTTTGGAAATGTGGTTTTGATAATAAAACAATTTCATTTGTAAATGGAATGGCTGCCAATGACCCTGTTTCAACTTTACAAATTTGGAAATTTATAATTGATCGATATCCTGCTAAAGGTGGAACATGTGTTTTACTGAATTCGCGTGAAGATCGACCTGTACGAACACGGCAAATGATAGAATTAACACTTGAAGAAATAAAACCAGATCATTTTATAGTCAGAGGGAATAAAGTAGACTCATTATTAGATCGTTTGCATCATCATTCGCCCTTGACTCAATTTCATACTATTGGATTAGATCAACCGACCCAAAAAACAATTGAAATGATAAAAACTTTAACAAATGATTCATTGGTATATGCCATTGGGAATCAAGTGGGTGCTGGACAGGAAATTTTAAACCAATTAAACATGGTAAGAGTAAATGGTTGAAGTGTCAATTGGTTTAGGGATTGTTCTTAGTCTAATATTATCAGAATCGTTAGGTGTTACTGCAGGAGGCATTATTGTTCCTGGGTATATATCACTTTATTTGCATCAGCCGTTACAAGTTTTAATTACATTTGTAGTGGCAGCGATTGTATATGGAATTATTCATTTATTGAGTAAAGTTATGTTCCTATATGGAAAAAGACGATTGGTATTAGCATTAATTCTTGGCTTTTTCCTGGGGTATATATCGAGGCATTATATTTATTCGCCATTTGATAATTTATCTTTTGCTGTGATTGGTAATATTATTCCAGGTCTCATAGCAAATTGGATGGATCGTCAAGGTGTTGTTCGAACATTATCAGTGGTTATTGTAACGGCAGTACTTGTAAAACTATTGGTTATGATTATATTTGGAGGACAACTCGTTGTCTAATTATAAAAAACAACCCTTTATTCCAATGATTCAGAAAACATCTACTTTAGTAGGGCTAGCAGTATTAAGTATTGCATGTTTTACATTTTCAGTCAACAATAAAGTAATTGATGTTTCTCCTACATATGATTTAAAAGTAAAAGCAGCTCAATTAATGAAAAAGGGCATGGAAGAACTCAAACAAGCTCGAATGGAAAAAAGTATATTTGTTGATTTAGAGAATGACCCAAATGAAACAGGGTTGGTTGGGAGTCCATTTAGCTTAATAACGACTGATGAAGGTGATTTAGACGCAAAGCTTACGACTCTGGATCCTAACTTTTCTGCTGCATTAGTTGAACTTTATTATCGCGCAGGTCTCAAATCAGGTGATACTGTTGCTGTCTTACTAACAGGGTCAATGCCTGGTGGTAATATAGCTGCCCTAACTGCATGCAAAACGATGGGAATAACACCTGTAACAATAACATCTGTCGGTGCATCTCAATGGGGAGCTAATCATGAAGATTTTACATGGCTCGATATGGAAAATATTCTTTTTCAAAAAAGTATTATTTCAAATAGAAGTATAGCTGCTTCTATTGGAGGTAGGAATGATTTGGGACGATTATTGAGTCCTAAAGGTCGTGATCTTATTCGTAAAAATATTGCTGACCATGAATTGCCCATTATTCATTATAATCGTTTAAAAAATAATATTCAGGAACGGCTCAAACAATTCTCATCAATATTGCCTATTAAGTCGTATGATGCATTTATTAATGTTGGGGGTGGAGTTGCAAGTTTAGGAACATCTTTTAACCATAAGTTGCTCCCTCCGGGTGTAATTCTTCGGAATCATATAACTGACATTACACGTCCAGGTGGTATTGAGGGTGTGTTATCTCATTTTGCAAAACAGAATGTACCTGTTGTTCATATTTTAAACATTAAATCGCTCACGGAATCGTTAAACCTTCCATTTGCACCAATACCAATTCCTGATATCGGTTCAGGCAAATTATATGCTAATGAGACATATAATCTCATTATTACCTTTTTAGCATTTATGGTTGTTGCAGGTGCTGTAGTAGGAGTTGGATTTCATAGTAAGAAAAGAATTAAGGAACACTTATTACAACATGAACCAGATAGTTTATTATAGAAAAATTCTTATAACCATTTTAGGTATTATTTTTGTAGGTACCTTAGATGCCACATTGTTGAAACCTTCGGAGAATGGTGAAAAGAAAGAAATACTCATAATTAATAAAAAAAGACGTCTGTATTATCCTGTGCAAAATGAAGGATTAGTTTACTCGGTCTCGGGTCCAATTCGGCTAGAGTTTATTTCTCGATATCCTATTCTTAAAAAAAATAAAAAAAGTCATCCATTCCAATACAAAATTGTTGTGAATAAACAGGATACTATTCAGGTAAAACATCGATATAAAATTCAAAAAAGGATTAAATCGGTTCAACACCCAAAGCACTATTACTCATATTCTGGGAATTATTTCATAAATATTCCAAAGGGTGAACATCATATTCAAGTTCTTCCATCAGGCAAATCAAAATATCCCGTTCTCTCTCGTGTATTAGCAAAAGATTTTGAAAAGGTTGGGAAAGAAAAGCGAATTATAATGCCAATGGTACATCAATCAGCTATTCCATTAAAAATCCAAGGGAAAAAAATGGATTATTATGAATGTTCACAGAAATTGCCACTTCAGATTGAATCTAATGGCCCTAAGTCGATTAAAATATTAAGTCGACTTTCATTTAATGAATTAATGGGACAAGAATCTTCATATAGGGTTCGAATTAAAAGTGGTCAAAAAGTAGTTGGAACATTCTATTTTAACACTGAGCGATCATCTGAAACAACCATACCTGACCATCCTGAATGGGTACCAGGAAAATGGAGATCCTGTGAAATTAAGGTCCCAAAGGGTAAACATGTTTATACTATTAAAATTTTAGATGTAAACAAATCTATTTTGGCACGTTTTATTGAGTATTAAATGAACAGGTTCTTATTATTTGTAGTATTGGCCTCTACATTGGGTGCTAGTACGCCACTTTATATGACTTTTGGATTGGAAAATGGCTATGACTCCAATGTATTAAGATTGTCTGAACTTGAAAAAGGGGAAGCTGCACATTACTTAGACATGTTAGGCGGTATGGAAACATTTGATTCCCACATACTTAAAGGATCTATTCAAGGGAAAAAAGAATATTATATTCGTGGTAGAGTTCTTGCATTTTCGGGCTCGTTTGGGTTAACAAATTATTCCCATTCTACACACAAGCAATATAATTCTCATCGTTTACTAGTTTCTTATAAATTAGGGTCATATAAAAAAATTGATTATTTGATTAACCATTTAGATCAATACTATTTAAGGCATTATATAGATAGGGATATTTCTTCTACACTTTTAAATGCTGCTGCCTTTACAGATAGAAACCAAAGAATTGGATTTTCATATCCATTATTAAAGCGTACATGGTTAAATATATGGGGCGGATATTTACAGAGATATTATAACAATCCATTTACAGAATTTGATTTAGATATATATTATGGAAAGATAAAAATAAATCGATCAATTCGAAAATTTGGTACGGTTGGAATTCAATTTGAACAGGGTAGAGCTGTAAATAAAACTTTTGGAGAAACGGCTGTAGCAAGTGATTTTGACAGGAGTTATAATTATTATCAATTCTATATCCCTATTAGCAAAACAAAACGGAACCGTTGGACAGATGGAGTTGGATTTTCAACAAGGGCGGATATTCGTACCTATGATGCTGAAAATTTGAGTGATCCATTACATGCAGGGAGAAATCATTTAGATTTGAAACTAGATGTTTGGGCGAAAAAAAATATTACAGAATGGATTACGTTAAAGTCTACTCTTCGTTATCGATCACGAAGTACCAAGTCTCAATTTGAGTGGGTAGAATCTCTCAAGAGTTTTAGTCAATGGCAACTAGCGTGCAAATTAGAATGGAATATGATTTATGATAAATATTAATAAAAAGTTATTAATAGGGTTTATAGGATTCATCTTTTTATCAGGGTGTATGGAGCCCAAAACAGAATTGTTATGGGATGTAGAAACATATACCGTAATAGAGACAAATGGATTTTGTCGCTTTGTGGATATTCACAATGATACCGCTTTTGTTGCTGCGGGACAGGCAGGGGTTCAAATTTGGGATTTGAATTCTGTCACAAAAATTATTGGCTTAGATCAATATTCGGCTTCACAGGATTTAAGTGATATTGCGCAAATAGAATATGCACCGACGATAAAAAAAATATTTGCACTTGAAAATAATAGCCGAGTGGTTATTATGGATTTGATTCATGGTGATTCCCTTGCTGTTCTAGGTGAAGAAATGAGTGAAAAAACACGAGAAATCCGCATTTTAGAAGGGAGTGATTCTTATATCATTTTAGCTGCTGATAATGATGATGGATTAAAGTGGAATAAGTTTGATTTTTTTGCTGATTGGGGAATATGGTCCAATGTGGCGGGTACTGAATTATCCACACCAGGCAAACCTATGGGGTTGGACTATTTAAATGGGAATATTGCATTAGCAGTAGACCAACAAGGCATAGAACTTTGGACATTAGATTCTTTAGGTGCCGACCCTGTATTTGTAAATAGACTAGATACACCGGGAAATGCTGAAAAAGTAACATTGACAGAAACAGGTGTTTTTGTAGCCTGTGATGATGCAGGAGCCAGGTATATTCCATTGGATATTTTGTATTTACCTGTACAAGATAATTTATATATTGAAAAGCAATTTGCTGAAGATTTAACTGTGGACCACATTGCAGTTTCTGGAGATAAAGCTGTTTTGTCCGTCGGAGGAAAGGGAATTGCACTATACGATATTTCTAATCCTGGAAGTCCTGAACCGCGAGGAATATTTGATGTGGGATATACGTATTATTCCACTTTTTGGGAAGAGAAGTTAGTCGTATGTACAAGAGAAGGGCTTGTTGTACTTAATATTATTCAATAAGAAAGAAAAAATGAAACATATACACAAAATAATTATTATACTTTTAAGTTCAATCTTATTTGGGCAAAACTTATTAAACGAAGCTGGAATTCCAATTCGTCAAGGAATTCACATAGAATGGTTTAAAACGGTTAGTCCAGGAACAGATGGGACCGCCATATTTGTATGGTCAGACAATAGATTTGGACCGCGTAATATTTTTGCTCAAAAAGTTAATGGAGATGGAGAATTACTTTGGGGTGAAGCTGGTGCAGTTGTAACTGATCTACCAGGTAGACAGGAAGACCCTGTTTCTATTTCTGATGGAAATGGTGGTGTTTTTATTGCTTGGATCGATTATCGTTTTGATGAAGAGGGGGATGTATTCTACCAACACATAGACTCTGATGGGTATAGATTACTTGATGATAACGGGATACCATTGGCTTTAATACCAAGCAAGCAAATATCAATAAATATGTGTACTGATAGTCTTGGTGGTGTATTTGTTACTTGGCAAGATAAGCGAAATCAGGTTGATGAAGATATTTATGGAACCCATATTTCTTCAGATCATTTAGTGGTAGAGCCAGGATTAGGTGTGCCTGTCATTGTTGCCGGTGGAGCTCAAATGGCTAAGAGTATTGAATATGCTGGAAATAATGAAGCATTTATTGTTTGGGCTGATGCACGAAATGGCGGAAATATGGACATTTATGGTCAACGATTGGATATGAATATGAGTCCACTTATGACTAGTGATGGATTTCCTGTTGCGTCATCTGATATGCTCGAAACACGTCCTAGAACAACTTATATGTCGAATAATCAATCATTTGTAACATGGAAGTCTGGCGATGAAAGTTCAGAAATTTTATATCAAATTATAGATCCTAATGGTTTTGTGCTAATGGCGCCTGTTAAAGTTTCACAATTTGATGCGATTCAGAAATCACCACGTATCAAACGAAATGCCAACGGAGAAGTATTTATTAGTTGGACAGATTTAAGATTTGATTCAATTGATGGTGATATATTTTTCCAAAAAATTGGATTGGATGGAACTATTTTATGGGGAGACGGAGTTCAGTTGGATACATCCGATGAAAAAAATCTGAATGGACGATTTGCAGGAGACGAAAATGGTGGATTATATGTTGTATGGGAAAGAGGCAGCTTCCCCGATACGGATATTCCTGCTCAATATTTTTCTCCTGATGGTGTAGCAGAATGGACAAATGATCAGCATATCTCAAATGCGAATGGGAATCAAGATGCTCCAAATGTTGTTTATTCTGCAGATATTGGTTTATTTACAATTTATGGAGACAAATCATCTGGAAGTGTCGATTTGCGAGTTGATTACCCTCTGGATGGTAGTTCTCCTTTCTCTGAGAATGATATTCTTGGTGCAACAGGAATGGATGGCGATGTAAAATATATTAAGGGATTCAATGCAAATGCAGGTGAATCCATTTTATTATGGGAAGATAACCGTTATTCACAAAAGATTTATGCTGATCGTGCCATTAATGAAGATTTAGAACATACAAATGGAGTCCAAATTACTTATTCAGATGATTCTGCATCTGATGATGATTTAACTTATCCTCGATATCATTTTGATGGGAATCATTTATATGTTGCCACATTCGATGGTTCTGGAACACCAAAATCCATGCGTATCAATAAATTAACCACGGATTTTGAAAATGTTTGGGGTGACTCAGGTGTAGTAGCTACTAGTTCAATGGATCAGTGGAATGGGCAGCTCATAGGTCTTGATGGAACAATCGGTTGTTTTTGGAGTCAATATCAATCCATAAGCATGGATGCATTTTTTCAACGATTTGATGATAATGGTACACCATTACTAGATGGAAATGGGAAAGTATTATTAGATGGATGGAATGATGAATTCTTATTAAAAGCATTTAATACACCTGATAATAAAATTATGATATTCTGGTTGGATAATGCATGGCATAATGCAACATTGAAAGTTAAAAAAATAGATTTAAATGGAAATCTAGCTGTAGGTTGGCCATCCGATGGGTATAACTTGAGTGCTGGTGTTTATGAAATACATGATTTTAGTGCCAATATTGTTTCAAATGACGATGGTATTTTTACAGCATGGCGACAAACAACAAGCACAGAAACGGAAATATACGGCCAAATGGTTGATTGGGATGGAAATATGGTTTGGGGTGATGCTGGAATTTCTATATCTAATGCTGAGCAAGATCAGGTGAATCCATCCATGGATATTGATCCTATAGGCAAAACTGCTTTTGTAGCTTGGGAAGATTTAAGGAATGGAAATGATTATAACATTTATGGACAAGAAATAGATTTAATTACAGGTGAATTATCCGGCGAAGCTGTACAATTTTCATCTGATACAACCCAACAATTAAAACCATACGTAAAAAATGTATATGAAAATCACTATTTTATTTTGTGGGAAGATGGACGTGGATTTAATACAATAGACCCACTGCTAACAGGTGGGACAGATATTTATGGCGCAGGGTATAGAACAACAATTGGTATGACATCCGAAATAGATGGATTTTCTGTTGTAAAGAATTATCATGACCAAAAAGATATTCAAGTGACATCTTACAATCAAGAATCGCAATATTTGCTCCATTGGATTGATTTAAGAAGTTCAGGGAAAGAAGATATTTACAATTATTACGGTCGTATTGTTGAAGTGGCTGATTTACTGAATGTAAAAGACGATCATGAAGTTTGGGCTCAAGATTTTAGCCTCCATTCAGCTTATCCAAATCCATTTAATGGTGCAGTTCAATTTTCATTCAATATGAAAGGAACAAACCCAGTCGAATTTGCAATATTTGACCTAACAGGTAGAAAAGTTTCTGATCGCTTAATTCTTCCTAATGCATCTGGGACATATCAGATTTCATGGAATGGTACAGATATGCGTGGAGTAGATTTATCTAGCGGAATATATTTTTATCAGTTCAAAGCTAATAACGTAATAATTAAAGATAAAATTACATACTTAAAGTAAAATATGAATATCATACGCTCTTTAGGATGGATAATTATCTTTCTGTTTTCAACAGTTATTAGTCAGGAACTTGATTCTCGATACCATACGTTAGAAGAAATCTATGAAGCTATTTATGCCATAGATGAAGATTCAAATACAGATTATTTTTTTAGGATTGATACAATTGGGTTCTCGACGCTTGAGAACATTCCAATTCTAGCTGTAAAAATCTCCAATAATGTAAATGTGCGAGAAGATGAAGCTCGCGTTTTATTTATTGGACAAGTGCATGCAGAAGAAGTCATTGGCGTGGAAAGTGTACTTCAATTAATAGATGATTTAGTTAATCCAGAACCTATTCAACAAAATCACGTAAATATTCTTAGAGCTAATCTCGAAATATGGATTATCCCAACAGCTAATCCTGAAGGATTAAATGTGGTGCACGAAGGCTTAGACGTGAGTTATCGCAAAAATAAGCGTGATTTATCGCCAGAAGGGCCATTCCCAAATGGCGTATTTGATTTTGACCCATCTGTAGGGAATGATTTGGATGGTGTCGATATAAACAGAAATTTTAGTTTTAATTGGACATTTGGAGATACATTCTTAGAACCTGATGCAAGTGACTATGCGTCTCATTATGATTATTACAAAGGGGAAGAACCTTTCTCGGAAGGTGAATCCATTGCTATAAGAGATCTAGCTCTCAGAGAACAATTTCTATTCTCGATCGTGTGGCATAGCTCTAGATCAGGGCGTTTATCTGAAAAAGTATTTACATCATGGTTATGGGAAGAATCTAAACCCTCACCAGACTTAACGTACATGAAAACCATTGCAGACGATTTTGCAGAAGGAATAGAAACGGAAGATGGATCGGGAACATATTTATCTGTATATAGTGGCTCTCGAAATGGAAAATTACATGATTGGTTTTATCGAGAAACTGGATGTATTCAATATTTAATCGAATGTGGAACAGCGATTCTTCAACCGGATAGCACATTATTGGAAAATACCATCGAACGCATAAATCCAGCCATGTGGTATTTAATGGATCGTTCTATTGGATATTATATGGATGCATCCCAATTAACTGGAATTGTAACTGACGCATCCACAGATGCTCCAATTCAAGGTGCTATTGTTGAAGTACTAGAGCACAGTGGTTCAGTGTTAAAACCGCGCAAAACGGATGAATTTGGGCGCTATAGACGTATATTGGATGTAGGTTCCTATACTGTTTCAATTCGCGCAAAAGGATATGAGCCGCAGATAATCAGCGTGGTTGTTAATAATGCAGCCATTACAAATCAAAATGTTTCATTAAATCTGGCTCAAAATTATACATTAAATGTGTCAACAATTATTCATGATTTATTGACTGTGGAAAGTACAGGTTATTTATTTACAGAATTTGGCATAGATACTCTTATTATAGGTGGAACTAATATTATTGAATTACCGGAAGATGATTATCATTTAACATTAATTCGTATGGGAACAATGATGCCATGGGAAAAATCATTTCATTTAAACCGCGATATGTCATTTATTGCTGATTTTCAAGAAGCGAATCCTGTCGCACTCGGTGAATCTTGGCCATGGGAAAATGCACAAGGACCTTGGATTGTAGGAAATGTTATTCTTAAAACTCAAGAAGATTCATACTACGAAAATGGTGATACAGCATTTACTGAGCAATGGATGGAATCGGAGTTGGTCGATATGTCAGGAAAAAATCGACTGGTTTTAAAGGTAGATCATCGGTTCGAAACTGAATGGGATTATGATCCAGTTTCAATATCGATGATTGATCAAAATGACTCTCTACTTGTCAGTAAATCGTGGACGGGGTTAGCGTGGGGAGATTATCAAACAGATTATATGACAGCAATCAATGAAAGTGGATTTGACAGTGTAAAAATAAGATTAAGCTTTTTACCGGATGAGACGGTGAATTATCACGGATGGGAATTGCAAGAATTAACTTTATTTTCAGTTAATGATGAATATCTTAGTGTAGCTGCATCACAAGGTGGTTACATGCCTAAAATTCCATTAACACTCAATAGGATATTTCCAAATCCATCTCAAGGAATGTTTCAACTTGATATTGGACATTGGCCTGGTGGCAAAGGTGGAATTGTAGTTTATAATTTATTAGGTCAAGAAATAGCTCAATATCCAATTAATCAATTATCTCCAGGACGACACTTCATTCGATTGAACTTAGAGCAATCTATGAATAAACTTTTAAGTTCTGGTGTCTATTTTATCGTTTTAAATACAGAGAGGGAAATGGTCACACAAAAATGCGTATTTATGAAAAATTAATTCTTACTATACTAATTACTAGTTTTGGTTTTGCAGACGGAATAACATTTCGAGGGAAATCCGTTGAAGCTATGGCCCAGGAGACAATTCCATTGGCCTTTCAACATTTTGTTGAATCAGAGTTGGATTTGCCCCATTTGACGAATTTAAATCGTGGAAGTTACCTTATCATTGTTCCGGATGGATTAGTCAGTTATTTAGATCAATTTGTGTCTTTTAAAAAATCGCAAGGATTTGATGTGAACGTTTCTCTTCTTTCTGAGGCGGGGAGTAGTTCGGATGAGATTAAAACATTTATCGGCGCAACATTGGCTGAAGACCCCATGCTAGAATATGTTTTATTGATTGGTGATGTGGATGGATTTGCCGCTTTGCCTTCTTTTTACTATGGCCCTGAAAATGATGTGTCCGATCAAAAATATTCTCACTTGCTTGGAGACGATATTGTCCCAGATGTCTTTATCGGAAGAATGTCTGTAGACAATTTAACGGATTTAATCGTTATTCTGTCCAAAACAATGAAATATGCTCGGGATCCTTTAGCTTATGATCAAAACTGGTTAAATCGTGGTCTTATTGTGGCTGGGAATTACAGTAACACTTATCCCATTCCCATTACACCTAAATGGACATCATATTGGTTGCGAGATGAATTGCTTGATTTTGGATATTCAAATGTAGATACAGTTTTTTATCCACCAACGCAACAAGGGGCCCCCCAAATTATTTCTGCTATCAATCAAGGTGCAGGTATTGTGAATTATCGTGGTTGGGGAGATGCGAATGGTTGGCATTATCCTGAATTCCATGTAAGCGATGTGAATGATTTAAATAATGGTTGGCTTACACCTGTATTTATGAGTTATGTGTGTAACTCAAACGATTTTGCTAATAATGTAGATCCTTGCTTATCGGAAGCTGTATTGCGCTCAGGGACACCATCCGTGCCAAAAGGGGGTGTTGCTTTTATTGGGCCGTCTGACCTTCATACAAGCACAAAATACAATAATATTATTAATGCATATATGTATGATGCAATGTTGAACCATAAGGTAGTCGAATTAGCTCCAGCTATGCTTGCGGGACAACTTGGATTACAAAAAGAATTTCCTGAGCAGGATGACGCGGGGGAAGCACAGGAATTCTATACCCATGTTTATAATATTTTGGGCGATCCTTCCTTGCAAGTTTATACTGGAACACCCAATACATTTTTATTTGATTATGAACCAATTTATGATAATGATGGATTTCTTGACTTAAGAGTAACAGATATAAATGGCCAAACTACTCGTAACGCTGTTATCGCAGTCATGATGAATGATGAATTAATCGCAAAAGGATTAACAGATTCGGATGGGCGGTTTTTGGCAAGCTTGGAAAGTCAAGCTATCTCTAACTATCAAATATATGCGAATAAGAACGGATATATTCAAGGTATGGTTGAAGTACAAAGCAATGAACCAACATCAGATCTTTATTTGAGCAATATTACAATATCATCTGTAGACAATGGTGAAATGGTAGGTTTAGGAGAGTCATTTAGTTTATCTATAATTCTTACTAATTCTTCTGGAAATACGGTTAATGGATTTAATGGTACTGTCATTTTCAGTGAAGGTGTTGAGTCACAATCTGTGAATGTAACGATTCCAACATTAGAAAGTGGAGAATCATCTACTATGGATTTGGTAGATATTGTGATTTACAATCCATTTCATTCAGTTGGTGCAACATTTAGACTAATTAATGAAAGTGGAGACAGAATAGTTGATGGAGTTATTCCAGTAGAATTACCAATTTTTAATATTACATTCGAAAATACATCAATTACACCCAACTCTACAATTGAGCCGATTTTATCTGTAGAGAGTTTTTCAAAAGTGTCGTATAATGATGTACATTTTGACATAGGACAGTCTGTGGATGGCGCAGAAGTTGAATATAATAGCGAGTCAAACAATTTATCTGACTTGAGTCCATTTTCATCTTCTTTGGAAAGTACAAATTATACGATTAATATTGATGATGTATCCTATGGCAGTGATATAACATTTTTTATAGACTTTGTTAAGAGTAATCATTCTATATATAGGCAGGAAGTTCAACTTCATATTGAGCCTCAAACAGAGAATCTCCCTGTGGCCCCATCTCATTATGGTTATTGGGCATTTGACGATACGGATACTGGTTTTGATCAAACACCAACATTTGATTGGGTTGAGTTAGATCCAACCTATGGTGGATCAGGTGCAACAGAATATTTATTAGATGATGATGATCATGTAGATGTTGATTTGCCATTTACTTTCCAATATCATGGACAGGAGTATGATAGATTAACCATTAGCTCTAATGGATGGGCATCATTTGAATCATGCTATATAGATTATTTTTGGAATTATACCATACCAATGTACATGGGCCCGAAAGCATTGTTGGCCCCTTTTTGGGATGATTTAGAAGTTGTGGATGAAAATTGGATTCGTGTTTATACGCGGTATGATGAAGTCAATGGACAATTTATAGTGGAATGGTCTCGAGTACTGAATGGATATGACGAAGTTACAGAAGAAACATTTGAAATAATTTTATATACACAGGAAGCAATGTCAACAGAATCTGGCGATGGTGTTATTGATTTCCAATATTTAGAAATTGATGATGTGGATGCTACAAAAAATTATGCCACCGTGGGGATTGAATCTCCAGAAAAGAATGATGGAATTCAGTATTCTTTTAATCATGGACTTGCATCAGGAGCTGCTCCACTAGCGAATGAACGGATTATTCGATTTACAACATATGCGCCGGACAATTATGTTGCCCCGTTAGATGTGGATAATGACATTTATCCATCCGAGTTTATTTTGTCTAATGCATATCCTAATCCATTCAATCCAACAACACATTTAAATTTGATGATTGGAGAAGATAAATTTATGTCAGTACTGGTTTATGATATGTTGGGAAGAGAAGTAAATACATTAATGTCAAAATGGATCAATGCTGGTCATCATCAAATCATATGGAATGGACAAAATTATTTAGGACAAATGGTCTCTTCGGGACCATACTTTATTGTGGCAAAAACTCATAATGATACACGTATCCAAAAAGTATTATTTATGAAATAATTTGTAACATTTATGACTTTTGTACATCTAATGTTAAAAGGAAAATATAATGATTAAAATGTATACAGCCAATTGGTGTACTTATTGTGTTAACGCAAAGAGACTTTTAATGGCAAAAGGGATGGAATATGAAGAAATTAATATTGTCGACAAAGGGATGAGTCGAGAAGATTTATTTGAAATTACTGGAGGACGGTCAGTGCCACAAATTGTCATCAATGATAAACCCATTGGCGGATACGATAATTTACTCCAACTAGATCAAGCCGGGGAATTATCCGCCTGATAGTATTTCGCAAAATTGTTTTTAACTTATTCCTACTTGGTGTGGGAATGATGGGATGGATATCCTGTTCATATTTTAAAGTGAAAATAGATCCATTTGTAGATCTCCCTTCTCTTGATGCTCATATTCTAAATACACGTGATTGGCTTCATTATTCGCAAGAAGAATATATGGCTTTTCAACCCCTTCTAAAGGACGAGCAAGCCATCAATATCAAAAAGAAATTCAAAATTTATCAGCAATTAAAAGCATTGAATCTTCGAATGGATAAAGCGTTATCTAATATTACGCTTTCTTTAGATGATCAAAAGAAAATGGCTCTACAATTGAAAGGGCAGCCGGGTTTAGTATTTGTGGATTCCACATCGGGAAAATCTCATCCATTATTAGATTCTTTAGTGTCGAATAAACAAAGAATTAACCAATCTCAATCAGTCTTTGAGAGTGGAAAATTGAAATGTATTAAATTATTTAAAAAACGGAAAAAGCGTCTCGTTTTTATCCGAGATCAGGTGAAACCGTGGCAGAATGAAGTGACTGAATTAGCCTTAAAACGGCATGAAATTCGTGAAAGTATGATTCAGTTTGAACACACCCTGGGTGAAGCGGTTTTTCAACAGGAGAGTAATATTTATAAACAAAATATCTCTAAAATGAGTCGAGAATTAAATAGAAAAATTGATTCGCTTAATCGATTTGAAAAAAATGTTAAAAATATGAATGGAATTGCTAAAAAAGAAGTTGGTGCTTTTGTTTATAAAACTCCGATTAATGACTCAAAAAAAGAGTATGAGAATCGATTTGAACAAGATTTAATTCAATATAAAGAAACGTTAGACGAATTAAAAAAAACGTTTGAATCGTTGTAAATAATAATTCATTTCAGGATTTTTAGAGAAAATAGTCGTAAGCCAATTATCTTTTTGCCAGATAAGGACAAACTCATTAAGGGCACGAAGTGCGTGGTAACCTCCATTATATGGGTTGAAATTGAAATTTATCATACCCAACGAAAAGATTAACTTGGTATCCATCTGAAAAAATATATTATAAAAAGAGCTTCTGACCCTTATCTAGAATGTTTCTATTTATTCCAAAATACATAAGTAGGTAATTTTATTCTAAAAATGCTTTTGTAGCTAATAAATGCCACTACGGTCACTTTTAGGGTAAAAATACTTAATGAAAACACCCAAAAATACTTAAATGTCCCCATTGTAGAAACTTTGGGTGGGGTTGTAATTTCTGATTAATTAATAATAGTTATAATATAATTTGGAGTTTATCATGAAAAATATGACATCAACCTTAACTGCCATCTTTTTACTAACTAGCCTAACAACAGCACAGAACTACTCCGTCAGCTTTGAATATATGGACGGGTATGCATCATCAGATGCATCATCTGAAACAATATTCCAGGGTGTCACTTCATTTTCCGTTGAAGCTTGGTATAAGAATCCG
>JABHUQ010000112.1 GCA_018658715.1 Fidelibacterota bacterium
AAAGCAGTTCCGGGAGTCTTCTAGAAAAGATCTTTTCCATAAATGCAATGTATTCTGGCTTACGCCCAGATCTCTGGACACCTTGGATAAACTTTGATGCTTTTCCAAGATCAACTTCATGGCTGATACTTTAAAATCTCTATCGTAGGTCTTTCGTATTCGTTTATTTTCCATTTTGCTTCCTTTTAACTTATCTAAATTAAAAAGTTGCTTAACTCACTGTACACTTTTTTATAGTAGGTCCATTTTATAGAAACTAATCATGCTTGTATTTTACTTTATTTAACTAAAGTAACAGCTGCCTTTTTTATTGTTTCTTCATTTCTCAAATATAGAAAATAGGTTCCCGACGAAATATTCTCCATATTTAATTGTAAAGATTGCGTTCCACTTCCAATAATAATTGATTCATTTATTAGATTTCGTCCCATAATATCTACTAAAGAATATTGAATGTACCCGGGTGAAGCATTTTGAATTATTATATTTGTTAAATGATTAAATGGGTTTGGAAAAGGGTCTGATATTTTAAACGAATCTGGAATATTCTTTGATGTGATTCCTAGCGTTTCACCACTAGGTGATATTTCAGTTAAGGCACCACAATGATCTGATGGATAGTGCTGGCCATCATATGGATTGTTCATTACTAACTCTGAATCTTCAATGTTTAAATAACTATTATCCTTTACAAAGATATAATCAATTTTCTTATAAAGTCCTCCTGTTGGATATGTATATCCATTCGAGTTCGGGTTAATAACTTTATAAGAATCTTTATATGCAATTCCACTACTTGGTGTCATGACTAAGCTAATAGGCTCAGAATTTGGTGTGCAGTTAAAGTCACCTACAACAATGGACCCCACATTTGGGTAAGACGATTCTTTAACATTCACATATTCCAATATTTCTTCTACTTGTTGCACCCTAATATGATTATGATCATCCCTAAATGATAAATGAGTGGAAAAAAGATTAACCATACCAATCGGAGTTGAAATCAAATTCCAAACAACAACTCTAGGGAAGATTCCAGCTGTCAACTCAAGATGGTTTGAAGCTATGACTGGGTATTTTGATATTATACCAACACTTTCATCAAATTGTCCCCAAGATGTGTGAGTCACAGCATCGTAAAAGTAATAATTAATACCAAATGTAGCTTCCAAAGAATCAACAATCATATGCCCCATGTGATCACCGCCGATTGAATTCATTTCCTGAACACCGATAATATCTGGGTCAATTTCTTTTATATGTTGAATCGTGTGATATAATCGTGTTTCCCAATCTGTATCAGGCTTCATTCCCATCAAATTATACGTCAAGACCTTTATGCTTGACTGACCTACAGCAATGGAGATTAAAAGGGTTAAATAAATTAATAATTTTCTTTTTTTCATGATATTCCTCTCATTTAATGAAATTAATTTTCCCAATTTGTGAATGATTATTTTGTTTAATGCTATACATATAGACCCCGGAAGGAATGTTCTTAACAGATAAATTATAATGTATAGTTTTTGGTCCATCAATTTTGAAATAATCCACCATCATTTCAATACCTAATGCATTATATAAAAGAATGCTGGCATCTCCACTTTCCATAAAAGATATGGGAATAATCGTCTTTCCATTAAAAGGATTTGGGAAATTATTCCCTACTATAAAATATTTAGTAGATATATCCTTATTTTGTACAGAGAGTGGTATTCCACTTCCTTTTATTAATGTATACGATTGGTTAATACTTGGAATTAAAAATGTTTCTTTTTCCATATCAGACCAATAGACGATGACAGAATCGACAAAAGTATTATTACCTAAGCCAAAATGTTGTACAAAAGAATTCTGAGAACAGTAACCATTTCCGGCAGAAATAAATTGAGATTGAGTAATTCCATTTGTAAAACATTCCACAACCGTTCCTATCGCAAATGGGTCACCAGTACCCTTCTTTAAATTAAATTGAATCCAATTATGACTGTCATCTAAATCATTTCTTAATAAAATCAGTGAACCATTTTCTGACGGGCTACCAGACAAAACTATATCTAAGTCTCCATCTAGGTCAAAATCTGAATAAGCTGATCCTAAACCACTATTCCACAAATCTACTTGTGCTTCAGCGGCTCTATTATCAAATACATTATTACCATTATTGATGTATAATGAATTAGGAATTTGTCCAAATGCAGATTCGTTATTGTTATAAATATCTAAAAATCCATCATTGTTTGCATCAAAAAAGAAAACGCCCCAAGCCATACTCCCTTGATCATCTTGAGTATTGGATGAAACAGAAATATCAGTAAATATGCCAGAAGAATCATTGAGCAGTAACGAATTCTCATTCAGATTTGTTGTATAAATATCGAAGAAACCATCTCTATTAATATCGCCAAATGCAACACCCATCCCCATTACATCCAACCCTGTTCCAGTTATATTTGAAACATCCGAAAAAGTAACATTATGTTCATTCTTGAATAAAATATTTCCCGCATAATTATCTTGGGTCATAAAAATGTCGTCATCACCATCTCTATCATAATCTACGATGCCTAATCCCATTATTAGGCCTGCGACACTTGGCCCTGTAGCACCCACATTTTCTCCTACTTCTGTAAATGTTTCATCACCATTATTTTGAAACAATAAATTTGTGTCATATAATCGACCTACATACAAATCTAGAAATCCATCATTATTATAGTCAAACCAAGATGCGCCTCTCACTTGAGTATCAATTTGGATTCCAGAAATTTGTGTTATATCTGTAAAATAATCTCCATTAACATTCATGAGCATTTTACTTTCTCCATCAGATGCTCCAATGAATAAGTCTAAAAACCCATCATTATTTATATCTGCCGCAACGGGTGTACGAGCATTCATAATTATATTTACGCCCAGTGAAGCTGAAACATTCTCAAATTCGAAATCACCTAAATTTTTATATAATAGCTGATGGCTATTCTGGCGAATGGCGAAAAAGATGTCATCTAACCCGTCATTATTATAATCAAACACGCAAACTCCTTCTCCATAAACCGACAAATTAATCCCCGCTGAATCACTCATATTCGAAAAAGTAATTTGTCCTATTAATGTTCCAAAAACACTAATTAATAAAGGGCTTATTTTTTTCATCATTTTCATGAATATGATTAAATTTTTCCTTAATTTTAATGACTGGTAACTCTGTTATGAGTTACGATTTGATTGAAAAGGACTTACGTGAAATTCCAAATAAAACATCTTAATTCAAAATGGTTTCATTTAATCTTTTTATTCCATTTTGGATTTGCAGCAGAAATTGAGTTTCCTAATGACTCATTACTAAATTCAAAGATCATGAATGAGTCTGGGGATACATTAACCGTCTCAAATATCACAAATGCGAAACCATCCATTATTTACTTTTGGGCTACTTGGTGTAGCACTTGTAAAATTGATATGAAAAGAACAGAAAAATATTTATTGTCAAAAGTAGAAAACATTAACTTTGTACCTATTGCTTACCAAGACGATTTGTCTAAAGTAATAAAATCAAAAAATAAAATGAAAATTGAATCAAGTATTTATTTAGATTACACAGGCAAAATATTTGAGAGACAAAATATTAAAGCTACTCCTACAGTTATGATATTGAATTCTAATAACGAAATAATTTTCAGCGGATTTAGACCTCCTAGGGAATATGCAAAAATATTTAACCAATTAAAATGAAACACTTTGTATTAATAGTATCACTTTTTATTCTTTTCCAGGCAAATTCATCCTACGCTCAAGGTGGAATTAGCTGAAGACGTCCCCTGCTTCCAGGTGGAAGTCTTCTCGAATACACATCTTCTCAATCAGGTCAATTGTCTGTAGGTTTTTCTTATGCGCATGAAAAGCTCGATTCACCTGTATATGGTGAAAAATCAATTCCAAATTATAATCGAGAAAGAACGGATAATAGCAATTTAACTCTAGTTTTAAATTATGGAGTTACGGACCAATTCAGTCTTTCTGGGTTTTTCCCATATCGTTATGTATTAAATGAAAAAATATTATTCCGCGGACAATACAAAAACCAATATGATGGTGGCAAATATTATCGCGAATCCACAGGATTGGGTGATATTATTTTGCAAGGTCGTATAAAATTAAATCCCATAAAGGACCATTTCTCTCTCATATTTGGACTAGGTTTAAAATTAAGTAATGGAAATATAAATTCAGTCGATAAATATGGTGAACGTATCTCCGATAACCTTCAGGTTGGTACTGGGACAACAGACCCAATTGTTTCTCTTTTTACCAGTGAACTTATAAATCCTATTCTTTTGTCTGGTGGTGTATTCGTTCGGATTTCAAATGGTGAGAATATTTATGGGTATCAATATGGAAATGAATTACAAGCTTTATTGAATATGGATTATTTAAACCATCCATCTGTCTATGGTGGGCTTCAACTAAATTATCTGAAAACGACACGAGACCATTATGAATATGGAAAAGTAGCACGAGACCGTGGTGGGGAAAGTCTGTTTTTTGCAGCTAAAATTGGAACGCGAATAAGTACGTTACTAGACACTGAGATTGTTGCTCAATTTCCATTGAAACAAAATTTGAATGAAAGCCAATTAATTTCCCCTTTCCTGCTTCAACTAGGGTTTCTCATAAAAATACCGTCATAATGAAAAAAATAAACCTAATTATTTTCCCGTTATTACTGGGACTGAGTGCTTGTGCTTTATTTACTGATAATGAAGAACCTGATATATATTTCCCATATTATGATTTTGAAATATTAAAATTAGGGAAATCAATATCCGACATGGTTATCTCTCCAAATGGGGAATTTCTATATTTAGCTGACTATAGTAACAATAAAATCGTTCAGATCAATACCTCATCAAACATGTCCGTATCTAACGATATTGTTGTTGGGTCTCATCCTACAGCACTGTCATTAAGTCCAAATGGCCAGACTCTAGGCATTGCATTAGAAGGTGAATCAAATATTGTCTTTATGTCCCTAAATGATTTCTCAATTATTGCTAATTATTCTATTTCCTTAATGAATGTCAATGATCTTTCCTTTATTGACTCTAACACTATAATTATTTCATCAAAAACTGATCCATCTTGCATTACACTCAAAATGGATACGGGAATTGAAAAATCAGAATCCATTTTAAATGGGGAATTCGCTGTTAATATGGATAGCAGCATTATTTATGTAGCAACTCATTCATCCATTAAAAAATATGTGAAGTCAGGTAATAATTACATCCAATCGTCAACTATATCTGATGCTTATGGATTTTCCGCAACCATAAACCATTTTGTTTTTAACGCATCTTCAAATTCACTTTTTTTATGTGCATCTAATGAAGATGAGGAATCAACAGTTAAACACGTGTATTCATACAATGGAGACAATTTGACGTTTGCTGGAAAATTTTTAATTAAATCTCCTGGCCTTGGGGTGTCAGTCACACAAAATGGTGAAAAAGTGTTTATTGCTCCAATGGATGCAGATCCAATGGGTATTTTTGTTGTTGAATTTGACGCTGAAACTAAGTTAGAAAAAAATTATTACCTTTCTGCAGGCAATCTAACGCGTCGCGGAATCCTATTATCTCCTGATGAAAAATCATTTTATGTGCTCGTAGATACACCTGGTGATAATGATTCATTCGAGCCCTATAATAGTAACTCTTTCGACTTACAACGAATTAACATCATTGAGAATTAATTCAATTGTCTATTTAATTGTATTCTTAACAATTTGAGTTATAGATTCCCTATCATTTTTCCGTCACTCTATTATGAGTTACTATTCAAATACTAAACATATTATCCTTTATTTCCTTATTCAGGTTACTCTTCTTCTAGGAGGGACAACCGGGAAAATTGCGGGCAAAGTTACTGACATGTCCGGTGAACCGCTTATAGGGTGTAATATTATCGTCGAAGGTACTTCATTAGGTGCTGCGACAAATTTAGCGGGAGAATACTATATTTTAAACATACCACCTGGTTCATACAATTTAAAGGCTATCATGATAGGCTATTCAATTGTACAGATGAAGGATCTTCATGTTATTGTGGATTTAACGGCTAAGGCAAATTTCTCTTTAACGACCGAGGCTATTGAAGGAGAAGAAATTGTTGTAACTGCAGAAAAACCCATTGTTAGACTGGATCAGACGTCCATGTCTGCTGTAGTGAGCGCTGAAGATTTAGATAATTTACCTGTTTCAGATATAGGAGATGTAATCGAATTGCAAGCAGGCGTAGTTCGTGATCAGGGAGGCGGTTTTCATATCCGTGGCGGTAGAAGTGGCGAAGTATCCTTTTGGGTAGATGGTGTTTCTACATCCGATGCATACGATGGAAGTTCTGGTTTAGAAGTTGAGAATTCAGGTATACAAGAGATTCAAGTTATTAGTGGAACATTTAATGCGGAATATGGGCAAGCTATGTCAGGAATTGTAAATGTAGTCACAAAGGATGGCGGTGATAAATATGAAGGTCGCATTGAATATTATAGTGGTGGATATCATACCAATCATTCAGACTTATATTCAATGGCATCACCCTTTTCACAGTGGCAGTCGTTTTCTGACTTCAATAACAATGGCAACTGGGATTATGGTGAAATCTTATATGACCTAAATGATAATAACGTATGGGATGAAGGTGAAGCTTATTGGGACTTAAATGGAAACCAAGAATGGGATGGTGATGAAGGTAGTGAACCATTAAATAGTGATGTTGGATATGATGGCTATTTGGGAGATTTCTATGACTATAATGGTGATGGTAAATACACACAACCTAGCCCTGGTGAAGGTAATGGACGAAAAGATTGGGGTGAACATACTTTTTCTTTGGACCAAGATGGGTATGTCGATAAGCTTAATTTAATTAGTAATTATAATCAGCAATTAAATATTTCAGGCAATTTAAGTGGTCCTGTTCCATTTCTAAATAACAAATTCACTTTTTATTCGAATATTCGGTATTTTTCTTCTGAGGGTCGATTTTATGGGAAAAACATATTTAGACCAAATGGCAGCTTCGGGGATGAATCTATTGTTTCACTGTCTCCCTTTTCCAAAAACTCTGGACAGTTTAAACTTACTTGGAAGCCATCATCTATATTAAAAATTGCTGCGAGCACTTTTTTAACAAACAAAGAATATCGTAATTACAATAGCTATTATAAATATAACCCAGATGGAATTCAGTGGAATTTTGAAAAAGACCAGTCCAATATGTTGGCATTAACCCACAGTTTATCTTCTAGCACATTCTATGAAATTAAATTTTTAGATTATTCCACATCCTATTGGCAGCATTTATATGAGTCTTCAACAAATGTACCTTATGAAAGCAATATCGTGTCCGCTTCTCAAGCACTCTCGTTGGACTTAACAGACTCAATATCCGTTCGAACTGGTTATGACACATATAAGGATTATCCTCGATTCTCAATAAGTGAATTAGAAGATGGAACTTATTCGGTTATTGACCGAAGTGATCAAGAAGGTTACATGGCGCCCGATGCTTTTGTTACACCAGCTTGGTCTTTTGGACTCGGAGGAACGCAGAATGGACAATTCTCAAGAAATACATCTTTTCAACAAATTAAATTTGATATTTCAAGCCAAATTAACTCAACGCATTTTGTCAAAGCGGGATTGTTATTTAAACAATATGACATGCAGGCAGATAATAAAAGTTTGAACCACAAAACAGTTGGCGAATGGTCAATAACTTCCCATGGAGATACTTTGGGCTATAACCCATTAGCTGGCGCACGCGTTTACCCCTTCACACCTACCATAAACCCAACCTACACGTCTGGTCATAATTACTTTAAGACGAATCCACAAGAAGCAGCATTGTACTTGCAAGATAAAATAGAGTTAAATGAGCTCATTATTAATGTGGGTGTTCGATTTGATTATTTTGATCCAAAATGGCATGTACCCTCCGATGAAAGATTACCTGGAAATAAAAAATACTATTTAGCTCAGACTCAGAACGATACAATTATTTTTTGGGATAATGAATACGAATCCTTGCATTCGGGTGTAACAATTTTTGATTCACTTTCATTGGAAGGTGCAGTTAAAGTTGAAAATCTATTTACATCTGGAGTAGCATATGATTCCGCTGACGGTTCTTACAAAGATCTTTTTAACACTGAGTTAAATAACATGGTAGATGAATATCGTTGGGCTTATGGATATAAATCTGCTTCAAAGTCATATCAATTGAGTCCCCGTATTGGAATTGCTTACCCTATTACAGA
Organism: Fidelibacterota bacterium; assembly: GCA_018658715.1. GTDB lineage: Bacteria > Fidelibacterota > Marinisomatia > Marinisomatales > UBA1611 > JABHGY01. The sequence goes on from JABHUQ010000112.1 coordinate 8,324, forward strand.
CCGTGGCGTCGTCCATGTATCCTATGGCCATTTTTTCCAGATTCCACATTTCTCCTATTTGTATGAAAATCCAGAATTTGAAATCAATGATAATAATAATGGTGGTATTCTGGGCAATGCGGATCTAAAACCAGAACGGACTGTTATGTACGAAATTGGATTTAAACAAGAAGTGGCTCATCTTACATCTTTGGATATGACCATATTCTATAGAGATACTCGTGATTGGGTTGGAATATCAGCACCAATCAAAAAATATCCTGTTGGTAATTATAGAAGATATGAAAATAAAGATTACGCAAATACGCGCGGATTTACGGTTGTCTTAGATAGGAGATACCAAAATGGCTTTGGCGCTGGTATTGATTATTCTTGGATGGTTGCAGAAGGAACTTATTCAAATCCAACTGATGCTTATTTTGATGCATTAGGTGATCAAGCGCCACGCCTAAGTATGATTCCATTAGATTGGGATCAAACTCATACTCTAAATGTTCGAGCTTCTGTGGGCGGAAAACAATGGATGGCAAGTTTAATTGGTAAATATTGGTCTGGAAAACCCTATACTCCCGAGTTTAAAACGGGTGTTGTTTCTGGTGCTGGAGCATTTGCTGGTTTTTCAGATAATAGTGATCGTAAACCTAATGTGATTAATTTAGATTTAAGAACATCTTATCAACTCCATTTATTGGGGAAACCTGCAAGTATATATGCTAATGTCTATAATGTTCTTGATTTTAGGAATGAACTCTCAGTGTGGAGTGATACTGGTAGAGGAACATATACAATGTTAGCAAAAGATGTATCCGATACAAATCCAGGTAGAATTGGTCATTTACAAGAACATTTACTCAAATCCGAGTGGTACTCTGATCCACGAAAGGTTAACATAGGTTTAAATATTTCATTCTAATGATTAATATAAACAAAAATAATCTCATTTTAATTTTAATTGCCACCACAACCGTATTGGTTGGAGGTTCTAATGCAACTGGGAATTCTCTTGCTCGCGCAAAAAATAGTCATTCGGGGAATAAAGTTCGAACTACATTCTATAATTACGGTCTTGTGGGTCGATGGATGAGTGAACCGGATGATATTGGCGGTGAATGGCCGATCAATTCTGGACATGAATATATTGGAGATGTTGGGCATCTTGTAGGTGCTGAATTCAGAGATAATTCAGGCGAATTAAAAAAGAGCGTTGTTACAATTGATAGCCCTAGAGGTAGTGAATACAATTTAGATACTCATTGGGGGTGGGAACCATTGCCCGGTTATACTAATTTGGATACGCCACTTGTTGCTATGAGCCATATGGGTCCATCAGAAGATGACCCAACTGCAACGCATACTTGGCCTGACCAGTGGCCCGATAAACTTGAAGATCCATTGGATCCCGGTTGGCCTAGTGTTTGGAATGGTTATTTCGGTAAGGACCAAAAGAATGCGGAACAAGAGTCATTCTTTATTATGGATGATTCAAAAGATTCTGAGTTTGAATATTACCCCGATACCACTGATTATGAACGTCGTGGATTGGGATTGAAATGCACTATCCGTGGCCTACAGTGGAATCATATTTTAGCCGAAGATGTTTTATTTTGGTTATATGATATAAAAAATGAAAGTAACCACGATTTAGAGAAAATGGCTTTTGGCTACATAGTGGGTACAATTACAGGTGGTGATGGCGACAGTCAAGATGACTGGGCTGATTTTGATAAAGGGGATGACATTGCTTATTCATATGACAATGGAACTGATCTTGAAACGGGATTAGGTGGTGTTGGTGCTAATGGATGGTCTCCTGTTGGGCTTGCTGGTTATGCTTTCTTGGAAAGTCCTGGCAACCCCTATGATGGCATCGACAATGATGGAGACGGAAGCGATCTTACGGGAAATGAATTGACGGAAGATGTTTTCTCGCCAATAAGTTATGTAGTAGGTGATTCTGTAATTGCAATTGATTATGATACATATGAAAGAACAATTGTAGAAATGCCTGATGATTCATTACTTATTTATAAGAATGGTACAACTCTTTCTTTTAAACCTGGCGCAATTCTCGAGGAAATTCCGCGAAATCTAATTGACGATAATTTGAATGGATTAATTGATGAAAACAATGGTGCATCCATAGAAACAACTCCTGGTTTTTTTGAAGATTTTTATCTTTATCTCGATCCATTAGAAGAGACTGGGTTAAAGTATGTTAATTATTTTGATGGGATTGGGTTAGACAATTTACTGATTGATGAAAGCCGTGAAGATGGAATAGATAATGATGGCGATTGGGATCCAACTTCAGATGATGTTGGAATTGATGGTTTACCTGGAAGCGGAGATTTAGGTGAAAATGATGGATTACCTACTTCAGGAGCTGGTACTGATTTACCAGGTGAACCCAATATTGATAAAACAGATATAGATGAGTCAGATCAAATTGGTTTATCAAGCTTCTATTATTTCAACTTTGGCGTTGGACCTCAAATGAATGCCGATTCTCGTTTGTGGGATGAAATGCTTCCAGGCTATTTTAATAATTCCGTTCAAAATACAGATGCTGATTTTCTTTTCAGTTCTGGTTATTTCCCTCTAAAAGAAGGGCAAACTGAGCGGTTTTCTGTAGCATTATTATTTGGGGATAATCTTCCGGATCTTGTAAGAAATAAACAAACAGTTCAAACGATTTATAATCAAAATTATAATTTTGCCAAAGCTCCTGAGTTACCTCGTGTTTGGGCTTTTGCCGGTGACGGGTATGTTACTTTATATTGGAATGATAAAGCTGAATATTCTGTTGATCGTATTACGGGAGACGATTTTGAAGGATATAAAATATATAAAGCAACGGACACACGGTGGACGGATTCTGGGACAATTACAGATGCATTCGGGTCGCCAAAGTTTAACGTTCCCATCAAACAATATGATTTAATTAACGAATATGAAGATTTTTTCCCGGGGCATGTGGATGGGATTCAGTTTTATCTTGGGAGCAATAATGGCCTAGTTCATTCATGGACTGATACAAATGTCATAAATGGACATCAATATTTTTATGCAGTATCAGCTTATGACCATGGGTCCATTGAAAAAGATATTTTACCTGCAGAAACTTCTAAATTTGTTACAATGGATAAAGGTGGCAATGTTATTACCGCTAAAAATGTTGTTGCAATTTCGCCTGATGCTCCCGTGGCTGGTTATGTTTTACCTCCTGCATCAGAACACGTGTACTCAGTTAGCGACGAACGAGGCACTGGATCTATTTCAATTAATAACCTTGATCCAAATAAAATATTAGATGCACACATTTATAGAATTCAATTTCTAGACACGCGGATGAATGGAATTGATGATGATGATGATTGGAGTGCTGATACACATGATGTTGGAATTGATGGTTGTTTAGATATTTATGAAGATGGTTTAGGTGGCTGCCTAAGTGAAATTAATTCTGGCGAAAGCGATCCCAATAACGATAATTGGGCAGACTGCGGTTCAGATGGTCTTTGCGATGAGTCGGAACCTGGTTATGATTTGGATCAAAATCCAGACCCAAATGGCGATAATTATGACTATAATACAAACCCACGCGGCTCTGAATCCAATCTCAAATATGATGTTGGAGAAGGAACTGAAGGGAATAATAACCCAGACTCTGGAGAACCTAATTTGGATGAAGGTGATATTGATGAAGCTGTACCTGTCACAACCCATTTTTCAGTATTGGATGTTACAGAAAGTATAGAATCTCCCGATACGGTCGTTTCTTGGATGTCTGATATTGAAGGAGATTTAGGGCAATTCGATGGAATGGTTTTAGATATCAAAAATGATTGGGAAATAAAAAAACAAAATGAATTAATTGCTTTTTCACCTAAACATGAAATTGATTATAAAGTTGACTATGCTCCATTCATTTTTGGTGGTGTCAAAACGGAGGGCGTTGCTTATCCAAGAGATATTGCTCTCGTATTTAGTGACACTACAGAATATTCTTCTTCAACTGTTACACTAGAAAAAACAAATGGCCAACTAATTACTTTACCATCTCGGCAAATAAATTTTAAAATAGTAGATTTATTTGATGATACAACATCCATTGCCTTTGCTGTTATTGACAGAACGTGGGACTACTATGGAATGGATCCAACTTTAATTGAAGATAGTCTCTTTAACGAATCTTTTTATTTTAATCCTGATGATTTTGGCTATTATGAAGTAATTGACACAGCTGATGGGACTTGGTCTGATTTTGGGTTTGCTAAATCTGCTTTTGGACCACATAAAGCTATTCAATTAAGATTCGCCGCTGAGGGACATTTTTCCTATGCTGATAGAATTATTGTTTTGGAATCAACATCCGATACCGCCTTTGTCAGTTGGAATATCACACCTGGAAGCGACAATATACCTCTTCAAAATGTTCCCACACTTGGAGATTCCTTAAATCTATATTGTTCTAAACCATTTACTCATGAAGATCAATTTGAGTTTGTTTCTACTGCGGCACAGCTTGATCATTCTAATATTGCATTTGATTTGAAAAAGGTTAAAGTTGTTCCTAATCCTTATATTGTAGGAGCTTCTTGGGAAGGACAAAATCCATATGCAAGTGGTCGTGGTCCTCGATCGCTCCATTTCAATCATCTTCCACCTGATTGTGAAATTAAAATATTTACTTTATCTGGTGAATTGGTAAATACTTTAAGCCATAGCACATCTTTCCATGACGGAAGTTTTGAATGGAATATGCTTACAAAAGATAATTTGGACATAGCCTATGGTGTCTATTTCTACCATATTCAACCATTAACTAATAGTTCGGTGCTCTTTGAACCAATTATTGGAAAATTTGCTGTAATCAAATGATATCATTCAGAAAATCGTTATTAATTTTATTTTGCTCTTCCCTCCTCTTCGGACAACAGGTTTCCAAGACAGGGACAACCGCAGGACAATTTTTAAAACTAGGCGTTGGTTCAAGAGCAATGGCATTAGGTGGCGCATTTACTGCTATTGCGAATGATGCATCTGCATTATACTGGAACCCTAGCGGTTTATCTCGAATTAAGGGTAGTCAAATATTATTGGATCATTATGATTGGGTGTTGGATGTTGATTTAGATTATGTAGGGGCGACAATTTATATTCCTAATATTGGTACATTGGGGGCAGCTTTAAGTTTCCTACATATGGGTGAAATGGAAATAACTACAACTCATTCTCCTGAAGGAACAGGAGAAAAATTCAAAGCGAATTCCTATATGGGACAAATTTCTTTCGCTAGAAACTTGACGGATAGGTTTTCCTTTGGACTCAGTACAAAAATCATTCAAGAAACAATTTATAATTCAAGCGCGACGGGATTTGCCTTGGATATAGGTACATTATACGATACACAGTTGCCAGGACTGACAATGGGTATGAGCATATCCAATTATGGTACAAAAATGAGAATGTCCGGACGAGATTTACTCATACAGACTGAAATCGATCCGAGCTTAGAATCTGACCCAACAAACATAAATGCTAACTTTTCAACCGATAAATTCGATTTACCTCTCATTTTTAGATTCGGGTTAGCTTATACTAAATCGATTCAAAATATATTCAATGCTACTTTTTCCGTTGATGCTCTCCATCCAAATGATAATACTGAAAGCATCAATCTAGGGACAGAATTAAATTATAAAGATTTTGTATATATCCGTGGAGGGTGGAAAAACTTATTTCAAAGAGATGCTGAAGAAGGTTTAACTCTTGGAACAGGCGTTATTCTTTCATACGGCGGAACAAAATATATTCTAGATTATACATATACTCAATTTGGGATTTTAGGTAATCCTCAAAAATTGACTATTGCAATTCAATTATAATTCCGTTTTAAAATAAAATAATTGGTAAATATAATTTCTGTGTTAAATTTAGTCACTCATTTGTGAGTTACTCTTTTCATCTTCAGAGGAGAGTCGTGTTGTTAATAACAAAAAAAGGAGAAATGGTCATGATAAAATTGGCTAATAAATTTTTAGCTGTCTTTTCCTTGGTCCTATTTTCATTTGCTTATGCTGCTAATGTAACTATACAAGTTGATATGTCTACCCAGACAGTATCCGCTAATGGTGTTCATATTGCAGGATCTATGCAAGGTTGGGATCCAGGAACTACAGAATTAACTGACAGCGATGGAGACGGAGTCTATGAAGTGACTCTTGATATTGCGTCAGGAGACTATGAGTTCAAGTTCATCAATGGAAACACCTGGGGTGGCGAAAGTGATGATGAATGGGCTGGTGAAACTTACGAAGGTGGTAGCCCCTGTCGAGTAGAAGGTGGTAATAGATCTTTGACTGTAGGAGCTGATGACTTTACATACGGCCCTGTTTGTTGGGAAAGTTGTCTTGGATGTGGTGAAGTATACGTCACATTTCGAGTTGATGCTCAATACGAAGAAGTTGGATCTGGCGTTTATTTAGCTGGTTCTTTGAATGGTTGGACTCCAACAAATTCACCGATGTCTGATACAGACGGTGATAATATTTGGGAAATCACAGTACCACTAATGTCAGGCGAAACCTATCAATATAAATATGTTTTGAATGGTGATGGTTGGGAAACAGTTGCTGAAGAATGTGCGACAGATGGAAACAGAACCGTAACTGTTGATGCTATGGACATGGTATTAGATCCAGTTTGTTATGGTGGATGTCAATCATGTACTGGACCACCAACGGTTGCCAATGTTACTTTCCAAGCAGATATGTCAGAACTTCTTAGCTTTGGCTGGGATGGCTCCACTCATTTCCTCGAATTACGTGGTGGAATGAACGGTTGGGCTGCTGGCGATAATTTTGCTGAAGATTTACTCGATCCTGCTCTATATACGATCACAAAAGAAGTAAGCGCTTATGTTGGCGATACTCTAGAATGGAAATACAAAGCAGGTCCAGATGAATCTTGGAACAATAACGGTTGGGAAACAACTGCGAATAGAACATTTGAATTCACAGGTGAAGATATTGTTCTTGATCCTGCACTTCCTGGTATTTTACCAACGGGTGAATTACAAAATGCAGTAAATGTTCAATTCCATATTCAATGGTTCCCTGGAACATTAAATGCCAATAATGGCGAACCATTTCCTCAAGCTCCTGATACAATGATTGTGAATGGATCATTCCTCAATTGCTGGTGTACTTGGGGTAATTGCATGGGTGCAGAATGTGCTGAACCTGTATCAGATGAAGTACCTCGCTTAACAGATGAAGATGGTGACGGTTTCTATACAGGTGTTCTTGAATTAGCAGCTGGTCATCCAAATGTAATTACATTTAAGCATGGTGCTTATTATCCTGGTGTTGAAGATATTCCTGGTGATAATGGGTCAATGGATAATGAAGCTGGTTTTGGAGCTGATAAAGTGATCTACATTCCTAGCGAAACATCTGGTGACTTTGTTTATGAAGGTGTATTTGGTTCAAATAACCCTGATAATGATTTCCCTGAGAATACACTCGTTACATTCTTAGTTGACATGTCAACTCAAGACGTATCACCAAATGGCGTACATATTGCCGGTGCTATGCAAGGTTGGGACCCTGCAGCTACAGAATTAACGGATGCTGATGGTGACGGAGTATATGAAGTTGCTCTTGATCTAGAAGCAGGCGATTATGAATTTAAATTCATCAATGGAAACACCTGGGGTGGCGAAAGTGATGACGAATGGGCTGGCGATGATCCGCAAGATCTTCCTTGTCAAGTTGAAGGTGGAAACAACCGCCTAATCACTGTTGGTGATGAACATTTTGAATATGGTCCAGTTTGTTGGGAAAGTTGTGGTGCATGTGGTGAAGTAAATGTCACATTCCGCCTTGATGCTCAATACGAAGAAGTCGGATCTGGTGTTTATTTAGCAGGATCAATGCAAGGTTGGACTCCTACAAATTCGCCTATGTCTGATGCAGATGGTGATGGTGTTTGGGAAATTTCTATGCCACTTATGTCTGGTGAAACATACCAATATAAATTCGTCCTTAATGGCGATGGTTGGGAAACAGTTCCAGATGATTGTGCAACAGATGGTAACAGAACGATTACTGTAGATGCTATGAATATGGTATTAGACGCTGTTTGCTATGGCGGTTGCCAATCATGTTCAGGGCCTCCTACAGTTGCTAATATTACCTTCCAAGCAGATATGACTGAACTTCTTGATTTTGGCTGGGATGGCTCCACTCATTTCCTCGAATTACGTGGTGGAATGAATGGTTGGGCTGCCGGTGATAACTTTGAAGAAGATTTACTAGACCCTGCTTTATATTCTCTTACTAAAGAAGTAAGCGCTTATGTTGGCGATACTCTAGAATGGAAATACAAAGCAGGTCCAGATGAATCTTGGAACAACAATGGTTGGGAAACAACTGCTAATCGCACCTTCGAATTCACAGGTGAAGATATTGTTCTTGACCCTGCTCTTCCAGGTATTCTTCCAACAGGTGAATTACAAAATGATGTAACTGTTGAATTTTCAATTACATGGCATGATGGAACATTAAATGCTAATAATAGTGAACCTTTCCCTCAAGCTCCTGACACTATAATTGTGAATGGATCATTCCTCAATTGTTGGTGTACTTGGGGTAATTGTATGGGATCTGGTTGTGCTGAACCTGTATCAGATGATGTGCCTCGTCTAACAGATGAAGATGGTGATGGTATCTACACTGGTGTATTAGAGTTAGCAGCTGGCCATCCAAATGTCATAACTTTTAAACATGGTGCTTATTATCCGGGTGTTGAAGATGTTCCTGGTGATAATGGATCTATGGACAATGAAGCTGGATTTGGTGCAGATAAAGTGATCTACATACCAAGTGAAACATCAGGTGCATTCCTTTATGAAGGTGTATTTGGATCTAATAACCCAGAAAACCCATGGTTGGGTATTATTGGAAATGGTGTTATTCCACAAGAATTTGCTGTACGTGGAAATTATCCAAATCCATTTAATCCAATCACATCGATTCGTTTTGATATCGATATTCAATCTGACGTTATGGTTTCCATATACAACTTGATGGGTGAAGAAGTGATTACTCTTCACAATGGCGAAATGACTCCTGGTCAATATTCCGTAACATGGAATGCAAAAGACCAATCCGGTATTCAAGTTCCTTCTGGGATGTATCTTTATAGAATTACATCCAACAATAGGGCTAAAGCTGGAAAAATGCTTCTTCTAAAATAATCTACTGAAGAAACGCCGAATAAAAAGGGGAAGCGATCGCTTCCCCTTTTTATATAGGTGTAAATTATTGACCGATACTAGCGGAGAAAACACCATGATTAATTGCCTATCCCACCAAATAAAAGTTTTTACCTTACTTATTACATTAAGTTTAATCTCTGGGCAATCTGTCCCAACTACATTTCATTTTTCTCCACCATTAGACGGATTTCAGGCAGTAAGAGTCGTAGGCTCTTTTAATGGGTGGAATAATGCTGATAATACTTTTAGATTGTATGATAATGATGGAGATGGGGAATACACTCTTACTGCCCCACTCCCTATCAATGTTACACACAATTATAAATTTGTTTTAGACGCAGATTGGGGACAAGCATTTACAGACCCTGACAATCCACTTATTAATACATCAGATAATAATAATTCAATTTTGAACACCACAGACCCTATGATTACTTACTTCCTACCAAGGGATATTACCAGCTCTGACGATATGTTTGTCGATACAACAACAGCAGGTCTCCCAATTCGTGTTGTACTTAACCATTCTGGTGGTAATCCAATCGACTTATCAAGCATCATACTTGAAATTGATGATAATTCTGTGGACGATCCAAGTCAATATTATGATGAAACTAATCATCAATTAATTTATCAACCTAACGAACCTCCATCAGTAGGCGAACATACTCTTTTTGTTAGTGTTACGTCTGATGCGGGAACAGTTACAAAATCATCAACATATTTATATGAACCAAACCTGGTCATATATACTAAACCAACAACTTTTTATTTTGATGCGAATAGCTCAAGACATTCCTATATGCAAACGATTAATTCTGTCTCACTCATGGGAACTTTTAATAACTGGAACAATCAATTCAATCCGATGCAAGATGATGATGGGGACGGTGTATGGGAAACAACAATTGAATTAGAAGAAAATACATGGGATTATAAGTTTCAACTTAATTATAGTTTTTGGACCGTGGATTGGGATAATCCAAACTTTAATCCGGACAATCCTAATAATAATATCATATCCGTCATTCCCGATTCAAATTCTTCAATCATTCTGGAAGAACCATCCCAAGGAAAAATATTCCAAGATGGAAGTTCTAATGTCCAATTCATATCACTTCTAGATCCAGGTGTTTTTGGGGAAGGCATAGATGAATCTACAATTCAACTATTACACAATGGAAATTCCATTAATTTTGAATTCTTATCGACAACGAATAAAGTTGTTTCAAATATTGATTTTAGCCAAAGTGACTTTGACCATATTGAAATCAGCTTTACAAATAATGTGGGTAATTCTGCATATCGAGAATTTACTTACGGTAATTATCCTGAAAATTCAGGATTCCATTTTGTGGATGCTATTCATGACCAAACCTATGATGTTCCTTTTACGGTTAATTCAGATGGGTTAGATATCAAATCCTTCCATATCACATCTTCTCCAACCTTCGATAAACTTCAATTTCTCATTGAAATGATGCATATTGATGATCGAACTCGGCTTGGTTTATTAATAACAAACCCTGTGACTTCACTTGCCGAAGATTCTAGAAATTGTGATATACTCCTCCCAGATTGGGAAAATGAAGGCATATTCCTATCTCTTTCTTCTCCGACAAGTTCTCTATTCAATCCTGATGTGGAAAATCGAATCCAAGAAAATCGGAACCCAGAAACGTTTGGAGATGTTTTCATTGATATAGATGAAACATTACTAAATGAGAATCAATTCAATTTTGAGATTGAACTCATGTACTTAGATAGTCTACTGGGTGGTTGGAATCAAGATCGTAATTTCATTCTTTTTTCATATCTAGCAGAAGAAGATGGAAGTGGCAACAGTTTCGAAATAACACCTAATGAAAATGGGTATTCATCTTTTGAAGATCCGGATATTTACGATGCAATATTCGTTCGTGATGAATTTTGGCAGAAAAGAATCTTATCCAACTATTTCCCTGTTGACCACCCTTATGGCCCTATGCTATCGAGCTTAGATGGAGATGGCCGCGGAATAGGTACATTGATTGCTGAAGATATTTCAGATAGTTTAGCTACATTTGGCCCTGTAATAACTTTTTTAACTCCAAGTGTTACATACTGGTATCCTGACCTTACAGTGTTTGGAACTATCGATGACTCTCTGGTTACAAGTGCTGTTTTTGTTTTTAACGGCGAAGAAAATACAATTAATGTTAATTCAAACGAATTTTCTTTTAATGTTACATTGAACGAAGGAGACAATTTTGTATCTGTTCAAGCTATGGGCAGTGATGGATTTGAAGCTTTATCGCGTGAATTGGTCCTAACCTATCAAAAAGACCACCAACCATCCGTAATAATTGAATCATCCGTGAATGAAGGAAGTATAGCATTTGATGCATTCGGTGAATCGCCGGATAGTTTAGGGATTACCTATTATTGGACAAGTGATTCTGATAATCCAAGTGGTTTATCATTCCAAGGTCCACCCTACTTACCTTCAGTTACAGTTTCAATTCCAAGTGTGGATGGTGAATATTTCATAAATGTTCTTGCAAGAGATGATGCTAATCGTACTACGACAGCCCAAAGACGCTTTTTAGTAGAAGATGGGGTTGTACATATAGAAAGTATTGATGAACACGCGAATTGGATTGATGATGCTATTTTCTATGAAATATATCCACGATCGTTTACAACACAAGGTGGTTTTTCTGGAATTCAAAGCCGTATTCCAGATATGGTTGATTTAGGTATTAATGCCATATGGCTTATGCCCATTTACCAAGGACCAACGCTTCATGGTTATGAAATTACTGACTATTTTAATTTTGAAGAAGATTATGGAACTGCAGAAGAATTTCAAGATCTTGTCAACGAACTTCATGAAAATGACATTAGAGTTATTTTGGACTTTGTTGTAAATCATACATCTATTCAACATCATTTCATGCAAAATGTATTTGAGTATCATCAATATTCTCCATGGGCTGATTTCTATATTTGGGATGATATTCCGGGAGATTCCAATTATGAATATTTCTTTGACTGGGCAAGTTTGCCAAACTTAAATCATAATAATGAAGATGTGAGAAAACACTTTATTAAAGCGGCTGAATATTGGGTAAATCAATTTGATATTGATGGTTATCGATGTGATGTAGCATGGGGTGTGGAACAACGCAATCCACTTTTCTGGCAGGAATGGCGCGAAGCATTAAAAAATATAAAACCAGATGTCTTTTTGGAAGCGGAAGCTAGTTCATCTGAATATGTATATTTTGAAAATCGATTTGATTCAGCCAATGATTGGGACTTACGAAATAAATTAATGTCTGCGATGAACGGGACTGTATCCATAGATGATTTAAATGATGAAATTCAGAGAAACTACCCTGATAATGCTCTTCCATTTCGGTTCTTAGAGAATCACGATGAAGTGCGTATTGCTTCTTATTTAGATTCTGAAAGATCAAAATTAGGTCATACAATTTTATTAACAACAAATGGTATTCCCTTAATTTATTCTGGTGGCGAAGTTGGAGAATTAACCACTCGAGATCCGATTAACTGGACTGATCCGAATAATATTAGACCCTATTTCAAACAATTAATTGATATTCGGAAAAACTTTATTCATCAGCCTATGATTCATCGGTTGGAAAATACTGAAACTAGTAATGTGTATTCCTATGCTTCGGTTAGTGAAAACCATACTGTAGTAACATTTGCTAATTTTCAATCGGGTGAAATGGAAATTCAATGTGATTTATCATCACTTCCTGATGAAGATGGCCCTTATTTCTTAACAAATTTAATAGATGGATCCATCATTGACATTTCACCTGATAATGTTGGTTCCCTTCCTATTACATTAAATAGTTTTGATGCTAAAATTTATTATTATGCAAATCATACCATGGATATTGACCCTGTTGAAGAAGCTATTGTTGGACATAGGTTTAGAATTAATCAGAATTATCCAAACCCGTTCAATAATACAACAACGATTCAATTTGAAATGGATATAACATCTAAAACAATGATTCAAATTTTCAATATTTTAGGTGAAAAAGTGGTTACAATTCATAACGATATAATTCAACCAGGATCACATATAATACATTGGAGTGGCAAAGATCAATCTGGCGTGAATGTGCCTTCCGGTTTATACTTCTATCGTATTCAATCCAATAATCGTGTGTTGACTAAAAAAATGATGCTATTGAAATGATGATTTTATGAAGAAGTATAGTGTTTTAATTATACTTTTGTATCTCATTGGTTGTGAATCACCAACTCCGCCTCATGTTTTAGCAAAAGTTGGATCAAGTTTTGTAACTGATAGTGAGTTTAAAGACAAATACAAAAATATATTAATCCAATCACAAACACAAGATTCGCCATTTGAACGGAATCGTACCCTTCAATCCTTGGTCAGAACAAAATTATTTTCTGAGTCTGCGCGAGAGAGCCAACTGACTCTTGATTCTTTAACTCATCGAAAAATCATTTCAGTTAAAAATCAAATATTGCGAGAAGCACTCTATGAAAACCAAATTGAAACTAAAACCCACTTTTTATCTGACTCAATTGCTCGACAACACTTTTTATGGATGAATTCGGAATGTAACCTAAAACATCTATTCTCACCCCATAAGAGCGTATTAGACTCTATGTACCTTCAGCTACAACAACCTGCACTTTTCCAACAATTTGCTCATTCATTATTTTCTGATTCCACGTTGAAAAATAATGGTGGCTTACTTGGGTGGATTAAGTACAATGATCTTGATCCATCTCTTGAAAAAGTCGCTTTCACCATGAAGGTTGGCACAATGTCACAACCTACTCGATCTCAACATGGATGGCATATTTTATTTAAAAAGGATGAAAGAAAACAAATGATTATTTCTGAAGATGAATATGCCATGAGAAGGAATTCAATATTATCCAGCATTCATAAAAAAGAAACACTTATTTCGGCAAATCATTATGTTCATAATTTGCTAGATAGTAAACACATTTCAATAGACGATTCTTTGGTATACCATTCTATCGGGCAAATATTCACACTTATTCAGTTACAACAAGGTCAAGTTGATGCAGGAGCTAAAACCCAATATGGCGATATATTAATGTCTATATCTCAATCACTTCTTTCTAGCTTGAATGAACCTCTCGCTCATTATGATGGTGGTACTTTTACTGTCCAAGATTTTATGGATGGATTATTATCCTTACCACCTGTTCAATCAACTCATTCGCCTATTACATCATTTTATCAAGCTCTAAGAAATAAATTATTAGTTGAAGAAGCCAAGGGTTTAGGCCTTGAAAATAACGGTATTGTACAATTAAAAGTCAAAGATATAGAAGATCAATTTTTTGCCAGTGCTTTTTTAAAGACACAATTAAAAGAACCGTCAAATGGGCATTTTAGTTCATCCGAGCTTAAATCTATTTCAGATAGCCTTCGTTCTATATATACTATTACATTATTTCCTGAACATTTGAATGCTCTCTTTATCCAACCAAACTGATAATCTTTTTAGTTTTTCTCATCCATTGTTGTAGGCTGGCCAATTTTTCAATGGTCACTGTATAAACGCCGAATGCTTCTTCCACTTTTCCGCGTAAAATAAATAAAGATTCCCAATGGAGTAAATCACCATATTCTTTGAAAGCATCAGGGAACAGAACACATTCATAAATATCTGATTCATCTTCTAACGTAAGAAATTCCATCGGTTCATGTTTTCGGGTCACGCTTATCTTTCGAGTAATATATACCCCAGCCAAATAAATGACTCTCCCAACGTGAAGCGGAATATTTTTTGCTAGCTGAATCCGTGCACTCATCAATGGCCGATACGGCGTCAATGGATGTAATGTGACGGGAAACCCAAAGGTGTCAATTTCTAGTTGATGTCGCTCCCACGAAGAAATGTCCTGACTTATAGGTGTTGTATCTAAAGGTTCTTTCACCCCATTTTGTAAATAGAATCCAGCCACGCGATAAGCCAGTTCTCGATGGGTGGTATCAGATGTTAAAGATGCAAAACATCCTGCATTGGTTAAAGCCATAGCATCTGCTAACTCCAAATCAACTCGTAGAAGAAAATCTTCTAATGAATTAAACATGCCTGCCTTGCGTTCATTCAGAATCGCCTGAATGGTTTGACTTTTCAAATGTTTAATACTCATAAATCCCATACGAATGGTTTGATTAACACCACGATAGGTTTCCATACTATCATTGATATCTGGGAGAATGATACGAATATCAAATCGTCTAGCTTCACTCAGATAAGCATAAGCTGAATAAAAGCCTCCTTGATTTGACACAACAGATGCTAAAAATTCACTCGTATAGTGAGCTTTTAAATAAGCACAGGTAAACGACAGCATGGCATAAGACGCGGAAT
>JABHUQ010000113.1 GCA_018658715.1 Fidelibacterota bacterium
ATTTTTATCATTCATTGACTAATTATTTAATAGTCCTACCTGTAAATTTCAAGTCAGTATAAGTAATAAATTCTTTTATATATTTTCTCCATTAATTTGGGTTGGTAAGCTCTATAATGTTATCCACAATTCTATCAATAGATCTACCATCTGTATAAGTAATAAAATCGTGAATGTATTTATCTCTGAAAATAGATTTACGTTCTGCTATTTCATTGCAATTATGAATGGATTTGACAAAATCATCTGGATTTTTACATAATATTGCAGAGGGTTGTCTCTCAACAGTCCCTTCACCCTTTAACTTTGAAATATCCCAAGCAGGTATCAAAAGCGGTTTTTGCATTATAATTGCAATGTCATTAGTGGTGGATACTTGACCAATTGCATATTCACTCCAAAACACCAACTTGTTAAGATCCATATTTTTAAATATTTGAACTCGTTTATTATTCTCAAAATAAAGTTTGATTGGCGTTTCATCCGTTGATGGGTGAAGTTTAATAACCAAATTCTTACCTGCATTTTCACATAATTTGGCTATTTCTTCTAAATGCTCAATCCTGGTTTCTGTTGTCCATTCATTTGCACCTTGCTCAACACTACCATCTTCTAAATAAACACAGTAGGGTCTATCAGTTGAAATAGAGTAAGTTTTTAAAAATAACAATTTATCTTCTTTGCCAAGAGAATTATTCATCAATTTAAATACCGAGTCAAGAGGTGGCTGACCAACTACTTTCACTCTATTTTCTGGATAACCGTATTCTTCAATAAAAAAGTGTTTGTAAATATTTCCCCAAACAAGAGCCAGATCACAATGGATTTCATTGGAAGGAGATGGGAACAAAACATAGCGATGTGGTTTTAAAAATAACTTAATTATTATAGAATATGGCTCAACCCTGAAAAGGAATCTCCAATTGTTTAATATTCCTGATGTAAAGTAATTAGGAATTGTGTATTTAATATATTTGCCTGCATATAACCACCGTTTCCTTATTAGTGCAGAGTTTGGCGTGCTCTTATATCGATTAACTTTTTTCTTTGCTATTGTTCTAATCCCATGCATTAAAAAACAAGATTTAATCCCAAGTGATCTAGCCGCAAGTATCACAGCCCTGTCGAATAGATAATTGGTTGTTAATATGAGAACTAAACCCGGATTTTCCCTCTTAAAAACTTTGTAAAAAAATCGCGTATTATAATATTTTATATCTCTGACCAGTACACCATCAATGTTTTCCTCTAAGGGTCTACCTTGATCATGCCCCCAAGAGCCTCTGTGAACAAGCAATGACTCCCAGCCAAGATCACGAAGTTTAGTGGCAATGGGACTAAAATTATGAATACCTTTTGTCCAAGAATCAATAAAAAGAATTTTCTTGTTTTTTTTCATAATACTTATTTCTCTGATTTATTGCTATTTATAATAAAATACAAAAAATTTATGCGGCATATATCTTTATTTTTGAATGAAATATATTTAGTCCTACACCAATTTTTAGCGTCTCATCCATCTCACTTGCAGAATACTGTAGCCTGAAAAAGCATGTGTTTTTCATTTCAGAATAAATGATAGATGGAATCATAGCGGCAACGGACATATCAACAATAAAATTCAGGGATTTATCCTTGTCCCCAACTATAAAAACACCTTCAGTATTTCCAAAACCATGACAGGCAGAAATGAGTGATGAATAAATATCGCCATGGGAAATATTCTGCCCTTTTAGATTAAACTTTTCAAGTGTAGAGCCACCATTATGTGTTGCTATATATAAACTTTCTCTATCCCAAACTTCCGGGTTAAATGTAAAATTGCAAGGTCGGATAATTTCTTTTTCAGAGCTATCTGCCTCAATATGTTTCTCAAATACTAATTTTTCATTTTCAAACTTAATTATTTGGTTAAATGAATAATCACCCCACTTTTGAATTGAACTAATCCCATCACCATTTTGATCAACACCCGGGTTAACCTTGCCCAAATCCGTTACTTTATGTTCACCGGGTCTTTCAATAACGGCATGACCAGAATAGTAATCCGCACCCAAAGAAATATCATCATAATAGCCATGATCAAGTGTGCCTAAAAGAGATTCTTCCCCAAATTTCTTTAAAATTAACTTCTGAATTGTTAAACCCTTATTTTTGTTCAATATAACTTTATAATTATCATTTTCTACAGTTATCCATTTTTTATCATCAATAACTTTTGGGCATTCAAAATATTTATTATTATTACTAATGTTGGATATTTCATTTTTTTTCAATAACAAATCCAATCTATTACAAAAATCATTCCATCGTTTTTCAGTTATGTGGGTCCGAAAATCACTGGACCATAAATAAGCTAATTCTTTCCAATCCACCGGATTATTGTTATCATTCTCAACAAATGAATTATATATCTTATAACATTTTGAATTGATGCCCAAATCATCTCGCCCGGTTAAAGCCCACCGATTGATATTATATTTTTCCTGCTTCTTCACTGGAATGGGTTGCCTAGGAGATTCAAGTACTAATTCTTTCCCACTATTTTCATTATTTATACTATTTAATACATTAGAAGGAAAAACAAATTCACACCAATCTTTCTGTTTTAAATATGTGTAAAGTTCATTGATTCTATCCCATTCAGAATTATCATCAAATTGGGCTTCTGTTTGGTATCGTCCGGGACGGTAGTCAAAGATCTCTACATCATTAGAGTATAATGGAAAAAATCTATCTGATTCACCAATATGGCTTTTGATATATTTAGCATATTCATCCAATTCATACTCACCATGAGCATAACGCTGATATTTTTGAAATGCAATGGAATCTGCCCATATAAGTGGAATAGTTTCACCATTTTTTCCTTTTGCTTTTTGTGGAAAATATCGCCATTCATTTTCCCATTCAGGATGAGC
>JABHUQ010000114.1 GCA_018658715.1 Fidelibacterota bacterium
AACTGACCATTTCTGTCCATTACTGTCCATATAGAAATGACGAAAACAGACAAAGAAAAACCCCGAGTTCTCGACGAGAAAACGGGGTTTATAAGGAGCGGGACCGAAGGGACTCGAACCCTCGACCTCCGGCTTGACAGGAAAAAGGCCTACATTTTATGACCCCGTAACTCTTAATATATAGCGAGATACAGGCGGATGGTTTTCCCAAAATAAAAAAGTCCGGTAAATAACAGGTGGTTGGGACAGTTGAAGATTAATTGAGCACGATTTACGAACTTTTGAATTCTATAAAATTGATGCTAAGAGCCACTCTTTTCTCTGAAATCCTAATAACTTGAAGTCGAAATGCTGTATCTCCTGACTATCACTGCCACCGTCTGTCATTTAATGTCTAACGCTGACCAATCGAAATCACGATTCTAGGGCAGAATAGGGCTAATGTAGGTTCACATAGATATTTTCCGTTCGTATTTGGATGATTTGGGAATCAGTACTTTCGAAGCTAAATGGTATCACCTATCCCAACTTATATTTAAGAATATAAATTGCCGGTAGAACATGAATAGAGGTTGTAACTTCAAAAGCAATGCATAGTGAATTAAAATCTGATATAAATTTTGCAAAAGAGTTGTGTGTAGAAAACAAATCTGCTTTGTTGGAATTACAAAAGACATACAGAGACTCATTTATATATACATCTACAAAATTAGCTAAGCGTTTGAAGGACTATAATGAAGGGTGGATTTATCAGACTCTTAAAAAAGTAAACGTTTTTATTAATGATGATATTATGGATTCATACCTTTGGTTAGTGAAATATGTTGCTAAAAAATGTTGTTACTATAAAGGAGAAAAAAAAGCAAGATTAAATACTTATATACATTTTATTATTGGAGTAAAATATAAACAAGTGAGAGCAAGTTGGTTAGCTCACAAATATGGAGATATTAGATACGTGCCGTCCTGTATAAGTAAGTTGTCTGAAAAACATGAAGATATTTTTCGGTTACTAAAGAGATACCAAGATAAAGATATAGCTAAACAAAATGCTGATTATTTAAGTGATGATTTTGAACAACTATCCTACGATATAGAGAAAACATTAATTAAGGAAGGAAAAATCGACCTGATTTATTCTCCCTTAATGACTGAACTTAAAGATAATATCCCTCAAGCAAATAAAGATGAACCCCTTGGGCTAATTAAAAAATTTAAATTTTTGATAAAAAATCTTGATGATATCGATTATGAACTCTTCCGAATGAAATATTGGGATGAATATTCAGTTCGGGAAATTATCGAATATTATCAGTCTAATAATAGAATGAACGAATTGCACGCGGTTGGGTTGAGTACGTCGAGGAAGGTATATGATCGACTAGATCAAATCTCTATTAATATTTTAAGTAAAGTCTTTAACCAACCTGTAAAACAAAAAAGTAACGCCTTAAAAATCTTAACAACTGAATTAAGAAGATATTTCGATGAATAATAAAAAAATATTAGACAATGTTTTAAAATCTGTCTTTTACATGATGGATAACGAATCTGATTTAACAGATGATGATTATTTGGAAATTATCGATTACCTAAAAGGTGATTTAGAAAATGACAAAAAATCAATAATTGAAAAGAGAATTGCGAATGACAGGGATTATAAAATTTTAGTAAATACAATTAATTATGAAATAAACAGAGAAATACCATCTCACTATTTTTACAAAATTATGATATCATTGAGGCGATCTGTTCTGGCGTTTATTGATGTCACTGTTGGTTTTATCAAAGCGATACAGCTTCCAAAATTGGAGTGGAAAATAGCAATTCCGTCGATAGCTATTGTCACAACAGTATTAATGATCATTTTTATGCCCGGGAATATTGAGTTTAATGAGCTGGGCTCCCCTACCTATTATCCAATTGTCGGTGGGGTCAGAGGGCTTAATAAGAATTCATCTTACATACTTCCACATAGCATCCATTATAATGAAGGTGACGAAATAATTCTTTTTAAATGGACTCAATCCAATCCTAATGTTGATAAATATATTATAAAAATTAATCACTATGATATTGTTACTATTACAAATCAACTCAATGAAAAAGTAAATCTAAATGGAACTGATTCTCTAAAGATTAAGATTGTAGAGTATGTTTTAGAGAAACCTATTTTTAAGCATGAATACACATATTTAATTAAAAGGTGAAAAATTCACTTGCTTGAATGGTTAATCAATCTTGGTCTAAAAATATTCCTTTTTTTTAGAATATTTGCTCTGTTCCAATTATATATAGTTTTATCTGAACTGCAAGTTGGCAAATGGATTAGATATTTATTTGGATTAATCATTCCAACGGTTATAGGCACATTATTATATACCTGGTATTTTTTTCCTTCACATTTTTTTGAACACCTTTTTAGTTATACTTTATTTTTTTGGATTTCTATTGAAATATTTTATGCATTTATAAATCCAATAATAAGATATATCCCAACCATAATGGGGTTGATTTTTTCATTTATATCTGTAAATGTAACAATCCTTTTCTTAATAATATCGTTTTGGGTTATAGAAACATTTGCAATTGGAGGATTTACTGCAATTCATTACATCGGGCATACTGATGTAATGTTTAATCCCAATGAAAAGTTGTTATATCAAATTATAACTGGGGCTCTATTTAGTTATGCAGTTTTATTAGGATCTGGTGGTTGGCTTATACTTTCACCATCATTCCACAATGAACAATTATCTCCACTCATTAGAAGATTTGCTACAAATACGTTTTTTGTCATTGTTTTTGCAGTTACTAGCTTTTCTCTCTTTATTATGTCAAATAAACTAGTTGAGAGTAATGATTTATTTGGATTATTAAATACAACATCAGACGTCGACGCAAAACAGATTATTGATGATATCTCACTTTTAGAAAACGAGTATCTTAACAAACTAGAAATATCTGAAAAGAATATTAGTGCAATTAAAAAGGGTTTTCCCTATCAAATAGAATACTTTGATTTAATTGATTCCGTCTATAAAGAAAAATATATAGCACTAATAATAGGTGATCAATTAAAAATTGTTGAATATTTAAATAAGTTTAATACTGGATTGGATACTAGTGAAGTAGCGATGATACTCACTTTACAAACCCATTTGATATTTGATGCTGATGTAATTAGCGATAGTGATACAATTCCTAAATGGTACAAAGAAAAAACAGTTAATATTTATGAATCTTTAATTATGACTGAATTCTCTTCTTGGGTTTTTGAAAAAAAACGGATTGAATTATTACTGGAATTTTACCCAAAGTTATATATTATTAATGAAGCAGATGAAAAGAAGAGCGATAAACATATTAACGTAATTAGAGAATATTTAGAAGATACAATTAATTATACATTTGAAACAGATCCTATTTTCGCTCTTTATTGTTACAGTTGGCTCTCTGATTATTATATAAAAATGGGGAAATTTCATCGAGCAGAAAAAATATTAATGAAAGCAATGTATTTATTGAAAAATAATATGGATTTAGTTGAGTATAGTGAAATTGAACTAAGCTATTTGTTTAATGCTTCCGAAAGAATAAAACTAGTATTGGCAGAGAGTATTTCTAAACAAAGAACTGGAGAGTTTTCAGTCGAACTATTCAAGAATACTATAAACGAAATAGAGAATAATTTAAACGATGCAGATTTTTCATTCTTTGCTTATCGGTGGACTTATAGATATCACAACGAATTTGCTATTGCTACCCTTGGCGAATATTTGAATAATGAAATTAATTTGTCGGAGAGTACACAATATTTAGTATTAAGTTTTATTGAGAGAAATAAAGCAAGAGTTTTTAAAAAAAAGTTACAAGTAGATTGGATTCATTCTCCACCCAAACTAAATAAAAGTGAAGTTGGTTTAAATTATATTATAGGGTTTAATACTATTTTAGGTCAAATTTATACTGCTGATTCTTGTTACTCTTTTTCAGGAGATTTATCGCTAATGAAAGAGTCTTGGGAATTTATTCAACTACAAATAAGTAATAATATTCACCCAGAAAAAGAGTTAGTTCAAAGCTTATGTGATGTGCTTATTCCTCCTGAATTACAATATTTAATTTATGATAAAAAATTATATTTAAGCCCTGATGGAGAAATTTCAGAGATTCCTTTTCAATATATTTTAAGAGACTTCAAAAATAAATCAATAACGGTTCTTCCCGGGTTTTCTTTTTTGAATTTGAATAATACTAAAAAAGAAACAATTTGTGCATTAAGCGCTAGATCTCCATCATATTCAAATAAGAATATATCTAATCAAATCTTATTAGGTATGCGTGGCAGTGATATTTCACCATTGTTGTTCGCAAATCAAGAAGTTCAGAACATAGGCCGAATATATAACTCATTAAATTACTCGAATGCGACTGTTATTGAAAATGTAAGTGAGAGCTGGGTTAAAAGAAACATTGAGTCTTTTGACATTATTCATTTTGCAGCACATAGTTCCCCTTTTATATCAGAAGTAAACGAAGGCGCAATATTATTAGTATCATCTTCAGAAGATGACGGAATACTATCTACTTCAGAAATTGCATCGTTGACTTTAGAGAATAAATTAGTGTTTTTATCATCATGTGAAACCAATGTAGGTGATTTTATTCCAGGCGAGGGAATAAACAGTATTGCTAGATCCCTTCTGTTTGCAGGTGCTGACGGCGTAATTGCTTCACTTTGGCCAGTAAATGATAAAACAGCTGTCTCTATCACAGATCAATTTTATTCTTTATACTTAAAAACCAATGACCCAGCCATTGCTATTTACCAAGCACAAGAATTGGTATTTTCGAATAATCCACATTATTCACCATCTCAATCCTTCCCATTTATTTATATCAGTAAATAAAATATAAAATAGTTCCGGAAAACGGAAATTCTCCGCAGTCTAATTAATTAATGAGAACTAAAAATGGTTCTTATTAGTTCGTCAGAAATAAAGGCGATTGATTAAACAACAAAAAAAGGGAGAATGAAATGTCATTCAAACATAAAGAAAACGGAAACTGGTATAATGGTAACGGAGAAAAAATAGAAAACCCTAATGCATATGCTTGTGCAATCTTTGGGTCTCCATATAAAAATATGTGGCCAGAGACACCTAATACATGTGATAATAACAATGATAGCGGTTGCTCAAATCAGACAAGTGGGTCTATTGATGATTATGAACCACCTACAGGACCAACGGCAGATGAAGAAGCTCAAAGTCTTGGTTATGCTGATTATAATGATTACTGTGATGAGTATATGGATGGCCATACAGGTGGGGAATTAGGAGAACCCAATTACCCAGATCCGGATGATTTTGATACTGACTCTAATGAATCAAATGAAATTCGAACAGATGATTACTGTGAAGGTTTTTCTGATGGGTATTCTGAAGGATATGATGACGGATATGACGATGGATGGTCAGACTGTTCTGACACTTATGATTCATACAGTGATTCTGGTTGGTAGGAAGAATAGAACCAATCCGAATTTATAAATCCTGTATTATTTTAGGATGAAAATCACAATAGTATACAATTGTAACAGCGCGCAATGACAAATGTATATCAATAATTAGCATGAATTATTTATCCTCCGTCGAGAAACAGTTTTGGTTCAATAGTTGCTATAAACTCAATGAAAATAATGATGATGAGAAAACAACCAAATAAAAAATAAACAAAATAAGGAAATTAAAATGAACAACCCTTTTGCAAATAAACAAACCAAAGCTTCTCAAGTTAATGAGAAGAGAGCAATCAAAGATCCTCTATCGGTAGAAGATCTACTGGTTGATGGAACTGCTAAAGCAACAATTACATCTGACGGGAGGCTTTTGGCAAAAAAAGATGCCCTAAAAAGTAAGGAGGAGCATATAGATCTCCTAAAGCAACGTGAATGGGGTGTAAAATGAAGTGGTGGGAAAAGCACTCTGGACGTTTTCAAAGTGAGGTCCAAATCATGAATCGGAAATTTCCTCAGTTCAATCTGGGAGAAGCTTCCGGAAGCAAGAGCTTTAATGGGCAAACGATGGTTAGAGATGGCCAACGTTATTGGACAGGAAAACTTAAAACCAATTCTGGGCAAACTTACACTGTTGTTGCAACTTACCCAGAGTATTATCCTGGTGGCGAAATTAAGACCTATATAATTAGTCCTCAACTCAGTAGAACGAATCATCTATATGGTGACGGTCATTTATGTCTGTATTCAAATGATCATAATGGTAAAGGGGGTGGAGCAGGACCATCAATGACAGCAGTTTCGTATATCGGTTGGACTGCAGCTTGGCTCCATGCATACGAAATATATCAGGTAAAGGGTTCTTGGCCTGAAAATAACTTTTTCAATAGGGTTTAAAAATGGGTAGAAAGAATAAAACAAAAAAGAAGGTAACTGTAAACAGTCAACCTAAAAGGGAAAGATTTATTATCCCTCGTGTTTTGGTTACACCTGAAGTTATTGAAGAAATGAAAAATGAAACTCTAAGGTATGGCAGTTTTGAAACCGGTGGATTGTTAATGGGGGAGAAGATCGTCATTGAGAATAATTATGCTGTCTTGATTAAAAAGGCAACAGGTCCTGGAACAATGTCTCAACATAGTGCCCATAGTTTTGAGCCTGATGTAAAATTTTATCAAAATGAGATGAAAACAGAACTATATCGTAACGGCATATCATATCTTGGTGAATGGCATAAACATCCAGGCACTTTTAATGTACCGAGCCAAACAGATTTAAATACCATGAAAGAAATTACAAGGGAAGATGCCACTAAAGATGTCATTGCTGTTATTACAACCCGACCTCACATGAATGGAAATGGTGTATTACCTGAATTTGTTGATACAAGTTTTTATTATTACCAACGAGGAATGGAAAATTTCGTACCAATTACCCCTGAGATTTATTCTATGCCGCCATTGAAAAAAAATGTAAAAGCTATTAGAAAAGTAAATTTAAGTGTTGAACATATTTTAAAATTGGTACAAAGTAAATCATTGTCACTAGTTACAGAAGGCTATCTAACTGATAATGGTGTCATTAACCTAGTCCGGGGAGCAAATAACGGTCGCAAAGTAAAAGTTGATTTGCTATTTAATTCCGTTAGTGATGAAACCGTTGAAATACAATCTGAAAATAATGTATCAGTTGTGGTTCAAATTGACAAAAAGGAATTCAAGGCAACGGGATGGCAATTAAATGATATGAACGGAGAATTTAGTGAATTTGATGTTGAGATTATTGATTTGAGAGAATCGCTATTTAAAAGGTTGGGGGGATTAGATGTTAAAGAAAACTTGCAGGATAAAAAAGCTGTTTTGATTGGCGTTGGGAGCGTTGGATCCACAGCAGCTGCACAATTAGTTAAAGCAGGTATTGGGGAAATTGTAATGATTGATCCGGATCAGTTGGAAATACATAATATTATTAGACATCTTTGTGACTTGAAAGATCTGGGCAGAAATAAAACGGATGCTGTTTCAGATAAATTAAAGAGTATTAATCCTGACATAAAATGCACCGGTTTTGTATTGGATTTTGTAAATGATTTTAAAAAGATACAGAAAGAGATTACTGATGCAGATATTTTAGTTGTTTCAACAGATACTCCTGATTCCAGACATTTTGCAAATATGATATCCGTAGAAAACAACATACCTACAGTATATATCTCTCTTCACGAAAGAGCTAAAACAGGAAGTATTTACAGAGTAGTTCCTAACGAAACGGGTTGCCGTCATTGTTTGGGGGACGGTCAATGGAATTCTGAATTTATTCCAGGAACCACCGAATACAGTGAAGTAACCAGTGAAAGAGATATTGTATTTCAACCAGGACTTGATACAGACATTTCACTGGTGACGCTTTTAGGTGTTAAAATGATTGTTTCATCTCTTTTGCATCCGAAAGAAATAATCGCCGCAGATTTAGGTGCAAATTACATTCTTTGGAATGGTTATCCAGGATTGGACGGATCAATGGTTCGTTTGATACCTGGAGGTATTCCAAAAAATGATAAGTGTGATATTTGTGGTGAAGCTGAAGAAGTGGAATTGGCCCAAAATTCAATAAAAGTAAAGGACTTGATATAATATGTCAAAACATAACCAAAAATACAAAATTATTAACAATGAAGGTGCGATTTGTAACGTGAATACTGCAGATAAATCAGGGAATTTTTATGGAAAGCACTGGACAGATATTTGTGAATCCATATTACATGGAAAAGCTATCGAAGGTGTGATTGACCGATCCCAATATAAGTCACCAAATGGTGATGGTGAAAAAGGAAATCGAAAAGGTTCAATTGTAAAAATTGGATCTAAAATTGAGGCATTTTTACCTGTTAGTCTTTATTCAAAATATAGGAATTTAGAAGAAGAGCAGACTGGTGAAAGAATTGCATTTATGGTACAGGATTTTGACCCGCTATCAAATAGTATTATAGTGAAAGAGCTAAAAGTTGTGGACGTTGATTTTGATATTAAAGCAGTAAATCAGTCTCTCAGTCTTATTGGAAAAGCACAAATGGATAAAAAATTTATTTCAGGAACCATTGTAGGTGAATCTAAAAATAAGAATGGTAACCGGGCTGGATTCATTGTAAGCGTAAGTGGAATAGAAGCATTTTTACCCATGAGCAAATCCTACTTAACGCAAAATGTTGAGATTGGTCAGTTGATTGGGCACAATGTGCTTTGTACTGTTGAAGAAATAAATGTTGAAAGAATGAGCGTCATATTATCATCCTTGGGTGCGTATGAAAAATTATTGGGAAAAAATCCACGCCCATCATTAAATATAAAGACAACTGGGTTAGTCGGCTGGGTGGCACCATACAATGTTTATGTTTTATTACCACAAAACATATTAGGCCTTGTACCAAAAAATCATTATCAAGATAGAACACATGGTGATTGGTTAAATCTTACAGGGGAAATGATAGAATGCGTCCCGATTAAAATAAAGAAATGGAACGAACGCTTTCAGGACTTTCAAGTACACTTATCACTAGCATAAAGGAAAAAATGGATAATAACCAGGCAATATTAATTTTAAACATGGGCGACGATTTCACCCAAATAAATCTAATTAGATCGTATCAGGAAAAAGTACAAAGTGTGGGTTTTTCACTCTCTAAAGAAACAGATATGGAAATAATAGGTGAATTATCTAATAAACTGTTTGAAATTTCAGAAGCATACCATTTATTAAGAAATATTGAATTAGTTGAAGTGGGTGATGGATTTCATCAACCATTGATAATTTTTACAGATGCTAGTGTTTACCATGAAAGAGATATTGCTACTTTTGGTATTGTTGTTCAGAATATTCCAAATGATTTTAACCTACCTGTCAGTATCATAGAAAAATTCGGCATTCAACATGAAAAAGAATTTGTAGATGGTTTATGTGTACTATCCGGGGAAATTGTAAATTTTGATGTTGATACAACGGAGATTATGGGTATACTAGTGGCAATGGAAATATTTATGTTTCTCGTAAAAGAGACAGATCAAACAATGGTATTTTACACGGATAGTTTAAGGGCAAAAAAAATACTTACAGATAAAAAGATGCCGGCCAATACAAAAATGTACTCGGAATTACGAAGAAGGTTTAATCGTATCATAGAGACGAATGGGCTAGATGTGGTTGTAAAGAAAGTGAAAGCGCACTCTGGTATTGAATTGAATGACATTGCAGATTCGGTTGCGAAGAATCGTAATAATCAATTAAATGGAGATTTATTATGATTTCTTTTGTTAAAGATATGGATAAAATATCGAATAAGTATAATCCTGCTATGTCAAACGATGCCAAATATTCTGAATTTGCAAATGAGTTATTAAAGGGTGGATTTTTTAGCTTATTTGACTAATTAAATCAAATCTGTTTACAGAATTTGCATATAATTATTGGCTTATGGTTCACTAATTATATTAATAGATGGTGCTCAACAGAGATTTAATCTTTAAAATTCCTGAACTTCTAGGATTTTTTGTTTGTGTGATGATGTGTAGATTTTGATAAGGAGATTATTATGAAAAAACTTTGGGATAAAATTCCACCACAGTATCAAGGAAACTTAGTAGGTATATTTCTTTTTTTATTGGTTATTTGGTCTATGTGGTCTGTTTGGGATAAGACTTCCCATTAGTGTCAAACCCTGCATAAGCGGGGTTTTTTGCTTATAGCCTGAATTAGTCTGATTAGTATAAAAAGCCCTGTAATGTACTGAAACCACTGGTAATACACTGGTCATTTAGTTTCAACTAAAAAGTGTTAGGGTAGAGGGCAAGTAAGGCAGGATAGTGTCGGATAAAAAGGTTGACACTTATTCATGTTATAATTTTATTAAATTAGGTAATGAATAAAACAAGAAATTTAATTATTATTAGTTTATCATCGATTTTACTCGCTCAAGGAATCAACCCTCTTATCTGGACCCCTGTTGAAGAAGATAATAGATTTATCCAGCAGGTATGGGGTCAAGTCTGTAATGGAACTGGTATTCTAAATACTGATGGTGATCATTGCGGGATAAACTGGCAACAACATCAACTTGAAATTGATATTGATAATGATGGTGACATGGATATGATAACTCAGGTTTATGCGGACTGGCATTCGGGATTCCAAGGAATTGGAATATTTAAAAATATTAATAATTTGGATAGTAATAATGTTTTTATACTTGATAGTGTTTATCAACAGTGTGGTTCTCATGGTGGTATTTCTGCAGGGTATTTTAATGATGATGAATTTATTGATATATATGTCAGTACAGCTAATTATCATGGTCCTGATTGGATGGAACCTGATTTAGATTGTTTACAACAAGATTTCTTTTATTTGGGAAGTAGTTCAGGTTTTATACAAGATACATTATCCAATTCATTACCCTTAGAAGATTCAATGTTTGTTTTTGGTGCGGTTCAGGATGTATTTGATATCAATAATGATGGACTTGATGAGATTCTTGTGTCGGGGACGATTCCTGATGAACATCAGCCGATAATGATTCTTTCATTTAATGATGAAATTCAAAATTTTGAAATCACTGATATAATTTATTCTGAAATTGAAAATGGTGGGTTCAAAGAATGGAGGTATGCTGATCTCAATGGTGATGGCTGGAAAGATCTTGTAACTGCAGTTCCTTATAGGGAAACACCAGAATCTCCTGTATTTAATGCATTTCATTATTTTGAAGGTAGTTCAGATGGGATAGATATTAATAACCCAATTTCGATAGCATCTTTAATGGACCCATATGGTGTACTACAACTTGCAGGTACTGAAGAAGCGATCACCCCTATCGACTATGATCAAGATGGTGATTCAGAGCTATTGATTTGGTGGGCATATTCATTTGATGATGAACATGCCACAATACCAATTGATAGCATACCTAAGGGAGAACTCAGGTTATATGATTTTCAGATAGATACCTTGATTGATATTACTCAGGATGCTTTCTTTTTAGGGGATAATAAAGACTTTAATAGTCCGGGGAATGGTGTTTTTATCAAAGATTTAAATAATGATGGGGTTGATGATATTTTATTCAGCACCACATGGTGTTTAGAAAAGGTGAATATTTCAGGTGTGGACCCAGGCTCGCCAGGATCAATGGGTGACAACGAATGTGCATCTTTTGCACTAAATCTGGATGGAAAATTTCATTTGTATGAGGTTGAGCCTACTGGAGCTGGGCCTGAAGAGCAGACCATACAACAATTTTCAATAGAACTTGATAATTATGAAAATGATACATTTATATATTTAGATTTTTATGACCAAACATATGATTGTTCTGCAGGAAATGATTTATCGGATCCAGATTGGTTTCCTGAAGACTGGCCCGCTCAAATCTGGCATTATTCCAATCAAGTAGAAAAGATTATGTTAAACTCTAATATTGATAGTACAAATGCTGATACCATTCAAACTTTAGCATGGGTAAGTGATATTGTTGCTGATATTTATAGAGTACAATTATCATTAGATAATTTTGGTGAAGATGTTGTTCTGGATACTTTAATTACTGACACTTTAATCATAATTGATTCGTTACTTCCTGAAAGTAATTATAGTGTGAGAGTTCGTGGAGAGAATGAAGCAGGGCAAGGGTTATGGAGCGATACATTAAACTTTACAACCATTTTCCTAGAATCAGATAAAGAAAAAGGTTTTTTACCCAAGAAATTTGCTTTGCATCAGAACTTTCCTAATCCATTCAACCCAATTACAACCTTAAGATATGACTTACCTGAAGATTCTTTTGTTAAGATAACTGTGTATGACATTCTAGGTAATGTTGTTAATAATATTTTAAATCAAAAAGAAGAATCAGGATATAAATTAGTTCAATGGAATGCTACCAACAACACAGGCCAGCCAGTATCAGCAGGAGTGTATCTTTACAGTATTGAAGCAGGGGAGTTCAGGCAGACCAAGAAGATGGTACTATTAAAATAGATTTACCCTTTCTACAACATCAAGCCCCAC
>JABHUQ010000115.1 GCA_018658715.1 Fidelibacterota bacterium
ATTTTCCAGAATTTCATGAATCTACACATTTTTTCAAATTAGACCCAAAAAAAGGGCTGATTGAACGACCAGCCCTTTATTCCATTCCTGAATGGATACATATGTGCCGAGAAGTTAAAATATTACAGATAAAATTCCAAAGCCTACCGACAATACTAATTCATTATCAATCTTAAATGACATTATTAATATTATACAAGATTATTTTGTCTTTTTATTCAATTAACCACTTTATTGTTTAAATATTCTTAACTTATCGTATGGATTTTTCACCTATCATTTTGCCAAAAGATTCTCATAAAATAACACCAGCAATTGCTATTTTCGGTGGAGGTGGAAAAACATCATTATTGTACCGATTTGGCAAAGATTTATCCGCCAAATATCAAAAAATATTACTTACATCGATTGTAAAGGCTGGCCCATCTCCCTATTATCAAATCCATTTTGTTCATCCAAATAAATCCATTCTAAATTTATTTGATAAAGATAATCCTTTATATATCATGAAAGAAAAAGTAAGAGATGATAAATATATTGGATTTGAATCAGGAGAATTAAAACCATGGTTAAACGAGATTGATATTTGTTTATTTGAAGCTGATGGTGCCCGAGATTTGCCATTAAAAGCTCATCATCAATATGACCCTGCCCTTCCATCATATACAACACAAGCCATCATTGTGATTGGAGCTGATGCTATTAATACTAAATTGTCCGATGGAAAAATACATAGATCCAGTTTATTTAAAGAAATGTGGCATATAAATACTGACACTCTTATTGATATAAAATTAATTACAAAAGTCACAACATCAAAAAAAGGGTATTTAACTAAAATTCATGATTCAATTGAAAAAACGTATTTCATTAATAAAGCAGATGCATTTCCACACAATGCTCAACAATTGGCAGAATCTATTTCCCACAAAAAATGTGGTTCAGTCTATGTTGGAAGTGTCACTAATAAATGGTGGAAAAAAGTATCATGAAAATTTCTATGATTATACCTGCGGCTGGCATGTCCACTCGGCATAAATTCAATAAATTATTGCAACCATTAAATGATTCAACTGTTATTGAAAGAACAATAAATACATATTTAAATCATGAATTTGAAATTATTGTAATTACAGGGTATGAATCGCATAAATTGTTATCAACCATTCCTTTATTCACCAAGGATAAAATAAATATTTACCATAATTCCAATTTTGAAGCTGGCTATTCCACATCCATAAAGTTAGGTGTTCAGTCTGTAAATAATGATTGCGATTATTTTGGTTTTGGCCTTGGAGATAAACCATTCATTCAGGATAACACCATTCAACTATTAGTGAATATTCTTTCTGAGAATAAACCTAAAATACTAATTCCAACATTTGATGGTATTATGGGACATCCAACATTTTTTTCTAAAGATTATTATATTGAATTCATGCAAATTACAGGTGATTATGGCGGTAAAAAATTGTTAAATACTAATCTTAAAGATTTAATGTATTTCCCTGTAAATGACCGAGGAATCATTCTAGACATGGATATGTATTACAATCAAAATGAATAATAATTTTTCTCACCTTATTTGGATACGTGGTGCTGGCGAAATTGGTAGTGCCGTTGCTGTTTCTCTCTATAGCTCTGGGTTTAATCTGATCCTTAGTGAAATTGATCCACCATTAGCGATTAGAAGGTCCGTCACATTCAGTGATGCGATTCTAGATGGATCGACAAATGTAAAAGGAATTCCAGCAAACCGTATGAATGTATCTGATATCCATAATTTTCATGACAAATCCTTCATTCCTATTGTACATGATAACCCAGAAAAAATACGTTTTCTAAATCCAAAGATTATTATAGATGCAAGAATGATAAAGTCATACACGACAGATTATAGAGATTGGGCAAACTTGGTCATTGGATACGGCCCTGGATTCTCCACAGTAAAAAACTGTCATGTTGCGATAGAAACAGCACGTGGTCATAATTTGGGTAACCTCATTTATGATGGCGAACCATCGAAAGATACAGGCGTACCTGGGCAACTAGGTGGAGAGTCGAAAAAAAGAGTTTTATATTCTAGCTATGAGGGTAAACTCAGTTGGAATTGTTCATTCGGAGATATTGTTAATGAAGGTGAGCAAATTGGAAATATTCATGATTCATATCCTATTCTAGCTCCATTAAAAGGAATCGTTCGTGGCCTAATCAATCCACGTGTCCACTTGAAACCAGGATTAAAAATTGCAGATATTGATCCGAGAGGTGAAGGCATTGATTTTTATGAATTATCAGATAAAGCCAGAAGCCTAGGTCGCGCAAGTTTAGAGGCCGTTCTCTTTTATTTAAAAAATCAAACATAAGTTATTATCCATATGGAAAAACATTTATTAAAACAATTAGTCCAATATGAGTTTAAAGAACCCGTCGCCCTGTGTACTGTTATGGAATGGAAAGGGTCTGTTCCGCGGAAAGATTATCCTATGATGTTAGTAAGCCAATCTGGGGATATTGTAGGTACAATTGGTGGCGGAACCATGGAAAAGGATGTTATAAAAAGAGCTATTGATGCATTAAATAATCATGAAATATCTTTGGATTCATTCGACTTCACGAATAACGACTTATCTAAGGATGGTGGACTTTGTGGTGGGACAGTTAAAGTATCTGTTGAGCCTTATACAAAAACCATTCAATCCTTTTTTAATGAATTAAAATATTTGAATGAAACACGCGCTTGGATAACTACTTTTGATTTAACATCAAATACTATTTCTCGGAATCATATTGATATTCACAGCACGCATCATGATCCTATAATTCAAAACTTTATTGAAGTCAAAAAAAGTAAATCAACCCAATCAAAAAATGCTGTTCAATTATTTCGCTTCATTACCCCAAAACCGATTCTACATATTTTTGGTGGTGGGCATGTAGGAAAAGCTGTGGGTGAATTGGCTCACTATATTGAATTGGATATTACAATTCATGATGATCGCAAATCATTTGTAACGAAAAATCGGTTTCCAAATGCATTAGATCGTTCATGGGATGATGTGGATACACATATGCAATCGTTAGTTATTGAATCATCAGACCTAGCTCTTGTGGCAACTCGTGGACACCATCATGATTTTGAATTAATGAAATGGCTACTCAAATCCGATATACCTTGGATTGGTTTAGTCAGCAGTCAAAGGAAATGGAAATTACTTTCCAAAGGATTAATAGAAGAAGGATTTGTAAAAAAGGACCTACATCGCGTATATGCTCCTGTAGGTATTGATATTCATGCGCAAACTGTTCCTGAAATTGCTGTTAGTATTATGGGTGGTATCATTTCATTTTTACGACAGAAATAATAATCATAATCTCTTTTGGGTTGATTTTATGTCTAAATTTTTTTCCTACGATAAAGCCAATCAATAACACCCGTTAATGTTATCATAACTAATAGAAGAGACCCTATTGGTAATAATAAAATGTACCATTCATCAAGAATCCCTTTGAAAAATCGCCCATTATGTATTTCAAATACATAATTCCATAATGGCATTTTATAATGATCGGATACGGATTCAGGCTGTTGAAATCTTCCTTTTAATTCGAACCCGGGGAGTGATAATACCCCTTGTTCATGGGTAAATATAAATGATTCATTTCCTGACGTTTTTGTAAATCCAGTCACCATAAAGTCTCCGGGGCGAATTGTACTAAAATCTTTAACCATTTCTCCCGTCATTTTGTCAATTTTACTTTCTGCAACTTCATACAAACCACTGAATGAACCTACAAGGGTTCTATTATTTTTTAAAGGTTCAAGTATTGTTGCTCCCATAACGAAGATAGGCCAATCAACATCCATGGGTTCAAATACATGAGGTTCATCTTTATTATTTTTCCAAATTCCTTCCGAAGTAGCTAATACCATTTCATCTGAATTTGACAAATACATTCCATTTTGTATTTTCACTGCCCAAGATAGATTATGGCGATGATTGATCCCATTAGGAAGATGAATCCTTTTATCTACCAGTGCTGCTAAAAAAGGTGGACGCATAAAAAATCCAGTTGCACCAAATATTAAAAGAAATAATGCAAACCATATTCCAAGTGATAAATGATACTTCAATAAAAAGTTAAACATTCTTCGCCCAGCAGGATTTGGTTTTGCCCTTTCTAATTGTCTATCTTTTTTCCTTTTCTTAGGGTAAAGCCACGTGTAGAGAGCCGTGAAGCTTAAATAAAATAATACAAGTCCCGCTAAATCAAATAATAGTTGTCCAAAAAAACCAAATAACTTGCCACTATGAAGGTCAAAGAAAAAATCCACTAAGGGCATTTCTTCATTCATATTCGCTTGCTGGATGTGAGTTCTCTCTAGGGAAATTACATGGGAAGTTGGGGATATTTCCATCGAATAAATATCCGATTCAGAAATGACTAGAATTTGTTCATCTTTTTTAATGAATTTGACAATTTTGATTGGAGAAACATCTAATTCTATTGGGTGCCATTTCCCTACGGAAAGGTCTAACTGGTATAATCCATAATCATTCCCTGCAAAGAGTCGAGATGATTCTGCAGATTCTTGTAAATATAGATGATTTGTTTTTCGGTAAAATTCTGAATTTGGATATTTGCCATCCATAAATGGGATAAATGTTTTTCCACCATCATTAGACTTCCAAACACCACTTTTCCCAGAACCAAATACAAGATCTTTCTGTAATTGAGAATAGACAACATGAGTTAAACTGCTACGATTCCAATTATTTGGTATATAATGAGACGGAACAGCCCAACTAGGAATTGAGATAGAACTAATTGCCTTTGGATGGTTCAACAAAATGCCTGAAACACTCATCCATAATAAAAAGGCAACAAGGATCAGTCCAACATACTTATGAATCCATTTAGAAAACCGAAAAAGAAGACTCTTCTTTTGTCTCTTTCCATTTAACCGAGACATAGTGCAGCTCTCGCTAGTGACTATTGTTTACATACATACGTTTGGTGCTGATCGCCTTCTGCGAAATGATACACCAAATATTTTTGTTGGCTCATAGCATCATGCATGGGTAAGGGTGGAAAATTTGTTTTCAATAATACAAATTCCCCAGTCCCTAGTTCAGCCATGAGTTGATTCATATGATTTAATGGGTGTTCTCCTGTATCCAACATTGCAGTTCCATCAATAATATGTTTTGGCTCTCCCTTCGCCCATTCTGGTGCTTGAGCCGAAAGGGTTATTTCTGGTGCTTCATTATTTATATCAACAGACTCTAATCCAATTTCATTTCTTATTTCATTCATAAAATCTCCTACGTCCAAACCGCCGATAGTCGCTACTTTTTCTAATGTAGCTAGTTTACCA
This sequence comes from Fidelibacterota bacterium, assembly GCA_018658715.1. Classification (GTDB taxonomy): domain Bacteria; phylum Fidelibacterota; class Marinisomatia; order Marinisomatales; family UBA1611; genus JABHGY01. The sequence continues at coordinate 5,381 of JABHUQ010000115.1, forward strand.
ACTGTTTTTCTTAAAATGGGGTTTTTCAAATTTTTAAATGGAGGTGCCAAAGACATAATTTTGTTTTCAATCTCTGGGAATTCATTTAATAAGTCGAGTAATTTTGTTTTTGGAGTAATATCCATTCTATTTCCTCTCTTTTTGAGCATTCTCATAAGTTAATATTCGTCTCTCACCTTCGATATTCTTTATGTCCGTTAAATCCTGCGTTACTTCTAAAGTACCAAGATATTCATCGTTTTTTCCTTTTAATGCATAATAAACAATATAAATGAGCTTGGGTCCCATGTTGATCCAAAATCGTGCTTGGGTCTCTTTCCCCGATTTAAAATCTTCTAATATTTGATTTACAATATTCACACTTGAAGGTGGATGACAATATTGAACTTTTCGTCCTAATATTGCACGAGTTCGATCAAAGATTCTTTCTGGGCTGTCACTGAAGAATCGCACATTATCATCTTTATCCACAAATGTCATATCGAAAGGTAATGTTTGAAACATACTAATCATTTCTTCCAGCGTGAATAAACCAGTAGGTAATTGTATCTTGCCATCCATCGATTTAATATCTAATTGGTCCAATTCAATATCCTCTGGCATCCATTCAAATTCTGGGACATAAAGACAATAGCCAATTTCTTCTGTTTGCGAATAAATTTCATACCACTCAACATCTGAAAGCAAATCTAATGCGGTTGGTAAAAATACTTTTTCTTCTTTATAAATCATTTCATCTACTGCTTCCACAGAAGGAATAACCGTAAATAGATTATATGCTTTTGCTTCCGATGCTTCAATGGAATCTATCCCCTGTAACCCGGCAATAGTTCCTTTTAATAAGTCACGCACTTCATCGTCTTTTCCCCACATAACCGCGGGAACACCCGGTACACCTTTTTTCTCAAAATATGGGAAAATAAGATTTTCCTTGCGACGATAATGTTTATCTGTATCCATGAGTTCATTAAGTTGCAATTGGATTTCTCTCATTTTTGGCAATGCATCGTCATTGTTATCCATTGATTCAATCTCAGCTACGAGAAGCTTCACTAACCCTGTTCTTTCTGTTAATGCAGCGTTTTCTTGAATGAAAGTATGGACAGGATGCCCTAGGCTCGTTTCTGGCGTTTCTTGGAGATCTAATTGCTTTCTTAACACATGTGTATGTGTGTCACATAAATCTTGGATACTTTCTTGGGGGACACCTTCTTCAATCAGTTGAATTTCCATTCGAAAAACATCGGAGTAATCGGCTTCCTTTAACATTGTTTCTAATTGGCTTTTCACTTTACTAGGCGCACTGCCATCGTGTAATTGGCGAACCAACGTTTTCATAATTTCGATTCGATTTTGTCTATTATTTATTAGTTCACTCATTTTTCTTTCCTAAGAATATTCGTCATGTGGATTATGTTAAATGGACTTCTTTATGTTTGCAGCAGTTTTCTTTATCTAATAAATCCTTTAGAGATGTATTAAAATATGCTTCTGAAAAATGGGAATAATAATGGTTACACACATGACAAAAGTTATCGATTGCACCTGAATTTTCTCCAATGATACATTCATGATCGTACTCCCCGTTGACGCTTTTCATTACATCTCGAACAGTAATTGCATTACTTGCTCTACCTAGCTTAACACCACCATTACGACCACGCTTTGACTCTAACAATTTCCATTTTGCCAAATCTTGGGCTATTTTTTGTAAAAAGTTATCTGGCAATTCTCTTTCAGTTGCAACTTCTTTAACAGTTAATGAATATTCATCTGATTTATTTAGATATTTAGATATTATTTTTAATGAATCGTTACACATTTTTTATTTTATGTATTTTTTCTGTCTTATTGGAAGAATAAATTGACAATACAGTAACAGAAATAAAGGCAATAACAATCAAAGACATTTCTGTAATAAAGATTTGTGGTTGAACCCAAATTTCTTCAAAGAAATTCCATCTACCTAATATTTCTACTGTATTCCAAAAAATTATAACGGTCGGTATTGCATATCGTATTGCTGGAGCCATTATTTGAAATTTTATTAATTGAATAAACAAATATAATGACCAAACAAGTGAAATAAAAAACATACTATATGTTGCTAATGGATATTGTCCAAACAACGATTCATCATAGACGAGTAATAAAATAATATAGAAAAACCATGTAATATATATAGTTTCCATTGCAGTGATAGAAGAAATGGTTCTATTTCTTACAGATGATGGTTTTCCTACTTTTAATTTTAAATGACGATGAAACCATCTGAAAAAATTACATCGAGTATCTTTATTGAAGAAAAAAAATAATACTGTAGCAAAAAATATTCCGATGGAGGATGGCATCAATAGATATTCTGGTTTAGTGACTACTTCCCCATTCTCTATTAGGGGTGCAATATTTAAATGACTTGCAAAATACACAAAGGAAAATTCAACCCATCCTGTCCATATAAATATTCCAGAGAAGAATCCTAACAATGTACCCATATTTTCATTCTCACTTTTGGTACCTATAAGTAGAAACAACGCTCCAAATAATCCTAATAATGTAGCAGCTGGGTATTTATAATGATGACCAAATATAAATTCAATTAATACCATAACCATATGGCCTATGGGCATCATAAATAAAACAATTGAAAAAGCCAAAATGCCAACAAAAGGTGCTTTTCTCATTAGCTTAATACTTTCGTATGTGGTTTAAACCAATATGATTCATCCATTGTATGATGGTCTAATAATTCACCAGATGATAATAAATATTCTATCTTCAACAATTGACCAGCTTCAATAACAATTTCTCTTATATCAAGATAGTGGTTCTCATGTATTTTTAAAAATACATTTTGATGAACAACTGGTATTTCATAAAAGGAAGATTTTTTTCTAATTTTTTGAGAATCTTGGACTAATACACTGAATCTCCAGAAATCATTTAGCTCTAAATCCAACGCAATTGATCCATATTCAAAATGAATTCGATGACAATTATTACATTGGAATAGTCGAGCTGGTCCTTTTGTTAAATTCAATTTATTCACGATAATTTGATCTAAACTTTCATTGTTGTAAATATATTATTGTTATTGATACTGATTCTCATTACTATAAATTACAAATAATAATTTTAATAATTCAACTTTTTTGTGACATAATATTTTTAGAATAAAAGGTGGCTACTCAGAAATGATCAAACCTAGACTACAATATATATATTGAAGTAATAATACAATAGCATCAAATTATATGCGAAGAAAAACTCGTTAATTTATTTATAGGAATGATGTATTTTTTTTAAATAAAAATACCAATGGATTAAAATCATAATTTAAGGAACTGAATAATATTATTTTACAATATCAATAGGTTCCCTATTTTTTCATTCTTCTATGCACAAAAAAACTAACACAATCATAATTTTGGTCATATCGATTTCAGTTATTTATGCTATTATTCGGTATCATATTTTTAATGGAGTACCCCTTTCTTATATCATTGATGTGTTAAATAAAGGTATTGCCCTTGCAGCCATATTATTAATTGCACTTTCTTTATCGATTGGCCCATTAGCGCGAAGATTCCCAAAAAAGTTTGGCAGAATTGAAATAGGAAAAAGATTATTTGGATTGTGGGGATTTACATTATCCTTTTTTCATACATTAATATCATTACTCATTCTTAAACCAAATCATTATAAAATATTCTATTCATTCCTGAAAATGAATGTATTAGGAGAATTTGTTCTCATTAGCGGATTTATTTCATTATTACTCATTGGGCTAGCATTTATAACATCTTTTCCACATTTATTTCCATTTAGTCAAAAATCGTTTCGTCTAACCCAATTTGCTGGATATATAGGTTGTGTAGTTGCTGGATTACATGTGTTCCCCATTGGAGTGAATCAATGGACACAAATTTCATCTTGGCCTGGGAATATGGTACCAATAACATTTATTTCATTTTTTGCTGTAATTATTACAGTTATCTTAAGAACACAATCATCCTTAATGCCATTATTTCAAAAAGAGAAATCATGAAAAATATCATTTATATAATACTTTTCATTTCATCTCTATTTGGGCAAGGTATACCCGAATGGGGTAAAGAACAAAATCATGAACCACATCCCATTTTAGAGTTAATTGATTGGGATGTTCATCACGGTGAAACAACACTCAATAAAGCGCAGAATTTCAAAATAACAAATGAATGGAATCCCTGGACTTTAAATACTAAATGGTGGGATAAATACAAAACGAAATGGTGGAGAAGACATGTAATAATTCCTGAGTCATTTAAAGGAAAAGACGTCTTTCTAGAGTTAAAAGTAGATGACAAAGGGACTGTTTATTTGGATGGAAAAAAATTAATGGATGTAACACAACGTTCTGGCAAAATAATGATCATTGAGAATGCAAGTGGAAATGAATCTTTTTCTCTAATTATTCGTGGTGAACATACAGGCTATTATGGCCAATTCTATCAAGCAGATATAGTGGCTTACCCTCGTGGATACAGCGACTTTTATTCGGCAATGAATAATGTACAAGCATTAAAACCATCCCTAAATGGAATACGCGTTCAAGATGCAAAGTGGAAAATGATGGCAAACGATGATGCAAGTCAACCACAATTTGATGATTCGCAATGGAATCAGAGAAAAATATCTGGTTCATGGAAAGGTGAGTATAAACATGCCTGGTATAGATTAAATGTTAAATTACCCGCAACAATTGACGGGTTTTCTATCTCCAACAGCCGGCTTTACATTCATGCATATACTAACGATAAAGGGGAATTATGGTACCAAGGAGAAAAACTTCATGAATTCAGAGATAGTTCAGGAAATATTCTATTTGAAATAAATGCATCAGAACATGATGTTGTCTCTTTCTCTATCAAAGCGATGAATGAACAAAATGTAGGTGAATTAAAGGATGTTAGAATTCTTTCTGGTCAAGCAATAAAGTTGGCAGAATCATTTGATTTGATGGTAAAAAAACTAGAACGATGGGATAGGTATTATCAAAGGCATCCATCACCTAATACAGATTGGTTATCAGAAGCAACGTTAGCATTAAATAAAGCGTTCTCTTCAAAAAAACCACTTGAAGTAAAATTGAACCAACTAGATATCCAGATGAATTGGCTAAATAAAAAATTAAGTACTGAACCAGTATTTGTAGTTCCACCTTATCTTCAAAATGTTCAGAATGATGGGATTACAATCATGTGGGAAACGGCACTCCCTTCTTTCGGTGCAATTGTGTATGGTGAAGATGCCCTAAATCATGTAATACATGGTCAATATTCTCATTCGACTATTCATGAAATAACACTCGTCGGACTTGAAAAAAACACTCATTATAATTACCGAGTTGTTTCAGGTACAATGGCCAGTCCACTTCAAAATTTTCGGACAAAAAAATTAGATAATGCGCCTTTTGCATTTTCTGTCTATGGGGATAATCGGAGTTACCCAAGAGTCGCTGAAAATGTTGTGAAAATGATGACACGTGAAAATATCGATTTTATTTGCAGTGTAGGTGATGTAGTCACAACAGGAATTCATTTATCCCAATGGGTAGATGAATATTTATATCCATTAAGATGGTTAGGCGGTCAAATCCCCTCGTATATTTCAATTGGAAATCATGAATACGGTGGCTATTGGGCATTAGGCAAAGTTTATCCATTTGAAGAACGAGTGAATCATCCACTAACGGCCACAGGAAGTACAGAATATTGGTATTCATTTGATTATGGAAATGCACATTTTGTTTTTATTGATCCCAATAAAGGAGATGGACCAAAAGGACATCGTATTCCACCTGGGAGTCAACAATATGAATGGTTAAAACACGATTTAGAAAAAGCACGAGAAACTGCAAAATGGACTTTTGTCTTTTTTCATCAACCACCTTACTCTGAATGTTGGTCTGGTGGTTATTATGATGGAGAATATTATTTACGGAAAGAAATCGTTCCTTTAATGGAGCTAAATGGTGTAGATATCGTTTTTAGTGGTCATACACACGATTATGAACGTGGTCTCCCCCATCCTCCATATGATCCTGAAACAGGATCAGGAAATAATGCTGCCTATATTGTGACAGGTGGTGCTGGCTCTTTTCTAGACAATCATAAATATAAAGAATGGGAACAGATTGATATTCCTGATCATCCTGCACGTCCTAATAGTAATGAATCAGATGAAGGGCAATATTATGAATATCACTATATTGTTATTGATATTAATGGGGATGTTTTAAAAGCAACCACTCAAAAAATGAATGGTGATGGTACTTATGGCGGTGTCATAGATTCTTTTGAGTTACATTATAATGACTCAAACAAATAGGTTTTTTAAAATTATACTATTTTAGTAATAATATTTTCTGAACTTCAGTCTTATTTCTAGAAGTTAATTGAACATAGTATACGCCCGATGCATGTACTGAAGCATTCCATTGTATTTCGTGCATTCCAGCATCCATCGTACCTTCTGATAAGGTGTGAACCATTTTTCCAGTAATATCAAAGATATGAATGGAAGTCTCACTCTTTCTATCTATACTAAAACGAATAGTCGTGGTTGGATTAAAAGGATTTGGATAAGATGAAAAAAGTGCTAATTGTGATGGCATATTTAACGGTTGTATTTCTAATGGGCCTTGATTTGTATTCACAAAATCATTTTGCCCAGAAAATGAACCATTAACAACTTCAAACTCTAACAATGTATTGTCACTATGGTGATAGTCAATTCCATCAATAATTGAATGTACTTCCCAACTATATGAACCGTCTAAAACAAAAGGAATAGTCCCGGCCCAAATGCCATCATTGGCAAATTCATCACCATTAACTCCATCATCATGTAGATAAAATGGTAAATTACTAGATGCGTCACCAATAATATAATAATTATCCCAACCACCTAATGAATCAATAACTGAAAATGTAATATCTGTTGCATGTGGCAATTGTTTCGGTAAAAAACTTACATCTGTTGAAAATGTAAAATAATAGGGTGAAACGGATGAATATGATGCTTCAATAAATAAGGCAGAATACCCTGAATCAGGTATGGGAATTTCGCCCACATAAACGCCCGGTTCAATTTCTGTCAAAAGAGAATCTTGCCAGATTGCTCCAACAGAATAATAGCGAAAATCAAATTCATTTGGATTATGTGCAACCCATAATTTGACCGACATTGGGTCTGTTTCCGTTTCAAACCGGATAGACCCATTTTCTTCCATCGTCCATGAAAATTCAGGTAAAGAATAATCATTTAACATTGCACGGTAAAATGCCATAACACTAACAATGACATCATCAAATTGCTGATCAAGTCCATGACTTGAATTGGCTACATACCGTTGATATTTAATACCCTGTAATTGATCAAAATAAAATTGCGAAGATGGAACAAAAAATTCATCGCCTGCAGAATGGATTAAAAATTTGGGCATATCAAGTCTATCTACATAACTCAATGGATCAACAATATCCATTAAATCATAAATTTCTGGTTCTATAAATCGATCAAAAATTCCCGCTTCTTCATAATCATTCACAGCTTCCGACCAAAATCCGTATGCTCCATAATGGTGTTTAAATGATTTTAATAAATTCAAAGCATCAAAAACGGCTGGCATAATAGAATGGACACGATCATCAACAACTGCGGTAAGCCATGTGGTCCATCCTCTCTTTGAGCCTCCGAAGAGAACAAATTCTTCGACAAGATGTTCTAATTGTAATTCTTCATCAAAAAATTGCTGAATACCATCCATTGCCTTTACAACAGATTTTACCATAGGAAGTTGAAGTGGCCAATCTGTATCACCTGTATTTAAGTATTTGTCCCACGTATAAGCAATAATAGCATCTTCGCTACGAGTGAAAGTTTCATCAGTAAATTGGACAGGTTCATTCGGGATCATACGCAGTTCAATCACTACCGAATTTGATAGTAATGCTAAACTAACTAATGATTCATCACTTGTTGAAGGAACAGATCCACCATTACTCCCTCCTGCAATTAATAATAGTGCTTTGTTATTTGTTGCATTATCTGGGACAACAATGTTCACCCAGTGCTGCCAATGAGCACGATCCACATCAGCTGTTGAACGCCACGTTTGGGAATATAACTCTAAAATGTAAGTATTGAATCCATCTTCATCAATTGTGTAATGATGAGTAAGGCTAAAAGTTGAATCTGGCCGATTTACATATTCATCTAGTATAGTTTCTTGAGCTAGGCTAAAAGAAAAGATTATAAAAAAGCTTAAAAAGATTTGGAATTTATTTTTAAAAGCATCTTTCATAGGAATAGTTTAACTGATTATTCTCAAAAGTCAAATAGGCTAATATTTCCATTAGCGGTTATCTTTCGTTAACTTTCTCTAAGTTGAATAGGACAAATATGAGTTATAGTATTATCGCAAAATCCTTATTAGAAAAGGAGATTGAATCGTTAACAACCTTAATGGACAACTTAGAACACTCCTTTGACGATGCATGCCAAATGATTTCTGATTGTAAAGGCAAAATCATCTTTACAGGACTTGGAAAATCAGGGCTTGTAGCAAAAAAGTGTGCTGCTACATTCTCAAGCTTAGGAATTCCATCTTTTTTTATCCATAGTACTGAAGCATTACATGGAGATTTAGGAATGGTATCTAATGATGATATTCTTTTTGCATTTTCTTATAGTGGAGAAACAAACGAAGTTGTGCACATGATGTCAGCACTTTCACAAAGGAATATTCCACTAATTGCCATGACAGGAAATATGGATTCTGCTATGAGTCAAAAGTGTACTATTCATTTAGATATTCATGTATCTGAAGAGGCAGATCATTTGAAGTGTGCCCCAACATCGTCAACAACGAATATGATGGCATTAGGAGATGCAATATCTTCTGCAGTTTCATATAATAATCAATTTACAAAAAATGATTTCCACCAATATCACCCCGGTGGCAATTTAGGCGAACATTTGGAGAAGCAATGAAAGGAAAAGTAGTCGTTGTTGGTAGCTTCATGATGGATTTAGTTGTAAAGGCGGAAAGACGGCCCAAAACAGGCGAAACACTTGTGGGGGAATCCTTTGGTATGTATATCGGTGGAAAAGGTAATAATCAAGCCATTGCAGCTGCCCGATTTGGTAGCCAAGTACATATGATAGGTAAACTCGGTCAAGATTCATTTGCGGATCAATTTTTAGATAATCATAAACTTGAAGGCATTAATTCTGACTTTATCATTCAAGATCCAAATGTGGGGACAGGTGTAGCCAACCCATTCATTGATGTAAATGCAGATAATAGTATAATCATAATCCCTCGTGCAAATATGACATTAACACCCAATGCCGTTTCTCTTGCCGAAAAACCTATCGCTGAAGCAGATGTATTGCTTCTACAATTAGAAATTCCAATTGAAGCTTCAAAACGAGCTGCAGAAATAGCAAAGGCAAATGGTACTATTATAATTCTTAACCCTGCTCCTGCTCAAGAAATTCCAAATGATTTTATACAATTAGCCGATATTTTAACCCCAAATGAAGTGGAGACAGAAATGCTGACTGGTATTCCTGTCACGGATGAAAAAAGTGCAAAAAAAGCATCTCAATCTTTAATCGAAAAAGGAGTAAAAATAGTCATTCTAACACTCGGTGGCCGAGGCGCATTTGTTGCCGCTGAAGGAAAGTCACAGATGATTCCAGCTTTTAATGTGACTCCTGTAGATACAACGGCAGCAGGTGATTCATTTTGTGGTGTACTTGCCGCTTCATTGGCAGAAGGTTTAGATTTAGACATTGCGGTGAAATATGCTAATGCAGCAGGTGGGCTAGCTGTTACTAAAATGGGAGCCGAACCATCGCTACCATTATTAAAGGATATCTTAAAACTATCCAATGGTTCTTAACTTATTTCTGTAATTGCCGTTAAGTTTTGCCTCAGTTTCATTACATCTTTAGAGTCATATTTCACATAAGGTAAAGCTACATAATCATTACATATTCCTAATTGAAATAATGCACATTTTAGTCCACGAATAAATGTCCCTTCTCCGGTGCCAATATGATAGAGAGATTCACTAACTTTCAATATTTTGTTTTGATATTCCTGAACCAATAAATCATTTTTATGGTGGTATGCTTCATACAGATCAACATATAATTTTGGGAACAGGTTTGCTCCCCCACTCACTCCACCATTCCCGCCTAAATTCAAAGAATCTGCAAGTAATTCTTCCGGACCATTAAATACAGGGTAATCTGCTACACTTTCACAAAGTTGTTTATAATAATCCATATTCCCCGAACTATCTTTTATGCCAACAACATTCTTTAATTTTAATAATGAAACAACTGTATTAACATCTATTTGAAGCCTAGTTAATCCAGGCATGTTATATAAAAAGATTGGTAATGGGCAATGATTCGATAAGTGCTTAATATAGTCAATAAACTCTTTCTGACCCATATTGAAATAATAGGGTGGCGCCACTACAACTGCATTCGCACCATTTAATTTTGAAATATTAGCAAGATCAATAGATTCATCTATACTTGTATCAGTTATTCCTACTAAGAGTGGAACTCTTTTTTTCATCAGGACAGATGTTTTTGCAATCATGCTCCGACGTAAATCGTAACTTAAACTTGGGCCTTCACCTGTTGTACCTAATATAAATATTCCATGAACCCCACCATTGATTACATGTTCAATGAGTCGTTCTAACCCATAGTTATCAAGATGTCCATCATCTGTCATAGGCGTCACAAGTGGCGGAATAATGCCATGTAAATCTTGAATAGTCATTGGTGTTTTATATCATCTTTATTATTATCACCCACCAAATTAAAAGCGATTGGAGAAAAGGTGAACTTTTTTATTACTCTTATATTTTTATTTCAAGGCTTTAGTGTTCCTTCTCCTATTGAAACGACACAAATTACTATTGGGAATTATAATCATAGCTTAGATAATAAGGATGATAAAGATGTAACACTCACTTGTATGTTGTCAGAACAAGAAAATCGGTAAATGGGTTTTTCTTTATCTATAGTAATTCCCGTTTATAATGAAGCGGGGAAAATTAGGAATGATATTACAAATCTCTCTGCCTATTTAACCAAAAACCGAATTAGTAGTGAAATCATTATTTCCGATGATGGCAGTACGGATGATACGATTAAAATTGCTTCTGGAACTTCTATAGATGAATCCATTCCATTATCTGTCATTTCAACAGGCGAACATAGTGGAAAAGGACATGCTATTCGACAAGGGATAATTCAATCCATAGGTGATGTGGTTTTATGTATGGACAGTGGAAATACAGTAAAGCTGGACGCCATATCTAAAGGATTAGAAATGATACTAAATGGTGATTATCAAATCGTTTTAGGATCGCGACACCTTCCGAAAAGCATTATTAATATTCCACTAGCATTTCATCGGCGTTTAGTTTCTATTTTATTTAGAATTTTTATTAAACTGCTTTTTCCATCTATGTGGATCTTCAGTGATACTCAATGCGGATTTAAAATGTACGAAGGAAATATTGCCAGAAAATTATACGATGAAAGCAAAATTGATGGATTTCTATTTGATATTGAAATATTAAAGAAAGTAAAAAAACAAAAGATCACTATATATGAATTGCCTATTGAATGGACCTGCGATCGGGATAGCCGGCTAACAATTTCGTCAACAATATGGGAAGTGTTACGAGATAGTTTGAAGTTGAAAATTAATTAAGCAGAGAATAAAATACTTATTTGATTTTTGTGACTATTAAAATCTTAATCCCAATTACCAATCATTAAAACACTACCCTTTTCATCAACTACCATTCCGCCAAAATCTGAATTGTTCTTAACAAATTTCTGAATATCCGCTTCATCCATTATCATAAAAGATGTGGAAAGCGCATCTGCATCTGCTCCCGTCTTTGCCATGGACCAAGCTCCTAACCGATGTTGAACTGGCTTATAATTCGTAGGGGAAATAATGTGTTTTCCCTTTCCCATCCCTGAACCTGCCATGGCATTATGTTTTAAATTAACCTGCTTAATGTGCTCATTGGTTTTTGGATGGTAAATGGTCATGGGCCAACCGGCTTCACCTTTTGGGGCTTGTTTGGCTAAAAAGGTACTTTTTCCACTATTGAGTAAAACGATTTCAATACCCCATTCCAAAAAAGTTCCCATGAGTTTATCTATAGCAAATCCTTTCCCAATGCCACCCAAGTCAATGGAAATGGGGTTATCCATCAACGTGACTGTAAATGATTCTGCCTCCAAAAATAAACTGCCAATATTCTCTTGCTTATATAATTTAAATTCCGTCTCGTCTTTCCAATGGGTGATGATTTTTCCTATAGTGGGATTAAAAGCACCATTTGTTTTGGCTTGAAGTTTTTGAGCAATGACCAAACATTCCATAGTATCTGTGCCGATGATGGTGGATTCACCAGGCTTTAAATGGTTGATTCTGGAGATATCACTATTTTCAACAAACCGACTTAAATCCTGCTCCAATAGATCCAATTGAATAAATGCTTCAGTGCTCGCTTGGGAAGCATAGGTTTTATCTGAATGCTGAATAAATACATCAAATACAGTTGCCATGGCTTTATGGGAAAACGAATGAATGCAATGTTTCTTCAGCCATTCTGAATCCATGTAGCACGATGGCTGATCATTCATTGTTAATCCTATTCATATATGTATCATAAATATCTTTTTTGATATAACACAAAATTTCGACACTATGGCGCAATTCCATTGGTTCGTCGAATAACGGAAGAAATAAAGATAACTCTCCCGGTCCTGCTTCTTCATAAAGTACATTTACTAATTCTTTTTCTAAATCTGGGGAAATCAAAATGATAGATGCGTTTCTAGCATTCTGCGGTACATGATTCCAATAGCCAACATTGTCCAAATGGCGTAAATACCAGGGGAATGGCCAATAATCGTCGTCCATCGCAATAATAAATACAGACACGTCCACTTGATCCGCAACATCATAGATCTTTGATTCTATGGTGAGAATATCTTTTGTGGGATGCGCATACACATGTGGATTATTCTGGTCTGCTTCATTCATAATATTATAGGAAAAAGCTTGTAAAAAGATCAATCCAGATAAGACTCCAATGACACCATATCGGAGAATAGGATTTTCAAATACATGATAAATGGTATAGGTCGCCACCAATATAACACCCGGCATCACACCCAAAAGATTCCATGGTGTTTTGTAGGGTATGATAGATAAAATCACTAAAAGGATCAATGAATACCAAAATAGGAAATTTACAATTAACGGCTGATTCTTGATCCGAAGGTTAAGTAAAAAAGCGATAAATAGTATTCCTTCTGCCCAGTGTAAACTATTCCATGAATAACCAAATGGAAATAAAATATTCAAATAATAATACCAGGGTTGGTTGTGGATACCTTCATCTGCAACTCGGTACATATACGGTGAAAAGGCAGAAAAGAAATCGGTGCTATTGGGTATGTCCTGAAGAAAATCAGAGAAAAAGAGAAAGACCAACCCAAATGCAATTCCTATGACAAAAAGAATTTTCTTCAATGGAATTTTAATCCTTAATCCATTTTTATAATGGAGAATTGCATAGGCACCTAACATAGATGACACAATGATCGGCCATGTCTCCTTTGTAGCCATAATTCCACCCAAGACAAGCCCGGATAGTATGAGCCATGATTGTTTTTTTGTTTTAAGATATTGATAGATTCCAACCATGAATTCAAATGTCATCGTGACTACAAATATTTCATGTATAAAATATCGACTATAAAAAATTAATGATGGTGAAATGGCCATGAGTCCCGCCGCAAAAAGTACAACATCATTTTTCAGTGATTTCCAGAATCCAAAGGTAAGCCAAATTAGAATCAACCCAACGAACGCTGTAATACCCCGGAGAAAGAATTCATTAAACTCTTGGATATCCCATAATAACCCACGAACAACTGCAAAAAGAGCAGATGTATAATAAAATATGGGGCCGTGATGCTGGTGTGGATTGTAGTCGAAACGACCTGCTTCCATCACTTCAGCAAGTTTCATTGCATTGATGGCTTCATCCCCATGCATGGGACGATCAGATAATTGTGAAAAACGGAAAAGTACCGCTATTATAATAATCGACAGAACAAGAGCTGTTCTGGTACGATTCAAGGTCATTTCAATGGAAGTCCGTATACGGCTACTTCAATATAATGATTCAAATCGTTATTAGTATTTCCCCTACTGTAAAATTTAACATAGCGACCTGTGACACCCTTTGCATCAATAAGCTTCCCTTCGGACGTTTCTACATAATGCATATCCTTTCCAATGCCAAATCCGGAAGAATTATCTATATCGTTATTGAAAAGTGTTGTCACATTTTCTGTCATATCTTTGTCATCTGCAGCTTGCACCACAACATCAAAATAGACACGTGCCTGTTTATGGAAATGCCAAAAAACAATGGCATACATTTTATAATGTGCACCAAGATCAACAGTTACATCCTGAAGAAAAGGGCCTAATTCCACAAAGCTACCTTCAGCTGCATTCTTATCTCCATCCGTGATCATTTCAATTTCTCCAATGACAGGAAAATCATCCGAACTGTATACTGTTTTTCCTAATGCAACATTTTCTGTTCCAGTAGGCACTAAAAAGGCTGGGCGTGGCTTTCCCAATGGTTTTTGGAGATTCTTCACATTCAAATTTTGGGGCGTACCAATAAACATAGGTTTCGGTAATTCCAATTTAATTGGAACCAATTTTATATCCTGTGAAAATAATATTGATACCAATCCAAGAGTGGCGATAATGATCATTCTTAAAGATTTTGTAATGTGTTTCATAAATGTATTCCTAATTATCCTTTATCCTGTCGTGAAAAATTTAAGTAAAGTAGAGCCAATAAAAACATTCCGATTGCAGTATAAAAATGGACTTGTAAGAGAAAATGCTGTATGGAAGATGGAAACCATGTATTCATACTGAAAAGAATAGATAATGCGTTGGGAATAAAAAATATTAAATAGACCCAGACGATTTTTTTGGCGCATTTATTTTGTGACGAATCCTTGAACCCAATTCCCACAGATTTTACCCACAAAAAAGCTCCGATAGCCACTAGTATTGAAAATATGGGCGCAATAGTAGCGTGAGAAATCATCCACCATCCGGTTTGCACATTTTCTCCATACAATAGTGGGAGAAATCCTGTTATAACCAAGAGTATAAATGCGCCAAGTCCTAACTTGAAGATTAAACTTTGTATACTCTGATTCATCAGTGTTCTTCCCTTTGGGATGAACCAAGCCAGCATTGCAATTTATGAAAGAAAAATAATATCACTAATGACACGACCGAAAAGACTGACATATAAATGATCCCTTTCAACCAGGGACGAAAAATAAATGCATTGGCAAATAGTTGAGCCGCAACTAATTCCTGACTCTGAAAATCAACCATTATAGCATTATCTGTTTTTAGGGGAGAATCCACAGAAATTAGACTGGTATAAAATGGAGCATCAACGCCGTGACAATCGGTACATCCATTTCTTCCCAACGCCATGGAAACAGGACGTACATTATGGGCAATAGGCCAAGTATATGGATTTGCTATTTCATTTTCTTCCGATATTAAGCCATTCGTACGGTTAAAATATATTTTGCCACCACTGACATAAACGGGTACCCCTTCCGACCTTTGTCCTGATAATTGATCTAAAATAGTCTTAATGTGTGACTCATTTATAGATGGCCAAGATCCTTCATTATTCAATGCCAAGGTTAACAAAATATCCGAGACGATAAATTCATAATTATCTCTGTTGATTGGAGAAATATCATTTCCATTTTTCCATCCCCAATAGGATGGCCAAACCATATTCACAGGTTCGATTATACCATCACCATTTTCTTCAAAAACAGGCGTTATAATATGGGGTAATGTATTATCTGCTTTATTGATGCCATGAGTGCCTAATCCATGTCCCATGGATGTTTTCGCCAGCATTGAATTATCTTTAGGCATTTCTCCCGAATGACAGGAAGTACAAGATAGCTTTTCTAAATGAAGGGGCGGCAATCCGTTATGCGTTGGAACAGGTCCTTTATTATTATGGGAAACGGTTGACCCATTTTCATCAATTGAATGGCAGCCTGCACAAGTGAAGTCTGCTAATTCTGGCGAATTTTCTTCCGCACTTTCATTGTCATAACCACGAATCATATTATGATCCAAACCGTTTCGATGGCAATCCACACAATTCATTCCACGTTGAAGATGAATATCTTGACCGTGCTGCCAGAATTCTGAACGCTCTTTATCCACTACCATAGTTGAATGGCAGAAATAACAATTCTTGTTTGGGATATTTCGCGTTACATCAAAAAAGACTTCATCTTTTTCATTAAAAGCTATTCTATCATAATTGACTTGAGGCGGAAGGGCTTTTGATTCATCCGGTGCCAATCCATAATATATGTCATAATGGTCCGGCATATCTTTGGCTGATCCACTTACATCTGCAAATGACGACATACTCGCAGAAGCCCAGCGGAAATTTTCTTTTTTGAATTGTTTGGCTACATGAGACCGATCTGCTGCTGAATTCACATCATGACAAACCAAACAATTCACTTCCACCTTTCCTGATATATTCCAGCGAAAGGAATTTTCCTTTTCCCAGCGTTCGTCCTGTTCACCGACACTTCCACCGGGATGATGGCGACCAAATATTTTAATAAATTCAAATGGGGACATACCAAAATCATCCGGATGGATGGCGCTATTCCAATAGCGATAACTTAAAGGAATTTGAGTTAATGTTTTCGGATTAGCGTAGATCCAGGGTTGTCCATTTCGCCCAGATTCAATATTGCTCCCTGCATTGAAATGCCAACCAGAACGCACCGTTTGGTAATCATGACAGGTACCACAGGTCATTTCTGTAGAAAATGGTAACTGTAATTCTTGATACATGCGAATGGCAGAACTATCATGATCCATCAATTTGATGCGATGAACCGCTGGTGAACGGCTGCCGTCAGGTGAATCCCCTAATTTTGTTTGTCCCAACAATATTTGTCCGAATAGGATACAACTGAACAAGGTAAAAATAGAACGATTATTCATGATTTAATTCGTATATAGATTAAATGACAAATTCACTTTTATTATATTTTACCGGTGATGCATTTTCAACTGCTTCATTCACTTTTAGAACAGCCACCGCTGTTTCATAGCCCACTTCAGCCGGACAATTCAGTGTTTCTGTACCACGAATGGAATTAAAGAAATTTTCCAAATGTGGTTTATGATAGGGATCATTGAAGGTAATGGGTAATTCATATTTCGGTGGAGCCACTGTTTCCCGCACGTCCAATACAGCACCATTGGTTGGTGACGGTGCATCTTCCACTGGTGAGTTGATAAATCCTTTATCTACCCATTTGTCCCATAAAGGTGCAGATTGTTCTCTATAGATACCTGCCCGCCCTGCGGATTCAGAGATTTGCAATGTTCCTTTATCGCCCATGAAATTTTCAAAATAACCTAAATTGCTGTTGGTGGTAATCGTTTGGTATGATGCTCGGACTTTTCCTTCCGGTGTATCAAATTCAAATAACGCCATAACTGTATCATACCATTCATGCGTTTTCTTATCATAATAATCGGTTCCACCGGATGCCATGACTGATGATGGTACTGCATCCAAAAACCAGCTATAGATATCAATTTGGTGCGACCCAAGATCAACGACCGGTCCACCACCTAATCCTTTATACCAACGCCAATTCCGGAATTGTGCCATTGATTTAAATCCATACTTTTCTAATCTTTCATGGGGGATAGCATATTTATCCGGCCAACCTAAATCAGGCTGTATCGCACGATTCCATTGACCATTAATGGTGGTAATGCGACCCAGCATTTTGGATTCTTTAATAATATTTTCGTAACAGTGGATGTAACGTGGATTACTCCGACGCTGATGGCCCACTTGTAACAGTTTCCCACTTATCTGGGTCGCTTCAACAATTTGCCGCGCACCCTCCAATGTATTGGACATTTCTTTTTCACAATACACATGTAGCCCAGCTTCCAAACATGCTGTGGCATGTTCTGCATGCCAAAAATCTGGTGTAGCTATGATGACTGCATCCAAATCTTTTTCTATTGCCAGCATTTCTTTATAATCTTCATACTTATTCAATTCATGACCATATTTTCTCAATAGGCGATATACACGCTTTTGGCTGTATTCTGACCAAATATCGCACACAGCTTTAAATCGAATTCCAGGGATTTTCAAACAGGCATTCATGAGCACCTGACCTTCTGCGCCAGCGCCCAATAAAGCTACATTTATATCACTCACTCCAAAGGTCTTTCCACCTTTAAGTACATGGGGCACCAAAATGAGACTGGCGCCTACTGCTGCACTTGATTTAATAAATTGTCGTCTATCTATATTTTTGTTATTATTACTCATTGGTTTCCTTACAATGTCCAGCCATCACGATATTCTTTATGAATAAAAGCATTAGCTTCATCATGATTAGTGAATTGACCTTTTTTGCCATCCCAGTCCAAAACCATATTATTGTCTTTTACACGCAATGCAATACAACCCAACAACATAGTTTCTGTCAATTTAGAAGCATATTCAAAATGCGATGTTGTAGCAGGTCCACCTTTGATGGCTTGGATCCATTCTTCACGAATTCCAGGTGATCTTGGAATGGATTTTTTCGGACGTTTATAGGTTTGCATAGCCGTTTCTGGAATAATGCGTGGACTATTTCCATAGGTAGAACACATCAATTTTCCTTCGGTACCATAGAATAGTACACCGCCACCGCCATCGCCCATTTTACGGCCCGGTTCCAATTCTTTTGGTCTCGGTGGCATAAGTCCACCATCATACCAAACCATTTTTACAGGGACCATGCCTTCCCGAGCTGGGAATTCATACGTTACCATGGAAGCATGAGGGTAGGTTTCATCATTAATCGAACTCGAACTTGCCTGAACAGTATCTGGATATTCCATTTTCAATGCCCAGTACGGGTGATCAATTAAGTGAGCGCCCATATCACCCAAAGCTCCTGTACCATAATCCCACCAACCACGCCATGCAAATGGCACATATGCTGGATGATAAGGTCGCCATTTTGCTGGTCCCAACCATTGATTCCAATCCAACGTTTCCGGAACAGATGGCAATGTTTCCGGTCTTCCAATGCCTTGGGGCCAAACAGGACGATTCGTCCATACATGAACTTCTGTTACATCACCAATAGCGCCATCCCAAATCCATTCATTGATTAAACGTCCACCTTCTCCTGCGTGTCCTTGGTTGCCCATTTGAGTAACCACATTCATTTCTTTTGCTTTTTTCGCCAACATCCGTGCTTCATAAACCGTGTGGGTCAATGGTTTTTGAACATAAACATGTTTCCCTAAATCCATTGCTGCCATGGCAACGACTGCATGATTGTGATCTGGCGTTGTAACCGTTACAGCATCAATACCTTTTTCTTTTTCCAACAAAACGCGAAAATCAGTGTAGCGATTTGCATTAGGGAAATCATTAAATGTTTTAGCTGCTTTCAATTCGTCCACATCACATAATGCAACAATATTTTCAGAAGCCACACCATGCGTATCAGAATATCCTTTTCCACCTACACCCACACAAGCAATATTCAATTTATCGCTGGGTGCCGTATATCCTGTTCCACCCAACACATATCGCGGTACGATGGTAAATGCCGCAGCTACAGTAGTGGATTTTTTAATAAAATCTCTCCGGTTCAATGGTTTTTGATTTTTCATATTAATCTCTTGTTATTTTTCAATGATCCAAATATTTCTATATTGCACAGGATTTCCATGATCTTGCAACAAAAAAACCCTGGTTTTTGCGTGCGTAAATCTATAGTGTCACAGGTGGGTTTTGGCACAGCAATATTTTGATGAATTAATCTAGTTCTTTAACCATGATATTTCTGTAGCGAACCACACTTTTTGGGTCGTGGGCTTGAATGGCGAAAGACCCTTTGTCAATCCGTCTTCCACCGGTCACGCCTTCTAATTCATTATAATCCACCACCACTTTGCCATTTACCTTGGTGACCACATGTTTTCCATCCACTGTCACTTCCAAGGTGAACCATTCATTGTCATTGGCCATTGGATCAAATGAACGAACCACACCCCAGAGACTGCCATTCTTCACTGGATCGCCATGAGATGTATTTACTTGCACTTCATATCCACGGCTGGGCCAGGATTCTTCATATTGAGTATGAAAATACAATCCGGAGTTACTTCCGGGGCTTGTCATAATTTCACATTTGAATTCAAAATTCTTGAATTCTCGATCTGAAAATAAATGGGCGCGGTTTCCCCGAACAACTATGGCGCTATTTTCTACGCGAAAATCACCATTTTCACTGGCACGCCAGCCGGTAAGGTCTTGACCATTGAACAGGGGTGTCAATCCTTCATCTGAAGATGTTTTCATCATAATGGCGGCGAATACGATGCCAAATATTGTAATCACGCTGATCATTATTTTTTTATTCATAATTTGTTCCTTTGTCAAGATTTATAGACTATATCCTTTGCGATATTCTCTACCGAGATATTCATTGGCTTCATCCATATTGGTAAATTTACCTTCTTTCCCATCCCATTCTAATTTGGTACTTCTGGGCGCCATGCGAATGGCAATATTTCCCAACAACATAGTGCTGGTGAGTTTGGCAGCATAGTCAAAATTGGATGTAGCTTGTTTACCTTCTTTAATACATTGAACCCATTCTTGATGAATCCCAGGTGACCGTTCTAATGTTTTGGGTGGTCGCTTGTATTCCTTCATAGATGTTTCTGGCACCAATCTTGGATTCCGTCCATAACATCCACACATGATCATACCTTTATCTCCATAAAACATGATACCACCATCACCATCACCCATACGTCTGCCTGGTTCTATTCCTTCCGGACGTGGTGGCATAATGCCCCCATCAAACCAAGTCAATTTAACAGGTGGAAGTTTTCCCCGTTGTGGGAACTCATAATAAATGGTGGATGCAACAGGCCAAGATTCTCCATTAAATTTGGATGAACTTGCAAAAACGGATGTAGGTTGATCCATTTTTAATGTATGGTAAGGAATGTCAAAAATATGTGCACCCATATCACCTAATGCACCGGTTCCAAAATCACACCAAGCTCGCCAGTTCCAAGGTGCATAGGCAGGATGATAGGGTCTATAAGGTGCAGGACCAACCCATAAGTTCCAATCCAATGTGGGTGGAACGGATGGGATCTCCAATGGACGACTCATCCCTGTTTCCCATATGGGTCTATTGGTCCAGCAATGGACTTCGCGGACGTCACCTATGGCATCGTCTGCCAACCATTCGCTGATTAACCGGATACCTTCCCCGGCATGGCCTTGGTTTCCCATTTGTGTGACAACACCAGCTTTATTGGCGGCGGCACTTAATTTCCTTGCTTCATCCACAGAATGGGTGAGTGGTTTTTGGACAAAAGCATGCTTTCCTTTTTTAATAGCTGTGATAGCAGCAATGGCATGAAAGTGATCCGGTGTACTGACGGTAACAGCATCAATGTCTTTTTGTCTATCCAGCATGACTCGAAAATCTTTATATCTCGGCACTTTTGCCAAAGGATTTTCTGGTAAACCTTGCTCTTCAGCCCACTCACCTGCTTTTTTGATAGTTTCAAACATGTTTACATCGTCTACGTCACATAAGGCTACTATATTTTCTGTGGCAACACCAGCAATATCTGAGCGACCTTTTCCACCCACGCCAATGGCAGCAATATTCAATTTATCGCTTGGAGATGTATAACCCACACCACCTAAAACATGTCTCGGAACAATTATAAATGCAGCAGCTGCTATAGAAGAATTTGCAATAAAATCTCTTCTTGAGATTGTTTTCTTCACTCCTTTTTTGATAGGTTCTTTCATAATTACTCCTTTAAAGTTGCCGGCATCTAAAAACCGAACCATCCCTTACGCCTGTTACCAAAATTCTTTTTTGGTTTCGGTTACGTCTCCATCTCGTTCGCCTTCTACATACAAGCCACCATTCACTCATTCAATCTGCACCCCTAACTGTACCTAATTCAACATTCGCAATGGGTGCCCAGTCTTGAGCAAACATGGAAATGCCTGTCCCTGTTTCAGAATGAATCATTTTATCAAAGATCAATTGATTAATCTCATATTATCGATTATTTGATTTTGGGAAAAATCATATAATCAATTGGCTTCCGTTTTTGGTGTTTTCACTCCAAGTTAATAAAGCATATTCTGATAAGTCATAGATCAAGAATGCATGACCAAAAATGACTTTATTATTGTCTATGATAAAACTATCCTCACAATAAATTGAGCTTTCGTTTTATTCCAATCTTTTTTAATCATGATTTTTAATCTAATTCCTTTAGAAAAATATTTCGATAAAATACTGCTGTCTCCCAATCATGGTTTTGTAAGCCGATAAATCCTTTTTCTGCAAAATCACTGATTTTACCACGGGGTTCTGCCTTCCAATCTTGCACCTTAACGCCATTCAAATAAACAATAATCTTGTCTCCTTTAAATGTGATAGAATAATGGTTCCATTCTCCAGCTCCTTTTGTAGCATTGGTGATTGGTGGTTCAGCATCATAGATAGCGCCAGTGCGATGAATACCGTCGCCGGGGTGATAAATTTGTACTTCGAATGAATGACCTACATAATAATTGTCATGGGGCATACTTGGAATCCTTAGAAAGATCCCAGAATTAGATCTTTCCTGATCCACCATAAATTCCAAGTCTAATGTAAAATTTCCGAGCATTTTCTTTGCATACCAAAATAAGCCCATTCCTAATTTTGATTTTAAAACACCGGTTTTATGATCTAATTCAAAATATCCAGGACCGTAATGATTCCAACCATGTTTATTAAATCGACCATTCCCACCTTGAACCAATATTTCTTCCCAATCTTTATAATGGGTTATTTCATCAATATATTTTTTCCCATCACGAATTGTTGGGACAGGATCTTTTGCAACTTCACCTTGCTCTAATTCTATTGCTAACATACCGTAATAATTTTGACGCGACAATTCTGCGAGTACATCATGCATATTTGCTTTTCCCTGACCAAATGGAACTGTGTTTGCTTTCTTATTACCGATCTCATCTAAATCTTCTAGATGGATATCTAAAATTCGCCCTTCCAATAATCGTAATCCTTCCACTACATTTAGTCCTGTGCGCATCCAATGGCCAATATCAGCACAAGCACCAATTCGTTCGTCTAAACCGCGAATATGATCTAAAACCGTCTGTGGATGGGCATATTTTGAAGGGTATGGATGGTTGTGGATGGCTACCTGAATATTGAATTTCTTGACCATTTTTTCAATGATGGAATAATCATCATATTTCGGTTCGGTAATAACAGTTCGAATTCCCATTTTTTTCGCAAATTCGAAAACAACTTTCACACTTTCTTCATTATTATTAAAGCCCACCACGCCATAGGCTATAAGTTTAATATCGTGATCTTTAAGTGCTTGTTTTACTTCTGCTATTTGATCGTTAGACATATTGTGGCCAAACCGTCCATTCGAATTTTTTTTATCTAATACTTGTCCTGGATATGCTTGTAAATAATGAAGATCAAGGTCTTGCATCATGTCCAACATTTCATAGAAAGAAAACTTCCGAAATGTCCATGCTTGAGAACCCAATTTCAAATCTTGAATCCTAGCTTCAGAATAATCGGTGGTAACCGAAGCAGATTCAGCACTAAGTGGCAACACAAAAAGCACAGCCATTAAGATTAATAATATTTTTTTTTTCATTTCTTTACCTTTGGGTTTGCATTACTTCTATGAATGTTTTGAATCATTTTTTTGGGTTCCACTCACCTTTAGCAACAGCCGGAATAAATGTATCCAGATTATCTGGTGGGAATTTGATAGTTTTCCCTTGTTCTGCACTCATATAAGCCGTCATTAATAATTCTGTTACATTTACACCATCGCTGAAATTTTCTTCTGGACGTTTCCCAGCCAAAAAGGATTCCACCATGTGACGGTTTTCTGCTGTATATCCATAAACTTCCTCTTCGCTAGAGACAACGGGCATGACACCAGATTCGGCGTTTTGTTTCTCCACCATATCTTCACCTTGATTTCCCGAAACTTCACGGCTAAAAAACAATTTTAAGTCTGTATCCAACGTATTCATAAACATGGAATATTCTGGTCCGAATAATTCCATGCTCAAACGAAGACCTGCTCCCACAAAACACCAAGATGTGGTCGTTTCTACCACAAGCTTTTGTCCATCTTCTGTTTCATATTCGATTAATGAACGAGCAAAATCTTCAGACGGACGATTTCGATAATCTAACTTACCACCACTGGATTTGGCTAATTGATCCGCATATTTTTCCTGCTGCCATTTCAGGCATGATGCATACGCTTGAACGCTAATAGGTTTAAGTGACTCCCTTGGTGCACCCGGTTCGGTAAGTACAAATCGTGCTTCTTCGACTGAATGGCACATCATATCATTTAATACACCACCACCTTGCAATTCACCTTCCCAAAACCATGGCATATGTGGCCCACTATGTTCTTCGGCTGTTCTGGCCAAATAAGGTCGTCCTGTTGCTTTTGCCGCACGCTCCCAGATGATTTCTTTTCCACGGGTCACCGGTGGTGAGAAAACTTGATTTTCTAAATAGCCATCCAACAGATTCGCTCTTTGAGCAAGTTCTAACACTTTTTTAGCTTCGGCTACATTACGTCCCAAGGGCTTTTCGCAAGCAATACCAATGAGTTCACCCACACCACTTTCAATGGCATTAACAATTTCTTCCATTGTATCAATTCGGGTAAAATTAGGAGAGCAAATCCAAAGTGCATGAATATTGGGATCTGCAATCATATCCGTAATTGTATTGTATGCTTTGGCATTACCTACACCAAGTTTTTGAGCCAAAGCAGCTGATTCTTCCGCGGAAGCTTTCGTCCGAGACATGACGCCCAAAATATCTGCATTCCGCACGGCAACAAATGATTGAATATGAAATTTGGTAATAAAACCTCCTCCAATAAATCCAATGCCAATTCGATTTTTATTCACTATTAATATTCCTTTATCTTTTTCAATATTATTCCTACTAATAATAATTCTCTTTAATTATTTTGAAATAGTGTTTTTTGCACTTCTGATTCTTCTCGAAATGATGTGTAAAAATATATAGTTGTTAGAATGCTCAATCCTGCAATCGTATACCAGAAATTAGAAAAATCAAATACACCATTTACGGTATAGTATTCTTGCAAAAACCCAGATAGCCAACCGCCGATAACTGGCCCTCCTCCTAAAATAATAATTCCAAATACCGTTTGGGCAGAATGACGAATATCTTTATCCGTAATACGGTCCACATACATAAATGCGGTCGCAAAGAAAAAGGCAAAACAAATGCCGTGTAATGCTTGACTGATAACGATTAGCCAAACGGGCAATGATTCTGTACCAAATACGGCGTATCGGGAAAAATAGGCTATGGTACCGATGGTAATCACCTTACGAAACCCTAAATTTTTTAGAAAATATCCCAAATAGACCATTGTAAGAATTTCAGCAAATTGACCAATCGTCATAGCCGGACCTATTTGACTATCTTTCAATCCAATGTGAGACAGAAATGGTCCAGCTTGGATAAAGTAAATCTGATGTACAATACTTATCGCTAAGCTAGCAATAACCAATGTTGTGAATGATGGTTTATTAAATAATTGAAATGCTTTTTTGAATGCCAGTTTTTCCACAGCATCCGCTTTGGGTGGTGTGTGTGGAAGAAGGAAACAATAAGCCGCATAAAAAATGGAAATCCCGCCAGAAAATTTTAATGCATCTGCCAATCGTGCTGTTACATCTGGTACTTCTGATCCCACAAAAAAAGGTGGCATCCATTGAAAGGATAATCCTGTTTGTAGCCATATCATGGGAAAGGCCCAACTGGCGACAATCCAACCAATAGTTCCCCAAACACGAATCTTAGGGAAATCATTATCTTGATCATCAATATGGAAAAATGTGATTGAATTAGTTAATGCAATAGTTGGCATATAAACAATGCTGTAAGCAATAGAAAGAATTAGCCAAGCAGAATATGTCGTTTGCAAAGATGTATACCACTTTAACACACCACCAACTAACATAAGTACTGCCAAGAATTTTTCTGTACTAAAATAACGATCCGCCAATTGTCCAGCAATGAATGGAGCAAATGCAGCGCCCAGCGACCCTGCCAAGCCCAAGATCATACCAATTTGTGTCCCAGTGAATCCCAATCCACCTTCTGCAACACCCGCTGATAAATATCGTGCTGTTAAAGGAAGCCAAGCTCCCCATAATGCATATTGGAGGAACATCATTCCGCTTAATCGTGTGGATTTATTCATTACATCTCCTTATTTAATTACATATTTCAGCCACAGATGACCAGTATGGATTAGTGATTATGGAAATACTTTCATAAAGAAAATGCCAACTGGCCAGGATTCGAATTGTAATTAATCCATATAACTGAAAAGAATTATAATTGATAAAGTTGTTGGGTGATTTTTCCATGATTTATTTAGTCGCGTTTTTAAAATTGATCACTAAAGATACAAAGTACGATTCTATTTATGTAGATTTTATTTTCGTTTATCAATTGTAATAGTATCAATTTGATCTCCTTTAATATCAATCACATTTAGTATAGCTGTATTCATATTTACATCGGTTAGGATATAGTGTTCTGTTTTAATAGCTTTTACTGTTTCGGGTTGAATTGCATCTATATCATATAAACTTGCGCCGCCACCTGCAGTTGTAATATAATGTGTCCCTCCACTCAAAGCATGATGATAATGGTGATCATGACCACTAAATACAACTTGGACACCATGTCGTTCAAAAATATCACCCCAAAATTTTCGTCTCATTTTCGTGCCCTCGACCCGACTTTTCTTTACACTAATAAGTGGTTTATGAAAATAGACAAATATAAATCCTGCATCATCGTGAAGATTGAGTGTGCGCTCTAACCATTCTTTTTGTTTTTTGAAATAAGCGATTTCATGATTACCCCAAAAATACCTGCGGTTTTGCTTTTTCAAATATTTCGGTGTTTGATATTGAATTCCTTCTAAATCGAGAGAAATGAATAACGCATCACCCACACTAAAACTATAATATCGTTCATTATTTGGTAGATTAAAAAAATCATAATAATATGGAGAATCTTTTTCATGATTTCCTAAAGCCGGGAAATATGGAATAGATTGCATCAAATTTTTAGTCACATCAAAAAATGTTTCCCAATGATGTATATCAAGTCCATTCCCAACCATGTCACCAGTGTTTAAAACAAATAATGGTTTATTTTTAAGAATACGACCTACATGTTTACTGTGAACATCATGGCGAGACCGTGTATCTCCTAAAACAGCGAATTGGAACGGTTTTATTTCTTTAGGAAATGTTGTAAATGTTCCCATTTGTTCAGGTATACCTTTTCCCCCTATATCATAGGAATATTCCGTATCTGGTTTCAAGCTAGATAAAATCATTTCATGATTTTCATATTGAGGGATTATTTGGTTTTTCCCGGATTTTTGAATCATAAACGAATTGGATTTTAATGTTGCCCAACAAACTACAGCAGAATGATTAGTCACATTTTGAATATATGGTCCAATTGCAATTGTTGATTTTGCCTGTCCAAATAGATGCATAGACAGAAAGATGTTCAATAGTAAATATTTCATATAATCCTTATTTTATTACTAATTATTGTTATCATATTTAAAATAAATATTATTGATATCTATTTTGAAAATTGAATTATTGAATCGGGAATCTATTAATATTACTTTGAAGAGTCGAGTCAATAAGTGATTTTTTTCTCGAATTTTTCTATCTCTTCCTTCTCTCAATTTAGTATTATACTTCTATTATTTGCTTAACCTAACTCCTAATAGACACCCCCTAAATTATTAGAGCCATCATACCAATTAATAAGTTATTGACATAAATTATTAATTAAAGGTACATTGTCAGACTAAGGAGTGTAGAAAATCTAATGAATAATAAACTAAGGTCAGTTTACCTTGTATTAATTATATTGATTACTTGCGTAAGCAACCTATTGATTGCGAAAGGGGGATTTTCTGGAGGTATAGGTATTGGTATGCCGGTAGGCGGTCTAAGCAATTGGTATTCTATAACGCCTAAGCTAACCCTCACTTATTATAACAATCCAAACCCTGATACTCGCGTTTTGGTTGAAACACATTTTCAAAAATTTACAGATGGTTTTATAGAGGATCGTGATTTCCAATGGCTCATTGATTATCAATATTATCCCAGTCCCGAAGCGAAAGCAAACATGACCTGGAATGATTTTATTTTAAAGATTCAACAAAAATGGCATCGTTACGATGGATTAAGTTCATCTTTTTCGCCATTCTTCTCTTATGGATTTGGCCTTTATAATTATACTCAGAAAGTGAGTGGCCTTGTTTACCCTGGGCAATCCACCACACCATTGGATCAAACTTTTTTACTTAACACCATAAAAGATAGACGAGTTGCTTGGGGTGCATTAGCCGGTATAGGTGGTGATTTAAATATCGGAAATAAAATGACTTTAATCATAAACCTAGAATATCATGCTGCAATTGGGTATTTACGTGCATTTGAAGACTGGGGTCTATATGAAGTATTTCCAATTCAATTTTTATCTTTTGATATTGGGGTTGGTTACGATTTATAAATTTCTAAAATAAAAAAAAGGAGGACATATGAAAAAAGTGATAACTGCTTTACTCTTTGTGTCTATGACAATGGCGCAGGGTTGGCACGAAACTTTCGACACGGATGCAACACCCAGTGACGAAGGTGTTTTCACATGTGATTATACATGGGCCTGGTGGGCAGGTTGGGGCAATGCTCAAATATCAGATGGCACCTTAACACTATGGGCAACTGATGATCCATTTGGTGAGGTAACTTGCTGGATTCAGATTGATGAAACCATGAATGCTGAGACAGTCATTACGCCTGAAGATTTCACTGCTTATGTCAAAATGAAATTTGAGTCACCTGAACCAGATTTAGAAGGTGGAGGCGATGGCCTACACCTTGTTGTTGCTGCAAGTGAAACATTCATAAGTGACGTTAATCTTTATACGGCTGTTGTAAGTCCAACTGGAATTACAGGTTCCTTCCATTTCGCCACTGGCGCTTTTGGAGGACCTGTTGAAGGACCTGGCGCAGCCTATGATGTATGGTTCTGGATGAAAGTTCAAGCCCTTGGAAATGATGTGTCAGTTTGGACATTCGCTGATGGTTCAGCTCCAAGTGATGAGCCTCAATGGACATATGGGACAGATGAGGTTGATGCTCCATTACCATCTCTAATCATGGCTTTTACAGGTGATCATGCAGACGCAACTGTTAGTATTGATGATGTTTATTACAACATGGAGCCTGAATTAGATGTTAATGACTATGTTGCTACTCCAGGACAATTTCATTTAGCTCAAAACTATCCAAACCCATTCAACCCTGAAACAAATATTCAATTTACAGTACCAAATAACAATCATGTTCGTATAACTGTATTTGATATTTTAGGGAATGAAGTGTCCACACTTATTGATGCTAATATTCAAGCTGGTACACATACGGTGAGTTGGAATGCATCACATATGCCTTCCGGTATTTACTTCTATCACATAGAAGCAACGGGTTTTAACCAAACTCGGAAACTTACTCTCATTAAATAATCTTTAAGAGCCCACCGACAGTGCCGGTGGGCTCTTTTTGTAAAATCTATTTATTGGATATTCGATGAAAAATCTATTCACTTACATACTAATCTTTTTTGCACTAAATGCTTCAATATTTGGAGGTGTAACAGGCAAAATTCAAGGAAAAGTAACCGACACAGATGGAGTAGCACTTCCTGGCGCAAATGTGATGTTAGATGGAACGAATCGTGGTATGTCATCTGATCTCAATGGTGAATATATATTTTTATCCGTTTCTCCTAGTACTTATTCAGTTTCGGTCAATGTAATAGGCTTTGAAAAAGTAACAAAAACGAATATTAAGGTGAGCCCTGACCGAACTGTCATAGTAGATTTTGAGCTTAGCCAAGAAGTTATCGGTATGAAAGAAGTGCAAGTTGTTGCTGAAAAATCCATCATTGAGCTCGACCGAACTTCTAGTGAATATATAATTACTTCAGAAGAAATTTCCCGTTCGGTCATGGTAAAAAGTGTTTCAGACTTGATTTCTCTGGAACCAGGAATGGATATCCATGGAAGTGGACGTATTCGTGGTGGCGATATGAATAGTATTTCTGCCGATGTTGTCTATTATGTTGATGGTGTAAAAATGATTTCCAATGATGGATTAAGTCTTAATAATTACACAGGTGTTGGGAAATACGATATTGAATCTATTTCAATTATTACCGGTGGTTTAAGTGCAGAATATGGAAATGCACAAGCTGGTGTTGTGAATATTATTACTCGTGAAGGTGAAGATACTTTTCATGGTAATTTTGAAATGACAAATCAATTTCCTGGCAACCATCACTGGGGGCCAAACTACTATGAATCACCTACTCACAGAGATCATATGGAATGGGATAACCCTACATGGGTCAATGAGATTGATAGCTTAACAGGAGAACAAATCCATGTAATTGTACCCTATTGGGAAAATAGCGGGCAAACTTATCAATGGAACTTTTCTGGCCCTGTCATAAAAAAGAAAGTTTCTTTTTATACTGGTGGTAGAACAAGTCGAGCAGCTGTTTATGGTATTAGTCCATTAACGCATTCTACAGATAATTTTGAAGGAACATGGAAACTTGCCTTTAATCTTCATCCAAAAATTAGTTTTAAGCTAGGTGGTGTTTATTCTAATGGGTGGAGTTTTAACTCTGGTGCTGGTGTTGGTGGTATCCGTGGTATGGGAGACTCAGGAAAAAATGTTTTTCTCCCTATGAATGAATCATCTGCTGGAAAAACAGTTACGACAAATAGAATGGAATATTTATCCTTAAACCACTTAATTACACCCACGACCTTTTACGAATTAAGAATATCTAAATCTTTAACTTCGGAATCTCCTGAAGGCATCCCGGATTCAACAACTGACATTAGAAAAGATGCGGATGGGTGGTTCAATTTACCCAGGAATGTTATATCATATAGAGAAGGCCAGCGCGAACGTTTAGGCGTAAAGTTTGATTTTTCAACACAAATCACTAGCCATAATTTGATTAAGACTGGTTTTGACTATACGGATTATAACGTGTGGTCATTTGTGTATAGTGATTACCAAAATAATCGCCGGTTAGAATATATTGGTAAAGATCACACAGTTAAATCGCCAATTCAACCAAAAAGTTTAGCTTGGTATATCCAAGACAAAATGGAATATAAGGGCCTTGTCCTAAATGCAGGAATACGAATGGATAAATTTGATCCAAATACTGATTGGCCCATTACAAATGCATTTACTGCATCAGATCATTTCCTTAACTCATTTACTCGATTTAACCTTGATACTTTAAGATCTTTTGGATTAATGGAAACTATTGAACCAAAAACAGTTTGGAGTCCTCGAATTGGTGTCGCTCACCCTATTACAGAACGATCCATGATTCACTTTTTTTATGGGCATATTTATCAGCAACCTAGTTTTTATACATTATTCACGGAAGCTTGGGATAATTATGGTAACAAAGATGTGGACTTAAATGGAAATGATACCATTGATGCTTCTGAAATATATAACCAAATGGAAGATAACTACTTTGGCACCCCTTCTCTTGGATTTGAGAAAACAATTAGTTTTGAGTTAGGGTTTGATTGGAATTTTTATCAAGATTATGTGATGTCTCTATCTACTTTTTATAAGAGTTCAAACAATCAAGTCTCGAGTCCTGGAGCAGTTCAATTACAATGGTGGGACCCTGCAAAAAATATGTTTGATTTTCAATTTACCCATCGGGCAGGAAACGGTATTCATGAAGATGTACAGGGGTTTGAATTTAGTCTCAAAAAACAATTCCAAAAATATTTAGGATTCAATATATCCTATAATCTTCAATGGGCAAAGCAAGGTGCTGCAGGAGCTGGAAGCCAATTCTGGGTGCCAGACTCTCAATTTGTTATGGATAGTAAATGGTGGATGGATTATAGTGTAAACGACGATGGAACTGAATCTCCTAAATCTATCTTTTCTTTCTTAAGAAAGGGATATGCCGCTAAAGCAAATCAATTTATTGATTCTCTTATTACACTCGGTCTTGATTTACAGCAATATGATTCTACAGGTTTGTATTATGTTGAATTTTGGGATGGCACTGAGGAAGAGCCTAAACCAGATTCTGATATTAGAAGTTATGGAAAAGCACGTGTCTTTGTTGTTTCTCCTGAGAAACTTGGCCCATATAATATATTTGGTAATATAACATTAAATTTGATTTATCGAATGTCAACTGGATCCGCATTCGAATATTCACCAATTGGTAAACCATTTGAATGGCGACATAATCCCATGGTATCTCGAACAGATTTTAGTATTGAAAAACAAATTTTAAGCAAGGGAAATGCAACAACTACTCTCTATGCAGAAATAGAAAACGTATTTAATCAGAAGGATATAACAAGTGCTTCAAGCGATTTTCTGAGATGGGGGCTTGAAACACCTAGACCCGATAATGAAGAATATTTATTATATGGTGACTCTGGCGTGAATTCTAGATATTATGGTAAGCCTAGAGAAATGAGAATTGGGATACGAGCTTCATTTTAGAGGATTTAATGAGAAATAATAAAAACATACTTTTATTTGTTGCCCTAGCAAGTATCATGATTGGGCAGGATATGATTTCGAGCTATCAACCTCGATTTTTAACTCGTGGTAAACTGTGGACAACATACAGAAGTAATGGACTCATGGGCGGTGGAAACCGAGCTCATTATTCTAATCACGATCAAGTGGGACTAGAATATCCTGGAAATGCTGCCCGTGCTATGAATGATTTCATGGAATATTGGTTAGATATAGAAGCTTATTTAAATGGCGACCCTAACTTAGTTGATGTTTCTCGTGTAACAAATTCACAAAATTCTAAAGGGAGTGGTGTTTGGGTTTTAACTGTTGTTGACGGAGACACCCTTGTATCTCACAGTGGGCCAAGAGGCGTTACAGATGATATTGACGATGACCGCTATCCTATTACTTCGCCTGATGTCCCTGAGCATTTTTTAGGGGATACAACTGGGCCCAATATGCAACAAAGTAATTATTCATACTATCATACCAATATTTCAGGCAGCGAAGCGGTTGAAATTCATAATTACAGATACGGTAAGTATATCCCAAATGATGAGTATCCTGAAGAAATCATTATTTCCCAATGGGAAACAGGTATGGATGTTACGGTTACAAAAAAAGCTTATGCTTGGAGTTACCAAGATTATGATGATTTTATTATTGAAGAAATTATTTTTGAAAACACAGGTAGTAATAACCTAGAAGAAACCTATTTTGCTATCATGAATAGTTTTAGTATTAATAGTATGGGTGCCCAATGGGCATCTGGTTATGGTCAAGGTTGGAGCGATTGGAGAGTGAATGATCTGTCAACACAAGATGACTGGTTCCTATATACAAAAGCTTCAAACTATGTGGCTGATAATCCTGAAAGTACCATGGTTTATAAAGGTATGAATTTAGCTTATCAACGAGATGATGATTGGTTAACCACTCCTTGGGATGATACAGGGGCACCTTTTAAAGAAGAAAGTGCTCGTATGAATGCATACAATGAATATCAAGGACAGCATCAAAACCAATTAATGGCT
Organism: Fidelibacterota bacterium; assembly: GCA_018658715.1. Lineage (GTDB taxonomy): Bacteria > Fidelibacterota > Marinisomatia > Marinisomatales > UBA1611 > JABHGY01. The sequence goes on from JABHUQ010000115.1 coordinate 39,477, forward strand.
TTCCCCTATATTGCATGTGGACAAATTGATGTAATGCCACCTTTTGTTAATGACCCTGATCAAATATATGTTTCTCCAGAATCTGGCGATGAACCATACGCATTTCGATGGTGGTTTAACGGCAATTTAGATGAATTTGAGTATGATGAACCTGCTCATGAAAAACATACACCTCAAGAAATGTTTGATATGATGATTCATAGTAATGAAGGATCTATTAGTGATAATCCTGATTCATCAACACTTGGTTCTCATGCTTTTGTTTATGGCCCCTATTCCTTATCTCCGGGAGAAAAAGCAAAAATAGTTATGGCATATGTGGGTGGTTCGGGTGCCGACTGGCAAAATGAAGATGAATTTACGTGGTCAAATACGGAAGAAGCCCAAGGCGAACTTAAATTGGGTGAACATTCTGTCGTTAGAAATTTTAAGAAAGCTCAACAAGCTTATGAATTAGGATATGATTTACCAGATCCTCCACCTGATGTAGAATTTTCATTTAGCAATAGCCAACTCGGGGAGATGATAATTAATTGGGATGCTGTTGCAGATACCGCTCGGGATCCAGATTATGAAGGTGATGAAGCACAAGATGTAGTGGCCTATAAAGTATATAGATCATGGCCACCTTCTTTTGATTGGCATTGGGGTCCTTGGGAGTATATAGCCGAAATATCAGTAGGTGATACCACTTATTTTGACTCGGAAAAAGGGCGATATTCATATACAGATACTGAATCCTTTGCTGGATATAATTATTATTATAGTGTCCGGACAGTTGATTCTGGTCATGATGACTGGGTGGACCGTTTTGGTGTGTCCCATGGACCTGTTCCACCATTAGAAAGTGGGATGGCAGCTCCTGAACAAAAGAATATGATTGCAAAATCACCTTACCAACCTTCTCATGTAGCTTTTGATGAAATGATGGAAAAAATTATGGTAGTCCCAAATCCATTTAGAATGGATTTTAAAGATCCATTGCACATGTATCCTGATGTGGCTGACCCTTATAAATTAAGATTTATTAATCTCCCGCGTCATTGTATCATCCGAGTATATAGTGCTTCGGGCGATTTAGTTTTAGAAAAAGAGCATAATAAAGATTTTGCTGCAGAAACATCTTGGCGACAGGAAACTGTTACTTTTTCTGGCCGGATTGTAAGTGGAATATATTTTTGGGTTGTTGAATCAATGACTTCTGAAAGTATGGGACAAATTCAAAAAGGAACTTTAGCAGTTGTAAAGTAAATCATTATGAAAATAAGACTCTATTTGACAATCATTCTTCTCTGTTCTTTCACAACTCAAAATGTTCAAGGGCAAGAAAAAGAGTTTAAACGCGTTGGGAAATCTGGGTTTTCTTTCTTAAAAATAAGCCCATCCGCTAGAGCTGCTGGAATGGGCGATGCATTTACAGCTGTTGCAAATGATATTTCTGCGATTTTTTATAATCCAGCAGGTTTAACACATATTGATCAATTCGATTTTACATTCGGCGTTACTAATTGGATTGTTGGCTCCAAGTTATATTCTGGAGCTATTGCTCGGCCATATGGGAAACGATCTGTCCTGGGCTTAAGCATTGTGCAGTTTTCACCCGAAGAATTTGAAGAAACGACTGTTTTAGAGCCTACGGGTACAGGAAGGCTTATATCTGTGGGAGATGTTTCAATTGGGTTAGCTTATGCCATAAAACTTACAGATCAATTGTCTTTTGGATTTAAAGGGAAATGGATCGAAGAATGGATTGATTCTGACAAAGCACACGGTATTGCTCTTGATTTTGCAACTTATTATTATTCAGGTTTTAAAGATTTATCCATTGCAATGATTATGAAAAACTTTGGGCCAGAAGCAGAATATTTGTCAGATAAATTTAAATTACCTTTATACTTTAATGTAAATACTGCAATGAGCATTATCGGTGAACAAGGATCACCTATTCGGTTACTTATTTCAGCTGAAAGTGCTTTTGCAACCGATTATCGGGATAGATATCATGTTGGTTCTGAATTACAACTTCTAAATATTCTTTCAATCCGAGGTGGGTATAAATTCTTTTATGATACTGAAGATTGGACTGCCGGAATCGGATTAAATGTTAAAACCGGCAGAAAAAAAATATTCGTTGATATTGCCTATTCAAATTTTTCAGAATATTTTGAACCTCCCTTCCGATTATCTGTCGGTGGTTCGTTTTAAATATTTAATAAGTAAATATTTAATTGTATCCTAATGATGTACTATCAAATTCAGCTATAATTGATCTAGATGATTTATTAAATAAGTAGACTACTTTTCATGACACTCCATTGGATTGATTTAACTGTTTTAATAGGATATTTATCTCTCGTTGCAGGAATGGGCTATTATTTTTCAAAGAAAAATATTTCAACAGAAGAATATTTTGTTGGCGGACGATCTTTTTCTGGAGTTATTGTTGGACTAAGCCTTGTTGGAACATCCATTAGTTCTGTCACTTTCCTTTCTTATCCTGCAGATGCCTATAAAACAACCTGGATACGATTTATTACAACATGGTCCATGCCATTAGGTGTTCTTATTGCTGCCTATTACTTTCTCCCTTTCTTTCGTCGTGGGCAAATCACATCTGCATATGAATATCTTGAAGATCGATTTGGGCCGTCCGTAAGAGTTTACGGCGGAGTTACATTTATCGTGGCCCAACTTGTTCGAATAAGTTTAATTCTATATCTCGTTTCATTACTAATGCATGAAATAACTGGATTCTCAATTGTAACAAGTATTTTAATTAGTGGCATTTTTGTTGCCTTCTATACCATTATTGGTGGTATTAATGCTGTGATTTGGACAGATGTGATTCAAACGATCGTCCTAGTATTAGGAGGGTTTTTAACTCTTAGTGTAATTATTAATCATTTGCCCGGTGGTTTGGACCAAATCTTTTCTGTAGCAATTACTGATGGAAAATTATCCTTATCTGAAATGACTTCATCAGGATTTCGATCAATTGGATGGGGATTTTCCTTAACGGCTAAAACAGGGACCATGCTTTTTTTAGTAGGGCTCACTAGTTGGCTAACAGAATATAGTGCAAATCAAAATACTGTCCAGCGTTATGCAGCTGCTAAAAGTACCCTTGAAGCAAGAAAAGCGATGCTTGTTTGTGTAGTGTCAAGTTTACCAATCTGGGCATTCTATATGTTTATCGGGACATCACTTTATGTGTTTTTCCAAGAATTTCCAACCATTGAAGCCACTGAAATGCTTAGTGGCGTTCGTAAAGCAGAACAAGTTTTTCCATATTTTATTCTAAACTTCCTCCCTCCTGGCTTAACTGGGTTAGTGATTGCGGCAGCACTCGCAGCTGCTATGTCTTCCTTAGATTCTAGTATTAACGCGATTTCTACCGTAGGCATTGTTGACATATATCGCCGTCATATCAAACCAGGAGAGAATGATAAACATTATTTGCAAATGGCATGGATAATTGCGGGAGGAGCAGCTCTCTTTATGATGGGTGGGGCTTTTATACTAAATGCATCAAAGACAAAAACACTTCAAGATACAGTAACTATATTGTCGTCTATTACAGGTGGCGGTTTATTAGGCCTCTATTTACTTGGATTTTTTACAAAAAAAGGAAATGCAAAATCAGTTTGGATTGGACTAATTTTAACAACCCTATTTACAATTTGGACTATCCTCGCAAAACGTGGGATGGTTCCCGACTGGATGAATGTACCTTTTGATTTATATTATACCGGACTCATTGGTAATATAATTATGTTTTCCGTCGCATTTATGGTTGCTGTTTTTTTAATGGATCAGAAAAAGAATTTGAAAAATTTGACCATTTGGGATATGGACTAAAATGTCATCAATCTATGAAGCTTGTTGAGTATATTATTTATTGAGGATATTAATGAATGTAATAATAAAATGGATTTTAGCTCTTTTTGGTGTAATAATTTTTCTTGCAAGTATAACCATTCAACCGGTTGATAGAACACATTTCCTTGAATCTGACTATTATCAAATCGCCAGTTCAAGATTGGATAGCATAAAAACAAATTTTAATTCAATTACTAATTCACACCTGAATGTTGGCTGGGCAAAAGTAAATATTACGCCAAAATCACCTACCCCACTTTCTGGTTATGGAAATCGTAAAGGTGCAATATCCATTGGTGTTCACGATTCTCTTTTTGCGCGATGCTTTGTTTTTAATAATAATAACGAGAGTATAGCATTTATCACGCTGGATGCTCTCTTGGTCCCTCCTGCAGTTACACTTCAATTATTAGAAAGACTCCCTTCCATTGGATATGATTTAAATCATGTGTATTTAACTGCAACCCATACACATTCTTCAATGGGTGCATGGGGAAACAGTTATATAGGAGAACTTTTTGCTGGGGAGTTTGATCAAAATATTGTTAATCAACTTTCAACCAACATTATTAATGCCATACAAAAAGCAGAAAAAAATATAAGTCATGCATCCATTGGGTATGCTAAATACGAAGCATCAGAATTAGTTACAAATCGACTCGTTGGTAATAAAGGGATTATTGATTCATGGTTTCGAGTAGTGAAAATTCAAAAGCAAAATGGTGAGACCGCACTTCTTACGACATTTGCTGCTCATGCTACGTGTTTATCAAGTGATGAAATGAAATATGCTAGAGACTATCCAGGACAGTTAGTTGATTCACTTGAATCATTAAGTGGAATTAATTTTGCTGCATTTGCTGCGGGTGGTGTGGGAAGTCATAGACCCGAAAGTGGCGGATTTGGGCAACACGATCGTACCCGTTGGTTAGCATCATCTCTTAAACAAAAAGTTAATCATGAGTCCATTCCCCTAAATCAAACAAACCCGATTAATATGTCCTTGATGGATGTCCCCCTTCGAAACGCCCATTGGCGGTTTTCAGAAAGTTGGAGATTTAGGCCTTGGGTATTTAATTGGCTGTCAGAAGAATCATTTCATTTTATAACTGCTCTTAGAATTGGAAATATTGTTTTTACTGGTACTCCCTGTGATTTTTCTGGTGAATTAATATCTGAAATAGAAAATGGGGTTGATAAGAATGTAAACCTTCTAGTAACTAGCTTTAATGGGGGATATATTGGCTATATCACAAAAGATTGTTGGTATGACTTAAAGGAATACGAAACATTTATGATGAATTGGTTCGGTCCAAATAATGGTCAATATTTCGTGCAATTAATTCAAGAGCTAGTTAACATTATTGTACGATGAAGCCTTTTATTTTTATTCTATCTATTCATATGACTCTAGTTGCGCAACTGGACATGATAGGTGGTTATCGTCCCAGAATAATCACACGTGGAAAAATGTGGTCTGCTTTTCGAAACAATGGATTAGACGGGGGGGGTGATAGGAACAATTCTTCAAGCCATAGCCAAGAAAGTCTCTCATATCCAGGAAACATTGCTCGTTCTTTTACTGATTTTGTGGAATATTTTGCAGATGTAGAAGCTTATCTTAATGGAGATCCTCACATTATAGACCCGCCCCGAGTTACCATTTCACAAAATTCTAAAGGACAAGGAATTTGGGTTTTAGCCATTAATCAAGATTTGGATACACTCGTGTCTTGCTCAGGCCCAAGAGGTTTATCCTATGACATTGAATCAGAAACATATGATATTTATAATGCATTAGAATCCACGTTAGGTGATTCATCTTGGCCTAATTCACAGCGTAGCAATTATTCCCCAGATCATCAAAGTATTATTGGGAATGAACCTATTGAAATACATAATTATCGGTATCACGATTATATTATAAATGATGAATATCCTGAAGAAATTATTATCAGTCAATGGACCACAAAAACGGGGATTCAAGGTACACGAAAAGCGTATGCTTGGAGCTATCCTGATTATGATGATTTCATTTTACAAGAAATCATATTTGAGAATAAAGGCAATGATGTTTTAGATCCAGTATATTTTGCATTTAAGACTGGACTAAATGTTAATTCTGCAGCTCATGGTTGGGCAGATGGATACCAAATGGGTTGGAGTGATTGGCGCATAAACAGAAAGCAGACTCAAGATGATGTATTCTTTTATACCCAATCAGATACTTTCAATCCTGACCTACCAGAATATAAATCAGATTATCAAAATCATATTATGGCCTACCAAAGAGACGGTGATTGGCTTGGAACAAATTGGGATGATACGGCACAACCTTATAAATTAGAAGTGGCAAATGCTCATGAAAATGAATTTCAAGGTCAAGTGGAAAATCAACTTCTTGCATATCAATATATAGGATTAGGCATAATTGACTATCTCCCCGAAGGGGATTTTGTTCATCCAGAATCTGTTGATCAACCTATTATAACAAAATGGTGGCAATCGGGAAATATAGATGAATTAGATTATAAAGATCCTAACCCTTTACAACATAATGATAGAGAAATGTTTGAAGCAATGATAAACCAAGATGAAAGTGATATTACTCATACTCCCATCGTTGATGATTTAGGAGAACATGCCTTGGTATTTGGTCCCTATCATCTCGAGCCAGGACAAAAGGCAAAAATCGTCATTGCATTTGTGGGTGGTTCTGGAGCCGATTGGCTCAATGAAGATGAAATAACATGGTCATTAACATCTGATGCTATTTCTGAACATACCCTTGGGGAAAGATCACTATTCAGAAATTTTGAACGGGCTAAATTTGCTTACGAAAATTCGTTTGATATACCTGATGCACCGCCTGATGTAGATATTTGGTTTGGCAATTCTAGACTTGGAGAAGTGGTTGTTAATTGGAAAGATGATGCAGAAGATGCTTTGGACCCTGACTATGAAGGTGATGAAGCAAAAGATGTTCGGGGGTATCGCATTTATAAATCGTGGCCTCCATCTCATTTTTGGCATAATGGTCCATGGGAATTCATCGTAGATATTCCCGTAGGTGATTCAACCTTTTATGATACATCAAAAGGCATTTATTCATTTACAGATACGACTTCATTTTCTGGGTATAATTATTATTATAGTGTTCATACGTATGATTCGGGACATGAGCATTGGTACGATAAAGAAGGAAATGATTTAGGTCCAATTCCATCATTAGAAAGTGGAATGTCATCTCCAGAACAAAAAAATGTGATAGCAATTACTCCATTCCAAGCATCAAATTCGGTATTTGATCAAATGACAGAACCAATTCGAGTTGTACCAAATCCTTATCGATTAGATTTTTCTGATCCACTTCACATGTACCCAGATGCAGGTGATCCTTATAAATTGAGATTTATCAATTTACCTCGTAAATGTATCATTCGTGTCTTCACAGCTTCGGGAGATTTAGTGCTCGAACGAAAACATCTAAAAGAATCTTCTGCCGAATCTGCATGGAGACAAGAAAGTATTACATTTTCAGGGAATGTGGTAAGTGGTATCTATTTTTGGATGGTAGAATCATTGGCTGATGAAAGTTTAGGCCAAGTCCAAAAAGGGACACTTGCAATAGTGAAATAATAGTTTTCCCTTAAAATTAATCTAAAGATAAATTTTCTTATTCCTGAGTTAAAAACCAACCCATCGTCATATACCAAAATACATTTAGATTGAAAACTATTTTCTGTATAATGGTAATAGGCAAGCCTCGAACATTCATAATCCCTTGATACATATGATAGGCAAGTAATACCATAAAAATTGCAGATATGACTGTTAACCAATCAGGTATAATTTTTTTATTGAACACGAGAGTAATAATTAAGGCTATAAGTAATCCTAAAGCCCACATATAAACACCAAATAAATGAATATCTTTTAATATATTACTTGGTGTTGCTCCAACGATGATAAGACCAATACTGGAAAAAATGCCCAAACTAGACGCCAACCAACCCATCCATCTTCTCGTTGTGAAGGATGAATAATTCAGGAAAAATATACATAAAGAAATTCCAAAAATAATGAGAGAACTATTCATTATAATCATAGATGATAAATTAGGTTCACCATTTTTGGCGACGGTTTCCCCCAAATCACTTAAAAAGTTTTGCCAATAATGATATCCAGACGTTGTTCTATCCCAAGGTGTGCCACCCGGATAAAAGAAAATCGAAATGTGAGACATAATAAAATAAACCACACTCCCATATATGGCTGCCATACCACTAAATCTTCTTGTAGGAATTAAATTCATTTTAAGTCTTTAATTAAACTCACTAAATGTTTGTAAATCAACGGACCGGTCTCTGGTCCAATTGAATTTTCTTCCCCATATGGAGAATCATCCAAATGATATAAATAGGGTGGTTTTTCATCCCATTCACTTTTTGGAATAATATAACCAATTTCATCATTGGCTAACCCAAAAATAAATTTGAATTCACCATCCATGATTGATCTTAAACTTGGAACTTCAATTGGGGAAATTTTATAATCTTGGCCTTGAGGTGACACCACTCCCCCATTAACAATTTCAGGATATATTTCACCAGGGATAGTAAGGAAACTTGCTGGTCCAATATTAAAAGCAGCAACTTCTGTTCTCACCTGCATCCAACTAGTAGTCCCATGTTTGATGACACCTAAAGCAAAACCCAGTTTGAAATTATTATTATCCAAGGGTAAAGAAATTGTTTTAGCCATAATTGAAATAGAACATTCCGTAATATCAATTGCTTGTTTTCCATTGAGAGCATTTAATAATAAATAGCCAATATTTTGCCCCTGAGCTTCTGTTTTTTCAAATGTTGCCCCTGTTAGCATTTCACCTGTAAACATGTCAGGAATCGCAAAAGACGGGCGTGTAGTCATTAATCCTCCGACAGAACTACTCATATAGACAGCCGTACCTCCAATACCTTCAGCCAATGTTTTTCCATTTCGATGAATCCCATTTTCAACCGATTCTCTGATGTAATGTGGGAAATCGGAACTGATTTGCAAATTCCCACTCCATAAAGTTTCAGGATGATTCCCCCATGAAATGAGTGAGCCCAACGTTGTATCTGCATCTATATCAATTGCTTGGATAATTCGAAGCCCGGCATCTAATTCTTCTGGTTTACGTGTATCCATTACAAAAGTGGCTCCATTCACTAAATCTTGAGCAAACCTAAGTTTCGCTGGACGCAATTGATTAACTGCAGTTTCGATGGCAAATTTGGTTTTGGCTTTTACATCAGCCATAAATTCTGGATTGACGCCAGAAGATAAAAAACTTTCGCCCCATATTCCCACCAAATCCGGACCTTCATGATTATGTGTGCTTGCTATGATACAATAATCTAATTGAAGAGATTTTGATAATGATTTTCTAATATCAACAACTTCGTCGTGTAGAAATCCCACCGCATCTAACCCAACAATGGCTAATCGAGTGTCTCCAATTTCCAAAACCATCACTCTAGCCCAGATATCATCATGGATGCCTTGCGCTGGTCTTTTGTTATGGAATCCTGCAATCCAAACTGGGTCAAAGGTTCCATTCCCATTTAAATCATTGTAGGTATCACCTTTATTGGGTTCATATCGTGCATTATTATCAATATCATTCCACGTATCAAATCCTGAAGGCGTAATAGGCACTTTTGCAAATCCAGCTTTAATAGGATGAGATTGATCATCTTTTATGGATAAATTAATTGAATAATCTGGGTGTCTATCTGACAAATTATTTATGATAAATCCATATCCAAATAGAAGAAAGATTCCAAAAAATAATATAATTCTTTTAAGAATGTTCATGATTTTACTTTTTCCTCGAATCGATTCATTATTTCTTTCCAATTTGTAAAAACAATACCTTCATCCTCCATAAATTGAATTATATCAGGATCGGAAAACATCTTAGCTTCCCATACACGTTGTTGCCAGGAGTTGGTAATTTTTTTCAATCCTTCTGTTTCAACTGAAGGGTGAAATATTATTTCTGATAACCCAGGTTTAAGAGATTGAATTAATTGGTAAAAATTATTCTTTTTATCATTATAACTTTTACCAGTAGGCACAGAATAAAAGTCATCTAACTTTGGTAACGTATAATCTTGACCATAAGAAACCATTTCATCAGAAATTGGATAACCTTGTTTCCTAAATTTCTTAACAATTTCTGGCGTAAAGTTGATCACATTTGCCGGAATATTATACTCCATGGCTACTTTAAAAAATGCTTTTGCATATTTTGCAGATCCATAAAGTGTCCCCATATGTGTATCTATATGGTCCGGTGTCATTCCACTTTCAATTGCTCGATCAATTTGAGCTCTTATTTCGGTTTCAACTTCTTCCGCTGAAGCATGCATAACGACTCCCGGTACTTCGTGATAGAAATAACCATCATCATCAATTAATCCAGGTACATCTCTTACATTTGATATAGGTCCCCAACGGTATGTTTTCCATTCTGCCGTTAATGTTAAATGTAGGCCAACATCAAATGATGCATGTTTGATAGACCATTCTGAAAAATCATTAAACCATGGACACGGAACCATCACTGCCGCAGATTGGATCTGATTATTCAATAAATAAGACTCAGCTGATTGATTCGCTTCTTGGCACATTCCTATATCATCTGCATGTAAAATAACAACTCGGCTTCCTTTTGGGAATCCTAATTTTTCTGCCCAGTTTGCTCCGTCGATATTCATCGTATTCTTTGTTCTCTCTTTATTAGAGCAAGAAATAACTCCTATGAATAAAATAAGTAAAATCCGTGATAATTTCATAAGTCCTTTCATTCATTGTTAAATGGTACAACTTTTTCAAAAAATTTTGCCATATAAAATTGCATATATTCATTGACAGGGACGGCTAAATCCATGGTGTGCGGCCACCCTTTTAATCTATGATATTCATGAGATACGCCTAATCGTTTTAATCTTTGATCCAAAGTGTCTGCTTGGCTTATAGGAACTATTTTATCAATGGTCCCATGAAACGTAATCGTTGGTGGATCATCACCAGAAATATAGCTTAATGGAGAAGCATCTTGAAATAGAGTAGGATTCTGTGCATAGTCAATACCAATGAATTCAGTAAGCGCAGAATTACTTAATGCAAAGTCAGTTGTTAAATCAACGGGACCATATATGTTTACGATTCCTTGTACCTTACCAATAGAACCACAAGTTTCATAGGCATTAGTATATCCAATCATCATAGCCAAATGAGCCCCAGCCGAGCCACCAATTACAACTACTTTATTAGTATCAATACCATAATCACCACCATTTTGTTTTATCCACTGAACTCCGCAGGTCACGTCTTCAACTGCAGCTGGAAATTTAGCTTCACTGGAAAGACGATAAGATAGTGTAGCTGTGACGTATCCTTTTTTTGCAAATTCAATTAAATAAAATAAATAATCTTCTTTTTCCCCATATTTCCAACTCCCTCCATGGATAAATATAAGAGTAGGCACAAACCCAGAATGATCCTTTTTTCTAAAGATATCTAACTTGAGTGGTCGACTCGAAGTTTCCTTAAATGGGATGTCCGAAATAACTTCAATAGACGGTGGAATCTCTGGCGCTCTATTAATCAAGTCTATAAAGCCTAATCCGGCAGACCACTCTAATAATGTATAATTAAAATATCCGACTGGTGGGATAGGATCTTTTAGCTCATCATTATTGACACACGATATCAATGCAAAAAGTAAAAATGGTATGAATATTTTTATAATTTTAATCAAGAAGAAAAGATATCCTTAAATCCATCTGTGGTGTGATACTCACATGAACTTTACCAAACATATTTTTATGATATTTATAGGAAAATGCTCTACCAACAGTTGTGCCTAATGCCGCTCCAAAAATCACATCACTTAAATAATGTTTATCTTCATGTATACGGCTTAAACCTGTGATACATGCCAACATATAGGCAGGTACTCCGACCTTACTTCCATAAGTTTCTTGTGCAATCGTTGCAGTTAAAAAACTATTCGATGTATGGGCAGATGGGAATGATCGATTATTCGATTTGTCCGGTCTTTCTTTCCCAATTGCAAATTTCAATCCATATGTAATTAAACCATTGGCTACAAATGCGTTCATCGCATATACTAATCGTTCATTTTTATCTTTTTTATTAATGAACGACCCCCATAATAATAGTTGTCCTCCTATCCCCCAATAATCTGCTACATTTGCCATGCCATTGGATATGAGTCCTTTTGATTGGATATAGTTTTGTGCCTTTACGTCAATCTGAGTTAATGCTAAGGTCGTAATAGCTGCACCTCCTAATAACTGTTGATTGGATTGATCCATGATAAACCTTTTTCCGGACTCAGTCCAATAAGTTGCACAATGAAGATTTAATTCTTTTGCTAATACAGAGCTCATGAACAAAGATGATATAATAATATATTGTTTAATATTTTTCATAAACGATGTGGATTGTTCATCTAAAAGTTCACAATTTCTTATCATCTATAAAAGAGATAAAAATGAAACAAAAAAGTGCAATTATCATTGGGGCAGGGAATCGTGGAACCACCTATGCGAACTATAGTTTATCATTTCCAAATGAAATGAAAATTGTAGGAGTTGCGGACCCTAATCCAGAAAAACGAGAAAATTTTATAGAACTTTTCAATCTCACAGATTTACAATGTTATGATTCATGGGAATCCATTTTTGAACAACCAAAATTAGCGGATATTGCGATTATTACAACTCAAGATCAGATGCATATAGAGCCCGCTTTGGCTGCCATAGAAAAAGGATATCATATTTTATTAGAAAAACCATTGGCAACAACTGAAAATGAGTGTATCACTTTTAATCAGAAAGCTCAAGGTTACAATAAAATTATTGGGTTATGTCATGTACTTAGGTTTACATCCCATTATTTAAAAATGAAGGAAGTGATTGATTCAGGTGTGATTGGTCAAGTTGTTAATATCGAACATTTGGAACCTGTTAATTATTGGCATATGGCTCACTCTTATGTTCGGGGAAATTGGCGACGGTTAGATGAATCATCACCAATGATTATTGCAAAATCTATTCATGATATTGATTTGATAAGTTGGTTTGCAAATTCTGCCTATAAAAGTATTTATTCCATTGGATCGCTCCACCATTTCAAAATAGAAAATGCACCAGAAGGAAGCACCAACCGATGTATTTCTGATTGTGTTGTGGAAAGTGAATGTCCTTATTCTGCATTAAAATTATATATGAATATGGATTTAAGCGGATGGCCTGTTTCTGTTATATCCCGTGATTTATCAAAAGGAGGACGAGAAAAAGCATTAGAAGAAGGTCCGTATGGCCGCTGTGTATATCGATCTGACAATGATGTTGTCGATCATCAAGTAGTGAGTATTGAATTCGAGAATGATATAAAAGCATCATTTACTATGTCAGCTTTTACTGATGGTGAAAGACGCACTAGAATCATGGGAACGATGGGTGAAATTATTGGAGATTTCAATACCATTACATTGAGCAACTTTAGAAATCAGTCTAAGGAAATTGTATGGGAAAAATCTGACGAAGATGAAATGGGACATGGAGGTGGTGATTTTGGGCTTATGAAACAATTTCTATTAGCAGTACGAGCCAATGACCCCACCTTATTCAGCTCTTCATTAGAAGCCGCTATGGAAAGTCACTTAATGTCGTTTGATGCAGAGAGAAGCCGATTAGATAAAAGAGTAATACTCTCTAATCAAGAATTATGAACAATATTTTGAATATCATATAAAATCCCTTGCCTTCGTGGGACCAATCCAGGTGCTTGAAATTCTCCTGTTCCAGACTGCTTCCATTCTATCCACTTTGAAACATATTCTATTTCTTCTCTTAACTCAATTAGCGGGAAATATAAATCATACATTAAATCACGATTGGTTGTTGCCATCAATTTTGTGCACAAGGAATTCAATCTATATTCGAATGATTTAAACGTAACTAAATGGGATGCACATTCTTCGGGTGGATGATTTAATATAAAATTAATACTTTCAATTATTTGATTTCCCATTTCCCCCATTGTCCCCGGCACATAAAAACAATCACCTAACAATTGAATTTCTTCATTGTATATATCTGCATTCCAAAAATATTGGATCCATTCATTAGATGAATCTTTGAAAGCTTGTCTCGGGTCCCACTCTGTTTTAGCCACTTGATACTGGCTCAATGTTCGTAATGGATTATAATTTGCCCAAAATTGACAATTCGGATTACTCAGAATACCATCTATTTCATTCTTTAGTTCTAATGTTCTACCTACATATGGGCCAAAATATATTTGTCGAATATCGTAATCATTTGCATGAAGATTATCCCATAAGATAGGTTTTCTTTTTATTACATTACGAAGTTCCTGAATCGACTCAACAGAAATATCATTTGAAACAACTTCTGGACCCGTCCAGAAAAAGCCAATGTTAGGATTTAACTTTGTGCCTAACTCTAATAAATATTCATTCCCTAAAACATTATAGTTTGCCATTTCTCCACAATATACGGTTGGACAGAATAGCAGTTTTGAATTTGGGAAATGGTCAAATAATCGGTTAGTAATATTGGCCTGAGCTTCAGCAAAGGATGAATAAGCCTTTTTGTCCTTTTCCGATAACTTTAAAGGAATATCGTCAAATAGTATTGCAAATTGTTTGCATCCAATATTTTGAATTTGTTCAATTTTTTCTATTAATAGATTCCATTCATCTTCACTGGAATAAGTAATATCTAGACCAGGTGCTATACTATAAATAAATCCCAATTCCTTTTTATGGCATGATTGAATTAATTCTTTTAATTCCTTTAGACTATTATCTGGATATAATTCGCGCCAATTACTTCGATGGTATAAATCATCTTTGGGTGCATACATATAGGTATTCATGCCTTCCCAGTCTTCCAACCACTGGAATAATTGAAGGCGCTGATCTTGCCGCCAAGGGCGACCGTAAAACCCTTCTAACGCACCGGAAATAAATGGATGTGCTGCCATTAAAAAACCAAATAAATCACAACAATTGTACCTAATGAAAAAAGAGCAAATGGTCGTAAATGGATTACTTTACCGTTGTCCAAAGCTAAAGTCACTTCATTTTCTGGTAACTTAATGACCCAATAAATCAGTATTAGGAAGTAAACAATAAAGACACCTTTTGCAACACTCATAGGAATGGCTAACATCCATCCCCGCATTATATCACCCACACCTCGAAAAAGATTTGCTATCGTATCTGCTAAAGCGGTTGAAGTTAAAAGGACATTATTCATAACGATATACCAAACCTTTCAATTTTGATTCCGGCTCTGGTGGCGTATTTAAACTCACTACAATTAAAATAACTACTGATAATACAAAGGACCACCATGCAACATACAGAAATGGCTCTGAAACTTGGAATAAGGGAACGGATGCATTATTGTTGACCCACATGAGCATTCCAGCAAAAGCAACGCCTGATAGTAAAGAAACTAATGCCGCTTTTCCTGTCGCTCGTTTCCATAGCATGCCTATAGCAATGATAGCCAAACTTGGTCCTTGGAATAAAGATAATATGGTTTGGCTCAAATCATATATACTTTCAAATCGTGTAGCGAATTGAGCAAAGAAAATAGCAATCGCAAGCATGGCTCCAGTGATCCATCTTCCAATAATGAGCAAGTCTGCTGGTGTTGCATTTGGTTTAACAAACTTTTGATATACATCTTTTGTCCAAATTGTGGCTCCAGAGTTTAATGCAGAATCCACTGAAGACATGAGTCCTGCTAAGAATGCAGCAAAAAATATTCCTAATAATCCTGTGGGTAGAATGTCTTTGACCAATGTAGCCATAGCCTTATCTGCATCCGTAATATTGGGATTATGAGCTAATGCGATAATACCAGGAATAACCATGGCAAAAGGAATCAATATTTTTAAAATGGAACCAAATACATAGGAAGCCTTCGCATCTGCTTCAGACCGTGCGCCTAATGTTCTTTGAACCATATTTTGATTCCCAAACCAATAGGCATTTGCTAAGACTAACCCCAACCCTAAAAAGATGCCTGACCAGGGATGAGGCGTTGCTGTATCAACGGATAGAATGAGTTCAAAATGATCTTGTGCTCTTGGCCCTAATGATTGAATTATAGATACAAATTCGCTTATTCCACCCAATCGATATATTCCAAAAAAGAGAACAAATAATGATCCACCTAACATAACAACGCATTGAAGTACATCTGTATATACAACTGCTTTTAATCCACCAAACAACGTATAAGTCCCAATCAAGATACTCATAATTATGATTGAATACATCAGTGTCCATGTTGGAGGCCTTGCCTTATTCATCATGGCTTCCCCCCAATCAGATGTAATCTCATTTTCATCAAATGAAATAATGGCACTTTCGCTTGATAAAGCACCACTCCAATCTTGATCGATTAATACTAAATTCGGATCTTTATCATCAATAACCTGTTGAATCTGGCTATAATCAGACAGGAAAATAAAATCATGTGATTTCCCCGCCCCCGTTGCATCAACGACTTTTTCTCTCACAGGTTGAGATTCAGTTACAACAACTACTTTTGGATTCAAGTCAAGTAGAAGATTAAACATCAATGCTGTTGCATAAAGAGTTACACCTAAACCAAATGCTGTTACAATTCCCCAAATCACAGCAGAAATAGTACGTACACTTTGATTATACCTAGCACCTAGCCATTCTGGGATTGTACTTACTTTTGATTTCCAAAACATGGGTATAAACAAAAAGGCACCTACAATCATAACAGGCACACTGCCCAGCCAATCATAATTGCCTAAAACGATTCCATATAAATAAGCCGCTCCAGCAATTCCGACCATATCCACAGCTCCAATGTCTGTTACAACCAATGACATACCAATGGCCCACCATGGCAAAGATCGCCCTGCAAGAAAATAATCGTCCCCAGACTTCATTTTTCGACCGATATACATTCCAAATAGAACAGTACCAATCAAATATATAATAATAATAAAATAATCAATTCCACCAAGTGCCATGATAATCCTTTGCTAAGTAATTATGAATAAAATATTTGTTATTTATAAGGAATTTATATTCGATATGAAATGCGAAGTCCAAGTAATCTAGGTTGTCCCCATAATTGTTCTATAAATCCCATGTAACCATTTATTCCCTGTTCAACAATATATTCTGTATTGAATAAATTTTCTCCCCAAAGAGAAATATCCCATTTTTCTGCCGCAATACCAATGTGCCCGTTTACTAATGTTCTTGCATCATCCCTTAATAAGTTTGCATCTTTATCAATTGTGAGTTGAGATAATTTTTCATCTATAAAATCACTACGTAATTGCGATACAAACATCAAATTCGCATTAATTGGAACTCTAAAATCGGCAACAATGCTCCATGTACGTTTAGGATACATACTTATATGTTCACCAGAAAAGTTATTATCTTGATCGATAAATTCTTCTCCCGAATCATATTCGCCATTTCCATTTTCATCAGTGAATAATTCCCCATCATCCCAATCCCCGTTGAAATATCCATCATGAAATTCATTAAAAATTGCTTCCGTTTGACCATACCCTCCTGTTAGGGTAAGTGCTTTTCTAAGTAATCGCGATGAAAAATCAATTTCAAATCCGGTAATAGTTGATGATCCTGCATTACTAATGGAATATCCTTCAAATAAATCTTGGAATTGACTGACTTGCATATCTTTGTATTCCATCCGATAAAGTGCTGAATTGATAAATAATGTATTGGATTCATTCCCTAATTTGAATCCAGCTTCATAATTAATAATTTGTTCAGGCTTAAAGGGTTCAGTAACTGATTCGATGCTTGAAATATAATCCGCATTAAAACCACCACTTTTATATCCTTTTGAAATGGTACCAAACATATTGAATTCTGGTGAATATGCATATCTGACATTTAACGTTGGCGTAAATGCACTCCATGTTTTAGTACTATCAAAATAACTGTCAGGAACACCATCTCCTGATGTGTCTTCAGGGAAAGTGATATATCCAAATGAAGGGATTCCTATTTGTCTATATTTAAATCGCATTTTATCAGTTGAATATCTTGCACCTAATGTGAATGATAATTTTTCGGAAACTTGTATATCTGCAGAGCCATAAAGACCAACACTTGCGGTATTTCCTCCACCTTCAGGAGCAACAATTTGATCCGTATAATTTTTTGCAATAAACATAGGAATGCCTGTTGCATAATGGAAAAAATAAGGTTGAGGATACACAGGACCATTTAAGTAATGATATAAATTGTAATAAAAAAGTCCAGAAAGCCATGTTATTTTTTTATTTTGGTTAGACATTAACTTTAATTCAACCATGGTTTGATCCCCTTGGTTATCCCAGTAGCCATTTAACATTTTAATACCAGTATGATCTTCATCATTAAACCAAGAAACATCGGATTTCCGCCAAGACACTAAACCTACAATATTCAACCTATTCTTGATTTCATAATTCATATTAAAAGTCGCACCTAATAAAAGTCGATTCAAAACTCCAGTTGTATCGTTATTAAAGGAATATATTCCATCATCTGTTATATCTATTGAATCCAAAGAATAATAAAGTGAATCTAATGGTAATCCATCATAGCCTGGACTTCTACTAGTGTATCTCCAATCAGAAATATGGCCTGCAATCTTATTTAGATCTTCTTTATAATAGTCTAAACTAAAGTCTAAAGTTAATTTGGATGAAGGAATTGCTCGAATCGCCCAACGGACGCCCGTATTATTTTTAAATTTTTCTTGGCTATTATTAAATGCATTTTTTAAGTAGCCATCCCATTTGAAGTCGTATATGGAAAACCGTGTAAAAACTTTTTCATTAAGACGGCTATTAATGGCCAATCTTATTTTTTGGTACCCATTTTGTCCAATCTCAAATAAAGCACTTTTTGAATGAGTCGGACCTGGCTTTGTAGATATCATATTGATAGCTCCAGAAACTGTATTTCTACCAAATAAGGTTCCTTGTGGTCCTCGTAAAAATTCAACACTTTTAATATCTACCATATCCGTTGCAATAAATTCTGGTCTCCCCATTATTACACCATCCAAATAAACACCTTCAGCAGAGGACATACCAGGATTTCTAGCTCCACCTGTAATACCACGTATATTGAATGATGTTGACGTTTGCTCTTCGTACGTAAATACATTTGGAACAACGGATGTTAAATCTTCTAAAGATGATGCCCCCATTTCACGTATCATATTTTCACTTATGGCTACCATTGATACAGGGACATCTTTAATCGACTCTTCTCTTCTGCGCGCTAAAACAGTTACTTCTTTACCAAATAAATGTTTTCGCAATAAAGTAAATGATATGTCTGTTAAAATATCACCTGAAGCGAAATGTAGTGTTTTTGATTTATACCCAATATAACTGGCCATAATTTGCAAATCCTTATTAGACGTTTTTTCAAATGAAAAAGTCCCGTTTTCATCCGTAGCCATTCCCATTTCTTCTCCAAGAATAATGACATTCGCTCCAATAAGTGGATTACCATCACTATCTTGAACAATACCTGAAATTTCTTGAGACAACAATTGTGAACTCAATAATATGAAAATTGTAATAAATGATTGAGATACTCCTAAGGGGGTATTTTTCATATTCTATATCCTGACTCTGATTTTTGGTTAAGTCTAATAAGAGAAAAATAGACAAATTTATAATACACCTTCAACCTTATTTTCTTATTTGTTGTTAATACAAGCATTTATTAAAATTGAATCCTATCTAACACCCAATTAAAGGTACTAAAAAAAGATGACTTATTTATTTCCACTCATTTTACTTTTTTCTTCCACACTCCTTGGAAAGGAAGTAGTGCATATTCCACATTATTTTCAAGAAAAGAAAAATTTTGAATTAACAGACCAAGTTGTGTATTCTGTTTCAACAAATTATCGTGGTACTGTATTTGCTGGGACAAATTCAGGGCTTTTTATTCGTTCAAATCTATCGGATGATTGGGTGCTATTACCTTTAGATAAACTTCCTGTTATATTAGTTTCTGCAAAAGGAACAAAAGTTGTAGCAATCACTGGCGAAATAGAAGATAATCTATTAATCAATGGAGTGGCCTACTTAATAAAGAATAAAGTCGTTGCCCAGGCTACACAACTTCCAGAATCTATGCTCCTAGATGTACTAGAGACAGATTTTGTTTTTAACAATCAATTATATATTGGGGGTAAAAATGATATTTATTTTGGAAAAATAAAAAGAAACAATAAAGTATTATCTTTAGAATCTATGAAAATTCCAAAAGGGTATGTTAGGCAAATTGCAGTTCAAACAAATAACAATGTATTTGTTTCTTCGGATGAAGGATTATTTAAGAAAACTAGGACAGGCTGGGCTTCAATCCATCCCAATGATGGCATGAGAAGTTGGGCATTAGCTGATTGTCGTTCTGTTGCGATGGATTCTAAAAATAGACTTTGGTTTGCCAGTCCACAAGGTGTGGGTGTATTAGAAAATAATGAATGGACACTATACGAAGGTAAAGATGGGCTTCCCTATAATGATTTCACAAAAATGGCTGCTGGAAAAAAGGGAGATGTTTGGTTTGGTACTAAAAAAGGTGCCATCCATTTTGATGGTAATATCTGGGAATATCGCCAAGGGAAACGATGGCTACCAGATGATTATGTAAATGATATTGCTGTAGCAAAAGATGGTTCTGTTTGGATTGCAACATCTAAAGGGTTGAGTCATATTTATAAAGAAAAAATGACATTAGCAGAAAAAGCAAAATTTTATGAAAATGAAATAGATAAATATCATAGAAGGACTCCATATGAATATGTATTAGATGTAACTCTTCCAAAAGCTGGAAATAAGTCTGAATGGATTCAACATGATAGTGATAATGATGGCCTTTGGACTGGGATGTATGGTGCAGCAGAATGTTTTGCTTATGCTGCTACAAAAGACCCAATAGCCAAAGTTCGAGCAAAAAAGGCATTTGAAGCATTAAAATTTTTAGGAGATGTAACACAAGATGCACCAATATCTCCTCCTCCAGGATTTGTAGCTCGGACAATCCTCCCCACAAGTGGACATGATCCTAATTTAGGACGTGTTGAAGATGATATAAGAAAACAAAAAAATGATGATAGACTATGGAAAGTCTATGAAAATAGGTGGCCAAAGGATAAAACGGGTAAGTGGTATTACAAGACAGATACAAGTTCAGATGAATTAGACGGACATTATTTCTTATATGGATTATACTATGATCTAGTGGCGGATACAGAAGAAGAAAAAACAAGAGTACGCACTCATGTAAAAAAATTGACAGATCATCTAATTGATCATGATTTTCAATTGGTTGATCATGACGGGAAACCTACTCGATGGTCTCGTTTCAATCCCTATGAATTGAATCATGATAAAAATTGGTTTGTTGAACGTGGGCTGAACTCTTTAAGTATGTTATCCTATTTATCTATTACCCATCATATTACAGGTGATGATCGATATCGTGAATTATCCAATATGCTTATTGAAGATCATGGATATGCACAAAATATGACAGACCAAAAATTCAACCGCGGTGTGGGTACGGGAAACCATTCCGATGATGAAATGGCATTTATGTCTTACTATCATTTAATAAACTATGAAACAGACCCA
>JABHUQ010000019.1 GCA_018658715.1 Fidelibacterota bacterium
CTTTTGATAAGTAATGAATAGTTATGATTAAAGATGAAACAAAAAGCCCCCGATATTTACCGAGGGGTTAATGAGAGAGATGTCTGGTTTCTCTTCGTGTGATCCGGGTGAGACTCGAACTCACGGCCAATGGCTTAAAAGGCCACTGCTCTACCAACTGAGCTACCGGATCAAAAATAATTATTGGTAAAACCGGCGGGGAAATTACAATTTATCATTCATGAAAAAAAACAGATAAAAGGTATTTTTATAAAAATAAGAAAACCCTTGCCTGTAGAGTTAGTATTTCGGAAAATAAGGCATGTTCTTGGATACTCCATCCCTAATGTTACAAATGTATCCAGGCATATGGATTGTTGTTATAACAATCTTGCAAGAAAAGGTCTTAATAATAAAGTCTTAATAATAAACATTAAAGAAGGAGATAAGATCGTGATAAAAAAAACATATATACTCAAGTCAATTTTTGTGTTGATGCTTAGCATTAGCATGGGAATGGCTCAAGCAGTCAAGGTATCAGGGACTGTTACCGATGCAGAAACAGGACAATCCTTAACAGGTGCTCAGGTTTTTGTAAAGGGGACATTTAATGGTATAATCACCAATTTAGCTGGCTATTATAGTTTGGAAGTGCCAAGCGATGCAACATTGATGGTTGCTTATATTGGTTATAAAACCCTAGAAGCGCCATCCAATGGTGGAACGCTAGATTTTAGTTTAGAACCAGATATTCTTAAACAAGACGAAGTGATTGTAACAGGTCTAGTCAGCACTGTAAAGCGAAGAAATGCAGCCAATGCTGTGGCATCTGTCTCTAGCGATAACTTGGTAAATGCTCCAACTCAAACTATTGACCAAGCATTAAGCGGTCAATTTGCAGGAGTTAATATTCGTAGAAATACCGGTGCTCCTGGCGGTGGAACGAATGTGAATCTTCGCGGGCAATCAACTCTCACTGGAAGCACACAACCTCTTTACGTTATTGATGGTATCATTGTTAACAATGATGCGAATCAATCTGGTATAGATGTTGTAACTGCTGCAACAGGCGCAGGTAGTTCAAGGCCTCAAGGGCAGCCAACTAATCGTATTGGTGATATCAACCCCAATGACGTAGAAAGCATTGAAGTCCTTAAGGGAGCAAGTGCTGCAGCTATCTATGGAGCAAAAGCATCTAATGGTGTAATCATTATCAATACAAAACGCGGTAAAGGCGGAAAAACAAAATTCAATTTTTCAACCCGCACAGGCTCTTCTTCCCTGTTAAGGAAAATGGGTCATCGTAAATTTAATGATTATAGTGAAGCCAAAGCACAATATGGAGCTGACATTGCCGAGTTAGGATTAACTAATCCAGCAGATACAACAACTTGGGCTGGGAATGATTTTGACTATGAAGAAATTCTTTATGGTGAAACAGGTATACTAACAGAACACACTTTAAGCGCAGTTGGTGGAGATGAGAGTACTCAATTTTATTTAGGTGGACAATACATGGATGAAGATGGAATCATTAAAAATACGGGTTACAAAAAACTGTCCGGTCGTATGAATGTTGATCATCGCTTAAATGAAAAAGCTAAATTTTCAGTTTCAACAAATTTAATTCATTCTGAGTCTGATAGGGGTGTTACAGGTAATGATAATACTAACATGACCTATGGGTTTTCCATTGGATTTACTCCAAGTTTCATTGATATCAGACAAAAGGATGATGGATCTTTTCCTACACATCCTCTGAACCCATCAAATCCGCTGGAAACAGTTGAATATTTTGTGAATAATGAAGTTACACATCGTGCCTTGGGTTCTATGACATTCGATTATAATCTATATAGGTCTTCGAATATGAACCTTGGATTTTTGGCAGTTGCAGGAGCTGATTTTTATAATCAGGAAAATGAAGTTTTTATTCCGCCTTTTCTACAGATTGAATCACCAAATTCTGAGCCGGGTCAATCAGTTATGACAACCACAGATAACTTAAATACTAATTTATCTCTGAATGTTGTACATAAAGTGAAGATGCCAAATATAAGTTTAAATACTACAGCAGGTCTGCAGTATGAGACCTATGATTGGAACTCGGTATTTGTTCACGCAAAAGGAATGATCCCAACTCAGACGAACGTAGATAATGCAAGCTCACAAGCAGTCTATCATGATCGTAAAAAACGTCAGGACCGTGGACAATTTTTTCAAGAAGAAATAACTGTTGGTGATAATATATATCTGGCTTTCAGTATGCGTGGTGATGTGTCTAGTACTTTGGGAGATACAGAAACAAAAGAGTGGTACCCTAAAGCAGCGGGTTCATACCAATTCGGTGAGTTCGCTTTATTTGATAACCTTAAGCTTCGTGGTGCTTTTGGGCAGACAGGAAATATGCCTCAAGCAAAAGCAAAATATACCACAATGTCTTCAGCAAATATTGGTGGTATTAATGGTCTTGTTGCTTCTTCTACCAGAGGGAACTCTGATATTAAACCAGAACGTACAACTGAAATGGAATTTGGTGTAGATTTTTCGATGATGGGCGGAGTAGCAACTGTTGAAGCAACTATGTATCAACAAAATATAGAAGATCTTATTCTACTTGTTGATTTACCATCTTCATCTGGAGCTTCATATGCTTGGGAAAATGGTGGAAAAATGGAGACCAATGGAATGGAATTATCTCTTGGCTTGAATCCAACAATGCTTGTTCCAGCGGGTGGATTAGATTGGAATTTTCATATGACCTATTATACAAATGAGTCAAAAGTAACAGAGTTAAACGTTCCAGCTTATAACTTTGGCGGTTTTGCAACTTTTTTAGGTACCTATAGAATTCAAGAAGGGTATTCACCATCTGCGATCATTGGAAGTGAGGGTGACCCCGATAATCCTGATGTATTAGGAGATGAAAATCCTGATTACCGGATGTCATTTAGAAATTCTTTTACTTTTGGACCCTTTTCACTTTCATTTCTAATAGATAAGAAAGAAGGTGGTCATGCTATTAATCTAGCAAACTTGATCTATGATCTAGGTGGGACCACAGTTGATTATGTAGAAAATGGTGGGACGAGGCTAGAGAATCTAGGAGCTGTAACCGCACCTTATGTTGAGTCTACAAGCTATGTAGCATTAAGAGACCTTAGCTTCAACTATACCTTACCTGGTAGTATGACTCAAGGATATGGTGTAAGCTTTCTTCAAGTAGGCGTATCGGCCAGAAATTGGTTGATGAATTCTGACTATTCAGGCCTAAGCCCTGAGGTCAGTCAGTTTGGAAATGAAGCTGTGGGTGGTTCTGTTGATACGAGTCCATTCCCACTTTCCAAAAGTTTGTATTTAACTCTATCAATGGGATTCTAATCTAGAAAGGAGATAATAATGAAAATAAATAAAAGAAAAACAATAATGAGACTCCTGCCAATGGTACTAGTACTATTTTGGACAGGGTGTGAAGATTTGGATTTTCCAGACCCAAATAATCCAACTGATGACACTGCAACTATACAGTCATTGGTAACAGGTGCTGAAGCACAATTACGTTCGGGATATGGGGTTTATATCAGAGATCTATTAGTAGTGGGAAGAGAAGCCTACTACCTAGAACCAGCTGACCCAAGGTATACGGGTGAGCTTCTAAGAGGCCCTATTGATGCTGGTGGGTTTCTATGCTATACACCATGGGCGGCGAATTACAAGGTTATTAAAAATTGTCAAACAATTATTAATAGTGCAGATTCAGATGCGGGAGCGATTGGCTTTGCGCAAACGATTCAGGCATATTGTCTGATGAGAATTTTAAACCTTACGGATACTAATGGCGCCAGAACAAATTATGATGGTGTAACAGAAACCCCTGTTGCAACAAAAGCTGAAACTCTTGTAGAAATTGAATCTCTGCTAGATGCCGGATCTACAAGTCTTTCTTCTGCTGGTAGTGCTTTCTCATTTTCATTATCAGATGGTTTCTCTGGGTTCGATACTCCTCAAACATTTACTCACTTCAATCGTGGTCTAAGAGCTAGAGTCGCGGTATTGCAAGATGATTGGAGTGCAGCTCAGACAGCATTAACATCTATCGCAGACTGGATGAATGCTGATGCTAATGTAGGTGTTTATCATGTATTTAGTTCAGGTGCAAATGATGCAGATAACCAAATGTATGAAGCTCCAGATGCAGCAACATTAAAACTGATGGTGCACCCTACATTTTTGACAGATGCTGAAGAAGGTGATACAAGAGTAAGTAATAATGTTTTGGTAAGATCAGATACAATTACATATGATGGATTAGAGAGTTATTTGGCACCTACAAAATATGCAGACTCTTATGATTCTGTTCCAATAATGAGATCTGAAGAATTAAAATTACTACAGGCTGAGGTATATGTAGGTAATAGTGATTATTCAGGTGCAGAAGGTATTCTAAATACTATTCGCTCAGCAGCTGGTGTAGCTGATTATACTGGGACAGATGCAAGTAATGCTGTTGATCGTGTTCTTCATGAAAAGAGGTATTCCTTGTTTTTAGAAGGGCATCGTTTAGCAGATATGCGCCATTACGATAAAACATCTGAGCTCCCGCTTGACCGCGAAGGCGATACTGTGGTAACCTTCCCAATACCAGAAGGCGAATAAATAAATACATTCACAGCGATTAATAATAAAAAGGCCTCGTTAGAGGCCTTTTTATTATAAGGTGAGGAAATAACAATGAAAAAAATAATTATGATGACCTTATTAATCGGGATGTGGTCTTGCACTGAAGATGCAACTATTAAGCCAGATTATATTTTATCTGCAGATAAGAAACATAATAAATTCAGTAAACTGATTCCTCCAGTATTAAAGGTCTCATCTGGTGCAGTCATAAAAGCGATAACAAATGAAGCATCTGATGGTCAGCTTCATAAAAAAGCCGAACTAAAAGACCTTATTAATATAGATTTTGGGCCAATTCACCCGCTTACAGGCCCTGTCTATGTAGAAGAGGCAGAAGTCGGCGATATATTAGCAGTTGATTTAATAGATATTGAGTTACATGATTATGGCTGGCAAGCCATAGTTGGTGGCTTTGGATTTTTAACTGATAGATTCCCTGAGCCCAAATTAAATATTCATGAGATTGACACAATTAATAAAACAACGATGTTTAATGGTAAAATAACGATTCCACTAAAGCCATTTGCTGGTGTTATGGGAGTTGCTCCGGATACAGAAGAGATGCTATCGACCATACCTCCTAGGGCGAATGGTGGGAATATGGATGATCCAAGCATTGTTGAAGGGACTACGGTTTATTTTCCTGTATTTGTCAAAGGTGCTCTCTTTTCAATTGGTGATGCACATGCTGTTCAAGGTTTAGGTGAGGTCTGTGGTACCGCGATAGAAGCTCCCATGACTTTTGTCTATCGGCTAAGGGTGTTAAAGAATAAACCCGCGATTCAAGAGCCTCAATATGAAACAGAAGACTTTTATGCAGTGACTGGTTTTGGTGAAACGATTGATATCGCTACAAAAAAGGCAGTCAATTTTATGGTTGACCACCTATCCGAAAACTATGAGATTAGTGCTGAAGATGCTTATATGCTTTGTTCATTGGTTGGAGATCTAAAAATAGCTGAAATTGTTGATGTCCCTAATATGCTTGTCACTATGCATTTCCCTAAATCCATCTTAACCCAACTTTAATAAATAATAAATAAAAAGGGTTTGAACCCTTTTTATTTAATTACAATAATTATTTTTGATTAGCAACCACATCCACCACTAGGAACTTCATAATCAATATCGCCTTCAATACAAGTAGTATCAAAACCACCTCGTGTATTATAAATAGTTGTAATTCGAATTCGATTCGTTTCCAATACCTTTGATAAATCTTGATAAATGCGTTTTGTTGCTTCTTCCTGAAAGATGCCTACATTGCGAAAGCTAATGATATAGTATTTTAATGATTTAAGTTCGATGCATTTTCCACCTTCTGGAAAATATTCGATTTTAAGATAAGCAAAATCTGGGAGGCCACTAAAGGGGCATACAGCGCTGAATTCTTGTGTTTCAGTTAAAATATATTGATCTAGGCTATCAAATGAAAATGTTTCTAAGAAACTTTGTTTAATATGATTTTCGTCTAAATAATCAAATGTTTTTCCTTCTGCTTCCGGCATGAGATAATCTCCTTATTAGGTCTAAAATTCGATGGAAAAGTTAAGTGAAGATTCTAAGGTTTAAAATTAGATTGATCATAAGAGATTATAATCAAATTTTACGAATAAATTTCCCAGGCTCTTTTTTATCTTCAATAAAATTCATTATTTTCAAATATTTCTGATGTGCTGAAATGGTACTAAAAGTAATATAAGTATGATATCCATCTCTATTCATTAATTCACGAAATTCACGAAAGAAATAGCGAGCTGTTTCATAATCTCGATAGGTAGGCACCTCATAATCTAAATGTATTTTTATAATGCCGTCATTTTCCTTCTCGTAAATAAATAAACCAACAGGTACCACATTTCTAGTGATAAAAATAGAATCATAATTTTTTAAAAAATCTATATCAATATTCCCAAAATGGTTTTGAATATCATCTAAATAAAATTCAATAAATCGAGGTAAAAAAATACTCGTTTTCCAAGAAATGGGAATTAAATGAAATCGATCTTTTGTTAAAGACATACGAATTAAATAATAAATGTTAATAAAAGTAATAAATAGGTTTACAAAAAATACAGGATAAAGATTGAGAATCCAGCCATAGAGTGTGAAAGCTGAAGCTCCCAATAAGTTAATCCATCTTAATCTTCGTATATTAGCCATGGTTAATGAAACAGCCACTATAATTGAAGCCAAATAGCCTAACCACTCTATCCATTTAAATTCTATCATTATATCCTGTATCTATTGTGTTAAAATTTGATATGAAAATTTATCTATAGTTAATATTCAGAAAAAGCTAGAATAAAAAATGGTAAAAAAAGTTTAAAATGGTCACTTTTCCAGTTGCGTAAAATAGGTATGATCCTCTATACTTTATTAGCCTCTTTTGGCGAAAAATTTTTGACAAAGAAATTTTTTAAAAGGGGCTGACAAATGAATCAATATTTGGCTGAAAGAGCCGAATGAATCGTAAGTTAAGGCTTCAGGTTGGCGTTTGAAGCCTTTTCTTTTTATATGTATATTTTAATGATTTTTGACAATGGGGGCGATCGGTTTCGACGGGATATGAGAAATGCTGGATTGCATGCGGAGGATGTCAGTTCCCTCCATAATCATCTGACAAAACACATAAATGCCGATTATGGCTACATGGCTGCAGCTTAACTGATGCAACCCGTCCCGAGCTTGATGCGTCTATGGTCTTGCTCAGGGGCGTCACCTACATAGACTAGTTCCAAAACATGTTTGCGGTTTTGGAATGAAATTTAGCAAGCTGGTTCTTCCTGCTTTTTGTCGCTGATAAATGGAAGAATAAGATTCCAATCGGACGACTAAGCATGTAGACGTCTTTCATCCCTCTATTTCGGACGGGAGTTCAATTCTCCCCGCCTCCACATCATATATTAAAAATACATTTTAACAAAAATTGTAGGAGAGAACCCAAGCATTTTAACATTTGTCATAGATGGTTTAGATCCAAAAGGATTTACACGTTTATGGCTAATATTTTGCCTATTATATACATTAAAAATAGATAAACCAGTATCCATAGAACGCCCAAACATTGATAACGATTTTGTAATACTCAGATCTAGTCTGTGAATAGGTGGAAGACGCTGTGTGTTTTTATCATTATCAGAAATAAAAATGGTTTCATCGTCAGAAATAGTCATATTTGATAGATCTGTAAATACAGTGCCCGATGAAAAAATCCAATTTAATGTAATATCTAATGATTTTATTTTTCCCATGGCAACTAGCTTTAATTCTTGTGTATGATCATGATCAGTCAAATAAGATTGCCCCCCATATAGTTCATCAAAAGAATATGTTGATTTTCCATAATGATAAGTCACCCAACCATGTATGACCCCTTGTCTCTTATGGAATAGAAATTCTATTCCTGAGCTATTACCATTCCCAAAAAATACATCTGATGGGTATGATGCCCTTCGAGTTGTTACAAATGGTGCAGGGGAATTCATTTGATAATAATTAACTAATTCTGTGTATAATTTTTTATATATATCCATATGTATTTGGTATGCATCAGTTGACCAATGCATCCCAATATTTGAAAATAGTGCTTCACTTGGTTGAAGCTTGTCATCAGAAAGTGTCCATAATTTTTCACTTCCACGACTACTTAAATCACTTTGAAATTGATGAATATATTGTACTGCTTTTCCAATAGATGCTTCAATTCTGTATAGGGGTGTAATATGTGTTCGAAAAGATATTCGAGGTTCTATTATGAATGAATCTTGAGCATGGTCTGAATTTAGTCTTAACCCAATTGTGGCCACATTCGTAGGCGATATAGACCATTTATCTTGGATGTAGCTTGTTGATATTCCCATAATATTATGTTGATCAACAATATTTATAAAAGCATCATTATTCATTTTTTGAGTTAATAAGGTTGATTTATAAAAATTATTTTCAATTCCGAAATTAAGTTGATGTGATTCATTAATAACCCAATGATGATTCATTCGTAATGTTTGATCTAGGAATGAATTACTTTCATAAGACTTTTGAAGAATAACAGATGAGTGTGGATCGATAGGTACCTGACTAATGCTGAAAATGCTATTATATTGGCTTTGAGATATGCTGAAATCAGACTCAAAGTATGGATTCCAATGATGTGCCCACTGGATTGATATTCCCTGATTATTCCAATCCGTGGATTCTTCTGTTTTAACTGAATCATAAGTCCATAATTCAGAGAACCCAATAAAGGATCTAAATTCATCGATTTTATCCTGGCCAATTAAAAATGAAATAGAAATACGATCTGATGATGTAGGTAAAAATGATATTTTATTATTCAAATCAAAAAAATCGAACTGAGGTAAATAAGATGTTTTTTTAGTTTCATCACCTTTTACAGATTCACTCAATAAGTTAAAACGATCATCTCCAGTCACAAATGATTGAATGGATTGATATAAAGATGATTCAAAATATTTAGAATTAGAATTTCGTGCAGAAATAGCCCAACTCCCATTCCATGGCAATGGGCGTTCATATGAAAATCCAGAACTTAGAATATTTATAAATACAGATAATTTTTGACGATTTACATTCCCCTTTTTTCCTGACATAGAAATAACACTGGATAGTTTACCTCCATATTTAAGAGGTATATGTCCTTTATACACCTGAACATCTTTAATAGCATCTGAATTAACTGCGCTAAAAAATCCAAAAAAATGATCTGGTTTATAAATCGGAATGCCATCTAATAATATCAAATTTTGATCGGGAGTACCCCCTCGGATGAATAAATCTGCAGTACCTGATGTTCCCATCTGAATGCCAGGCAATAATTGCAATGATCGAAAAATATCTGTCTCGCCTAAATGGGGGAGAGCAGAAATATGTCGAGGTAAAAAGGCCACTTGACCTTGCCCAGATGATTGATCCATAAAATCAAGATTTTCTCCTTGAATCTCCACACGATCTCCGGTTAATACTTTTGGGCGTAAAAGAATAGAAATAGACTTGGTTTCATCTAAAGGAAAAAATAATGGTTTATATGATGTTTCATATCCAATATATGAAATCTGTAATGTACATACCTTTGTTGGAATATTAACCAGAGTGAATCGTCCATCCTGATTAGTCACATCCCCCACAAATTTATTTTGTATAAATACATTTGCAAAAGGAACTGATTCTCCTGTGAGCGAATCTGAAATAATGCCATTTATAGAAAATTGAAAATAGCGTGGTTTATAAATAGTGAATTGTTGTCCAGTTTTTTCCCATGAAAGGAGTGTTCCCCTAAGTATAATATCTAGAGCTTCTTCTGACGTACATTCATTACATTGAGCTGATATATATGTTGAATCAACTCCCCGATCAGAGAAAATGATAGATAAATTCTCTTCTTGAATCAGCTGAATTAATACATCACGTAGTGATTGCTCTTTAAAGGAAAAGGAAAAGAAATCTTCTGCCTGTAAAGGAAGCCAACACAGGGCTAAAAGAATTAAAGATGTAAGAGAAGGACGCTTACTGGATGATACAGGTACGGGATTCACGATTGAATTTATAATCCCGCTGTGTTAAAAACGAGATTGCACTTAATACAGTTTGTAAATCATTTGTATTAATAACACCCGTAATTGAAAGGGTGCGCAAACTTGGATCTTCAAATTCAAAAGTTATATCGAATAATCGTTCAATTTCTTCTGTGGCTTCCACTAGATTAGTTTCTTGGAAAATAAGTTTATTGTTTAACCAAGCTGGAAAATCATTATATGGCAAATTCGTTGGAGTGACTGGAATACTATGTTTATTCAATTTTAAGAATTGCCCAGCCTTGAGTTTAAATACTTTATTTTTAGATGAGACAGAAACAATCCCTGTTTTTACACCCACTTCAAAATTATCGCCTCTAGATTTCACATTAAAAGACGTTCCTAAAACAGATACATGTCCGAATGATGTTTCAATAATAAAGGGGACAGAGCTATTTTCAATAGAGAAAAATGCTTCTCCCTCTAATTGAATTGTTCTATTATCAGTGTTAAAATCTTTTTGATATGAAATTTTACTATCATTATTTAATTGTATATGGGAACCATCACTTAATTCAATATTTTCTATTTCAGCATTTTGAGTTAAAACAGATGTTGTATTTAAATATCGAACGGCCATGGGGGTTGATATGATTAAAAAGAGAGCCATTGCACTTGCAAAAACCAATTTTGGTTTTAATAAAGAAAATTGTAAACCCATTATTTTTTGTTTAGGTTCAATTTCCATGTCTGCAATGGTCATTCTTTGCTCCAATTGATCCCATGCTTCATCTAATGATGGAGGTGTTGGCAAATCAACTTGAGAACTTAATTTCCAAATTTTCTTTAAATCTTTTTCTTTGATATTCATAATGTCTATTTATTATTTAAATAGATGGAGGGACACCCAAAGGTGCTTCTTCCCCGCATCTGGTATAAAAACGATAAAAGGTTTCATTTTACTCATAAATATTTCTTTAAATGTTTTCTCAAAATTTTAAGGGCTCGGTAGATTTGATTTTCAACAGTGCGAACAGATAAATCGAGTATAGCTGCAATTTCTGGATTTGATTTTCCTTCGATTCTGCTCAAGATAAAAATATTTCTACATTTATTTGGGAGATAGTTATTAATGACTTCTTGAATTTCTTCCTCAAGGGCTGAAGCATGTGTATTGACTTCTGGGTTATCCAACTCTGAATGCCCATGAATTGGAATAAAGTCTTCATGCCGATGTTTTACATTTTCATGTCGAAAATAATCATAGCATAAGTTGGAACTAATACGAGCTATGAGTGAAAAGAATGATTTTTTAGGTTGGAGGGATTCACGAGTTTTCCAAACCCGTAAAAAAGTATCTTGAGTTATATCTTCGGCCAAATCATTATCTTTGACTCGATAAAATACAAATCGAAATAATGTATCATGGTATAAAGAAAACAAAGTTTTAAAAGCTCCTTTATCAGAGTGTTTTACTTGTTGAAGTAATATGTGTTCTTTTTCAGCCATAAAATGAAGTTGTGAATTTAGGACAGATTAAGAATACAATAGAGATGAGAAAAAGAATAAACCCCAAAAATGGAAAAGAAACAAAAGGAGGTAGAAGGCCTAGGTCTTATTCTCGAGGTTTATTAAAGAATTCGATTACAATTCGTTTAAATAAATGCTAATACTTAAAGTTTTTTAATATTTTTAATAAAAAAATCATTCATAATATGAATATGAAAATGCTTGCATCCTTTTTAACAAATCCTAAAGTTTGGCCTGCTAAACTCTGACTTATTTTCCACATACTCGACCTATCGGCGTTCAGCATTAAAAACGGACAGATACGAGAATCTATTTTCAAATAATTGTTATGATTGTTATGATCAAAAAAATAAGAAAAGTTATTATTAATAAAGGGTTATTGCTTGGGCTTGTTATAGCATCATTTACCCTATCTGGGTGTTCCTTTTCGCTTATGGCGAAATATCCGAGAATTATAACGAATCAAAGAATTCCACTTGTTTCTATTTCATATGAGTTTGGTGAGATAGAGATGGTGATTCCACTAGAGTATGTTGGTTTAGATCCAGGCAGACTTACATTTGAAGTTTATACAGGTGATTCTGCATCTCAACAATTATTAGTCTCAGTCACAACAGATCCACCAAATGTAATGCCCTTATTTTTACCTCAGGGTACTTTAGATTTTCAAAATCCAAATAATACATTAGTTATAAAAATGTCTAATGAAGATTTTGATCCTTTAACACTTCCATTTACGGGTGTAAAGTTTGGGGAATTAAGGTTGCCACCGATTCTTATAGAAGAACGACGCCTTATATTTACGGGAAGAGTTCGAGAGAGGTCAGGGGAATCACCCATTCCTGATTTAGATGTATCCATTTTAAACTTTGGTTCTATCATAAACACAGTATATACAGATTCTACAGGAAATTATAAATTATCCATTCCAGGTCGATATAAATATGTGGATGATTTATCAATCATCGCTGGTTCGGATTACCAATTTGCCCCAGCTAGAAAACGTATTCAGTTACCTCAAACCGAATATATACTTGATATTGGCCCCAGCGCAGAATTAATCTCATTAGGAAATATGTATATTATTAAAAAAGATCAGACACATTTCAGATATTTTCCTCACGCAGGCAGTAATAGTTCCATGCTCATTGGAAGAGGGGAAGTTTTAGCTGGACAAAAAGTAACAGGCGATCGAGTATACGGTTTTATTGAAGCAGAAATAGGGTCAGGAGAATTAATTCTCATCGATGGCTGGGTGGATAAATTGGATTTAAATTTATTTTTAGATGGTACTTTAAAAGATGCTCATGAAAATAGATATTAAAAAAATTATTCCATTATTATTAGTTTCCATATTGATAGGACAAGTTCGCCTATCTCTCGTGACTATTCCTCGTCCGGCAAATGTATATATAGATGGTGAACAAATTGGACGCACACCTATAGATCAATATAAAATTCGTCCTGGAGAACATCAAATTCAAATCATTGCAAAAGGATATGCTCCCATTCTATATCCTATGATAATTAATGAATCTAAAGCGGTGAACTTAGAATTTTTCTTAAATCCAGTTTATGATATAAAGTTTAAAACAGATCATAAAGATTTAACATTTAAACTCAATAAAGAGCATGAATGGAATAAACAAAAAATAAAACTTCAAATAGAAGCAGGGGATCATGAGTTACAGGTGTATAGAAAAGGTGTATTAATTGATACAAGGGGTATAACTGTAGATCAACCGGCAACAATTCGATATCACTTAAATAAAAATCCAGATGATGATTAAATATCGATTAATTAGTTTATTTTTATTATTGCTTTTTTCGTCCACATACGGGAAAAGCAGTTTACTTGTTATTAATTCATTTGGAGAATTAGATTCTGCACCAGTTTTTGAAAATGTCCAAGAATCCATTCAAATTAAGTTTGGTTCAAAAATTACTTTTTTCACATCTCAGGTTGAACAAACGATTATAGATCTTTTTTCTTCAAATGAAAGTTCTGTAATTGATAAAATGGAAATCATTAGAGAATTAGGGCAAATTCATGAGAGCGATTATATATTGTTTAATACATTAAATGAAGAAGGTGATATATCAAAATTAAATGGGCAGCTATATTCTGTGAGATCAGGTGGTATTATACAGGAAAAAAATGTTCAATTTTTACAATATAGTGATGGTGTCTTTAATGAACTTCTTCTTTGGGCTGGAGACATTTTCAAAAAAGTTAAAGATGATTTAGTAAGCGCAAGAAAAGAATTATTGTTCCCAAACCCAGATGAAATTGTTTTAGATAAAACGCCCATGGGAGCCATGATACGTTCTTTTGCGGTTCCTGGTTGGGGTCAATTTTATTCTAAGAATAAACCATCAGGAATCATGTGGTCATCTTTTGAAAGTATCCTAATAGCTTCGATATTAGTTAGTTATTCAAATTACAATAAAAGTGTGCAGGATATGAATTTGAGTTTGGCTCAATATAATGAATCAGAAAATGAAATAGAAATTGCTGAATTAAAAACTCAAGTTGAGAAATACCATTCAGAACATATAAAATTTAATAATTATATAATTGGATTTTCTGCAGCAGCAACTTCATCTTGGATGTCAAATGCCATTCATGCTTATTTCACAGGTCCAAGACCCGAATTAAATATTTATGGACCTATTCTCCCATCTGAATAGAGAGCATAAGTAGTGGTTAGTATTCAGTTTAGATCGCTTTTTTGGATAGGTGCTCTATTTTTTGTTAGCTGTACAATTTATGAAATAGAGCTAGATAACCCAGTTGATTCGGAAGCAGAAAATAATCCTGATCCACCTGCACTTGTTTTTCATCCCAAGGATACTACAGTTTCAGTTAATTCAATATTTACATTAAGTGCTCATATTGTTCAGCCGGACACGGGATATGCAGGCGCTCATCTCAATGTGATATATGATTCATCTATCTTGGAGGTAGATACCTTATTCCCTGGAATATTTTTTACAGATTCGAGTTCAACAACACCACTATTCGTGTGGGACCAAAACGAAGAATCTGTTGATATATATATTTATTTCTTGGACTCAAGCATTACATCTTTGAGCGGAACGGGGCATATTGCTGATATACAATTCATTGGAATTTCTGCGGGGAAAACCACTATAGAGTATGACTTAGAATCATGTGAATTAGTGAGTTCACAAGATGAATCTATGATTATTAATGGGAAGCGAGGTTGTCTCGTTACAGTTCAATGAAACACTGGCTTCCAATCCTAATAATCATTTCGTCATTTCTTCCATTAAAAGGAGATGTGCTTTTTACAGAATCATTTGATGTAGATGGTGCTTTACCCGCTGAATGGACTACTGATAATGACAATAATTGGCAAGTCCAAAGCGGATATGATGGAAATACAACTCCACCAGCACTTTCATTCACATGGTCACCACGAATTTTTGATTATTCAAATGATGTTCAAACACCGGATATTGATGTAGGTGATAATGCGGGCGTTTTGATTGAATTTGATTTTGCATTGGATTTTTGGGGTGCATCTGATCATACCAATGGAATGACAATCAGTTATGACGGGGGAAATGGATGGGTTCCTGTACTTAATTATGAAATTGGTCCCGATGCTGGTTTTGTATCCATTGATAGAAGGACAGAATCATTCACTGCAGATATCGAATCTGGGAGTGATTTAAAATTAAAGTGGACAGCTTATGGGACAGATTCATATTGGATTGATTCATGGATTATTGACAATGTGAAAATTATTACACTTCCACAACTAACCAGTGTTACGATTGAATCCGCAAACGAAGATCCAAGCACAGCTGTAGAAGGAACGAATATTTGGCTTAATTTTATGGCAGATTCAGATTTGTCTGGAGATCCATATGTTCAAATTAATGGAAATGCCTGTAATATAGATAATTTAGGCGGAACAAATTGGGTAGCATATTATATAGTTCAAGCTTCTGACCCGGATGGACCCCTCCAATTCACTATTGATTTCACAGATGCAAATGAGGTTGATGGAAGTACGGTAAAACAAACAACCAATGGTTCAAGTGTTGTAGTTGATAATTCCGAACCCCCATCATTCACAGTTGGCGGAGTAACTGCATTGGGAGGCATTGTTGAAGCTGGGACGTGGGCGAGCACAAATACGGAAGTCCAATTAGAAGTGAATGTTCCGCAAGATTCTGCAGTTGTGAATTTTGATTATATTGAAGGAAATTCTTTATCATTTGATGGATCCAATGATGAAGTAACTATTCCAGCTATTGCTTCATATCAGGTTACAGATGCATTAACCGTTGAAACATGGGTTAAACCAAATTCATGGAGTGACAATGAAGGATTTCTAAATTTTGCTACAGATAATGGCGGAACAGAAGCTGGGTTTGGATTTGTTTTTTTTGCAACCGGGTGGCGTTTCTATTTAAAAACAACTATCAATTCAATTGATTATGCGGAGATGGCTGAAACATCCACTCCGGTTGGACAATGGACCCACTTAGCTGCCACGTATGATGGAACTAAAGTTCGCATTTACCGAAATGGGTCGGTGATTGATTCCACTGATGCTATGGGAAATGTGGAATGGACAGGTGCTCCAGGAAATGTTACTTTAGGTAGTTTTACTAAAGGTGGAACAACGAAATATTTTGATGGAAATATGGATGATGTTCGATTGTGGAACATTGTTAGATCTGCTGCAGAAATAAAAGCATCAAAGGAAATCACACTTAATGGAGATGAAACAGGATTAGTGGGATATTGGCAGATTGATGAAACATCTGGCGGAACAACAGTAGATTACACATCAAACAATAATACGGCCACTTTAAATGGAGCATCCTGGGCCAGTGGCGAATCACCTATTTATTTTCAAGAGCCAGTTTATGATAATACAGTTATTGTTGGATCATTATTTCAAATGCGTACCGAAATTGACGAAAATAGATATGAAGCTATTGGCCCTCAAATCCCCATTGTGATTGGAGATGTAACATCAGGAACAAAAACCATTACAGCTTCGGCTGTTGATTTCGCAGGCGTCACGGGCTATGCGCATGGAGGTGTTGGGTCTTTTTCTGCATTATTATTTGATGTAGCTGGAAATTATTCTGAAGGTGATACGAGCGCAACAACCTTAACTATTGATTTAATTGCAAGTAATCCAAACCCTGTATCTATTTCATCAAATAATACTTTTTCTCATCTGGTATCAGATGGAGATATTATTACCATCACTATGGAATATGATGAAGATGTAGAAATTCCGAATGTAACAGTCGAAGGAAATGATAATGCATCAGAAACAGATGAAGGAGGAGAACAATTTTCAGCAACATATATTATAGATGGGTCAGAATCTGAAGGAAGTATTGATTTTGAAATTACAACTACGGACTATTTAGGGAATCCTGGAACGCATAGCGGCTCAACTAATGGAACATCTGTTAGTTATGATCATACAGCGCCTGATGTATCGCCTGTAACAATCATTTCCAATAATCCAGACACACAATGGGCTAAAGTAGGAGATACAGTAAAATTAGATTTCAGTGGGAATGAAATATTATATGAAACTACGGTTTCCTTAGCCACGTCTTCTATTATTCTTTATGATACATCCGATGTAGCTTATAATGGAGCCAGCGAATGTGTTGGTGGTGAAATTATTACTGACAATTTAAAACTTTGGCTAGATGCCAATGATGTAGATGGGGATGGAATATCTGAAGGGTTATATGAAGATAATATTGTGGATGGAGATGTACCACT
Source organism: Fidelibacterota bacterium (assembly GCA_018658715.1). Taxonomy (GTDB): domain Bacteria; phylum Fidelibacterota; class Marinisomatia; order Marinisomatales; family UBA1611; genus JABHGY01. The sequence goes on from JABHUQ010000019.1 coordinate 17,518, forward strand.
TTGGGCTGATAAGTCAGGTAATGGTGCAGATGTTATTGAAGAAGCAGGACAAGGAATTCCATCATTAGTGGAAAACCAATTTAATGGTCAAGCGGCACTCCGGTTTAATAAAGCAGAAGAAGATATGCTGGTTCACGATTTAGGTGGCAACAAATGGAATGCATCAGAATTTTCCTTATTAATTGTATTTCAACAAAATAATACACCTGAAAATTTTGATTCCTTTTTCTCAAATGGAGATATCAATGATAACAATTATTTCCAGATTACGCATAAAACAAATGATGGGCATTTTAAGTTTTATAGTGGTGGGGAAATCAATTTTGAACCTTGGGATAATGATTTAAAACTATATGGACTTATTGCGAATACGTCAGGGACATCAACTATTGTTGATGGGAATGTGGCTAATTGGGCTGATATTACAAATGGTCGACAATTCGATAAATATAAAATCAACCGCAATCGATTGAATTTCCAATATAATGATTCGTTTATAGCAGAAGTATTATTGTATGACAGAGAATTAACAGAATTGGAATTAACCAAAACATATAAATATTTAGGGAATAAATACGGGCAAACATTTACAAATGATACTACGATTGTTCATGGAAATAAAGAAATGGATGCCGATGATCCAGTGGGACCGATTGACATCACTATTCAATATAATGATTGTGCAGGGAATAGTGGTGTAGAAACAATTGAAACAACAGATGGAAGTTATGTGGTTTTCGACCCAGATCCCCCAGAAGCATTTACTGTTGGCACTGTTGTTTCGACTGGCGGGAATATAGTTACTAACGCATGGAATTCAACAAATACTGGTTTAGATATTCAAGTTCCTGTTGCGGCGAATGATACTACTTTAAATAATGGAACCATCCAGTTATGGGCAAAAGTTGGCACCAACGCTTATGAATTATTTGGAGATCCTGTCACAATTATACCAGATGATTTTGGTACGAATAAAATCATATCTCTTTTAGAAACACAAGTAGAAGCTATTACAGGATATGCAGAAGAAGATACTATTTACGTGAAAGCATTTATGACTGATCGGCCGGGGAATGAAACAGAAAGCACATTAAGCGAAAATACATTAGTTATCGATGAAACAGCACCGACCGTTCTGAGTTCTCATATAGAATCCAATAATGCAGATTCGACCAAAGCTAAAGTGGATGATGAGATAACACTCACATTTCAAACGAGTGAAATCATCCAATCACCTACGGCAACCATTGCAAGTGGCGATGCAACTATAGCTGATTTGGGGTCATTCAATTGGTCAGCTGTATATACAATGTTAGAGACAGATGATGAAGGTATTATTGCATTTACAGTAAATGAATTAGTCGATGATCGAGGGAATCCTGCTGAAGGTTTTGCAGATGCAACGGACGAAAGCGAAGTGGCCTTTGATCGTACAAAACCCAGTATTGATTATGCTCATTTATCAACAAATAATAGTTGGAATCAGTCTTGGGCTTTGGAAGGAAATATTGGAAGAATCCAAGCAAATACATCTGAAGATCTTCTTTCTTCTTCATGCACTTTTAATGGGAATGTAACGACTCTAAATTGGTATAACGCTCAAGAATTTGATGTTGTTTATACGTTCTCAAATTCTGATACTGAAGGGATATTAGTTTTCGAATTGACTTTTATTGATTCTGCTGGCAATCAAGGAGACACTGTCATCACATCCACAAATAATTCTTATATCATTTTTGATATGACAACGCCTGCTGATTTCACGGTTGGGGATGTAAGCGCTACAGGCGGCAATGAGATTGCAACTTTTTGGAATTCTACGAATACAGGAATTGACATACTTGTCCCAATTGATTCCGATTCAACCTTGGATAGTGGTCGTGTACAAATGTGGGGGAAGGTTGGGAGTAACCCATTTGAATCTATTGGAGATTATGTCTTTATAGAATCAGAAGAAGTGGGAGATATTAAAACCATGTCTCTTATTGAAGATTCGGTTGAAGCATTGACTGGATATACAGAAGATGATACACTCTTTTTTAAAGCTGTGATTTATGATATTCCCGGAAATGAAACGGAAGGGTCAACAAGCACCACAATATTATTAATTGATGAAACACCACCTTCATTAATAAGCGCATCCTATGAATCAAATTTTTCTGATTCTTCTCTGGCTACGGTGGGGCATGTAGTCACTTTGACTTTTGAAACAGATGTAGAAATTCAAACTCCATCTGCAACAATTTCTACACAAAATGCTATCATTTCTGATCTTGGTAGCAATCAATGGTCAGCATCATATGAAATGCAAGATAGTGATACCGAAGGTATTATTCCATTCCAAATTGCTACGCTTACAGATTCTAGAGGAAACCCTACGGAAGGAACCAGTTCCACTACCAATGGGACTATTGTTACTTTTGATAACACAAAACCTACTTTAAGTTCTGTAAATATTGTTTCAAACAATGCCGATACATCATGGGCTAAAGTTGGAGACACTATTACAGTGGCATTTAAAGGAAATGAATTATTGATTAACCAAATAGCAACAATTGTTACTCAAACTGCAGCAATCACTTCTACGGGATTTGCTAATTTTTATGCGCTCAACTTTGATGGGGCGGATGACTATATCACCCTTCCTGATTTTAGTTATTTGGATGATCTATCTTTTAGCGCATGGTTTAAGATAGATACTAGGGATACTTGGGAACGGATCTTTGATTTTGGTAGAGGCAGTTCAGGAGATATATTTTTATCAACAAAGGGTAATCGAACTGGAGGGAATTTAGAGCTAACAATACATCCATTCGGAGAAACCTATACAATCGATCCTGGTGTTACATGCGATGATGATCAATGGCATCATGTAGTATTTACCTATGATAAAGGTGGTGTAGGAATGGTATTGTATATAGATGGACAGAATTTGGGGTCAAATGCTTATAATACTTATAGTTTTAGTGATTTTGATAGTGGACAGAATTTTCACCTTGGAAAATCAAATTGGAATGATCCATACTACGATGGGGAAATGGATGAAGTGGCAATTTGGGATACAGCCTTATCAGCAGAAGCGATTAGTGATCTATATAATGGTCTTAATCCACTAGCTAGTTCTGATAATTATAATGTATCATCTAATTTAATTGGCTATTGGAACTTTAACGAAGGTTCAGGAAATATGGTTTATGATATATCCGGCAATGGAAACAATGGTACTATCTATGGTGCAGTTTGGACCACCAATCTTCCTCCTAATACAAAGAAATATTATGCTAAATATCAATTGACAGACACAGATCCAGAAGGAGAAGTCCCTTTTGAAATTGTAGTCACTGATTCAGTAGGCTTAGTCAGTGATCCAGTTATTCAAACAACCGACGAAAGTTTAGTTATTTTTGATCGAACAAAACCATTATTATCCTCAGTTCATTTTGTATCGAATAATGATATGAATGAATCCATTGCCGTTGGTGGAGATATTGCTACCATGACTTTTGAACCTAATGAACCTATTACTTCTGTGGTACTTACTGTGGCAGAATCAAATGTTCCTGTAATAGAAAATGTAGGAATATATACAGGGGAATATACTGTTCTTGGGACAGAACCTTCTGGACCACTTGATTTTTCAATTACCTTTAACGATAGAGCTGGAAATATAGCAGATTCTGTTTTATCTACAACTGATGGAAGTTTTGTGAGTCACGATGTTGGTCCGCCTGATTTAATTGATGTATCTATTATATCATCCAATACAGATTCGTCTTGGGCAAAAGTAGGCGATACCATTACTGTTACATTTTCTGGTACAGAAATTTTAGCCAATATTGAATTAACTACTGTTGGAACCATTTCAAGTATAGAAAATCCATCTGGACTTATTTATTTTGGAACGTACGTGATGCAGGAAACAGATCCGGAAGGTGTCATTTCCTTTTCCATTACATACACAGATTTATCAGGTCAGACCGGACCGGATTACAATGCATCTACAAATAACACAGAAGTTCAATTTGATAAAACAGCGCCTGTAGTTACACCAGTAATCCTTGCGTCGGACAATGTATATGGTGATTCCTTGGCCGCATTGGGCAGTATTGTAACGTTACAATTTTCTCTCAATGAAGCGATTCGAACCGTTACAACTCATATTGCAAACCAAGATCAAATAGTCAATTCCAACGGGTTGGATTATGATGCAAGTCATACTTTTTCAGAGTCAGATATGGATGGATGGGTGTCATTTATAATCACTTGCGAGGATTCTGCCGGGAATGCACCAGAAAATATTATTTCAACATCAGATGGGTCTGTGGTTCGATTTGACGGAACGCCACCTTTCATGAATAGTGTTACCATATCTTCAAATCATTCTACTCATGCATCTTTAGCTGGTATAGGAGATGAAATAAAGCTCATCGCAGTTTCAGCAGAATCATTGCGAACTATAACAATTCAAATTGCTGAAAATAATCCCGATTCTCAATCGTCTGTAGATTGGACATTAACATCCACTTACACAATACAAGGGACGGAAATCGAAGGGTATATTCCATTTACGATTGATATAATGGATTGGGTGGGGAACGAAGGGATTCAAGTTGATTCCACCACAGATGACAGTTATGTCTTTTTTGATATGACGGCTCCAGCCGCTTTTTATTTAGATTCTGTATATACAACAGGAGGGACGATATTTTCCGGCTTTTGGAATTCGACAAATTTAGAAATGGTTTTAGATATTCCAATTTCTGAAGATGATGAAACATTAATAGATGGTTCAGTCCAATCCCAAGTTCGATTTGATAGTGGTAATTTTGTGAATTTGGGCGTATCTAATACAATTGAATCTTTGGGTACGTTACTGGTAAATATTTCACGGGAAACTTTTACTTCCATGGATGGCTTTATAGAAAATGGAAATGCTGAATTCACTGCTATCATCCAAGACAAAGCAGGAAATGAAACTACGGGGACTACTTACAATACGGTTTATCATATTGATGAAACAATTCCAGAACTTTTTGAAGTAACTGTAATATCTAATAATGAACTCAGTTCAAATTGGGCTACAATAGGCAATACATTTACCCTTTCTTATACGTCCAGTGAAGGGCTTAATAATCCAACCACACTTATTTTAGAAGATACAATTAATACAACCCAATCTAATAATGCAACCATGTGGACGGGGGAACATATACTTTCGGAAATTGATCCTGATGGAATAGTATCGTTTGTTATAACGTACATTGATACAGCTGGAAATAGTGGGAGTGATATGTCTGAAACAACAGATGGCTCCTTAGTCCAAGTTGATAGAACATCACCCCAAGTATTAAACTTACTTGAAGGGCGCCAAGGCGAAGATATTACATATTATAATGAAGGTGATTCATTAACACTCTATTGGGATCAATCCGATGCATCATCTGGAATACAGGAATCTTATTATGCACTGGGCACAGATTCAAATTTAACTGATGTTCAAGGATGGACAAATGGGAATACACTTAATTATGGTGGTTGGAATCAATTAAATCTATCCAATGATACTCGATATTTTGGAGGCGCATTTGCTCAAGATTCAGCAGGAAATTATTCGGATACCACTTGGGGGAATGGAATTTATATTGATACTCAAATTCCTGACACTGGATTTATTGTTGATGGTAATTGGATTATGGATGTTGATTATACACCAGATTCATCTCAACTGAGTTATCGATGGGAAAATTTTTCTGATAATGTTGGGCTGGAATATTTCCAATTAGCCATCGGAATTGATGGGGAACAAGCTAATATTATGCCTTTCACCAATATTGGATTTAGTAACACAGATACCATTACTGGGTTAAGTTTAGGAAGAGATATTTTATATACGACCTTTTTAAAGGCAATTGATTCAGCTGGAAATACATCTGAAACTGTAGAAACAGATGGCATTTATTTCGATGATGTTTTTCCAGTGGTAACTCAAAAAATGCCTGAAGTGGATTCAAGCCAAGTTGTATCTGTTTTAACGGTTGATACATTAAATATTCAATTTAATAAATTATTGTGGGATTTTAATATTTTGGTTACATCCAGTCAGTGGGGAGATGTATCTTATTCCTTAATTCCCACCGATTCATCCATTGTGATTGCATTAGAAGATGTATTACCTAGTTTTGATACGATTACTGTAGTTGTGGATTCTGCCATGGCGTATAATTTGTTAACCGTCTCTGATACATTACAATTCTTTAGTGAATTATGGGGCGATTTAAACCATGACTTTGCCATTGATGTACAGGATGTAATTGCCTTTAATGACGCTTGGCCTAATGTGGATTTGGCTCCATTTGATGGTACCCCCCCCTATGTTACCCCTAGTTTGGATGGTGAAGTGAATTTGAGAGATTTGGCTGCCTTTGGACAAATGTGGAATTGGTACTATCAAGATTATCAACCCGTTCCCGGTGCCATCATGACTATGGGAGTACCATTAGAGGCGGTAGCAAGAGTTCAATCGTTAACCATTCAACTCCCGGAAGGAACTACCACTGGACAAATAACATTTTCTGACCCAACAATGACAAAAGTAACGATCAAAAATATGAGTGATTTTTCTAATCACATGGTATTAACCCATTATGATTCTACAAAGGGGATTCAATCCACTACATTTTCACATTTACAAAAATCGTCTATAGATTACATTACTTTTTCTTTAGCAGAAGTGGAAGAAGGCATATTCCAAACATCTGTCCTTTATCAATTTTTTGATAGAGAAGGACAAGCTCTCTCTTCTGGATTTTCAGATTTAGCCTTAAATGTATTGCCGGAGCATTTTGCTGTTCACCCTAACTTCCCAAATCCGTTTAATTCAGAAACACGACTAAAAATTGATATTCCTAATAAAGCTATAGGAGATATGAAAATTTATGATATCCTTGGAAGAGAAATATACCATCGTCACTTGGGTGAATTAAACGCTGGATTTCATGAAATGAAATGGGATGGAAAAAATACATTTCATGAATCAGTTGGAACAGGAATTTACTTTTTAAAAATCCAAGTGGATCAAGATATATTTATGCAGAAAATGCTTCTATTGAAGTAATTGCTTTAAGACGGTTCCAATACCATTAATTTCAAATTGAACTGCAATAACCATGAGAATGAGCCCCATGATTCGTTGAACAATGCGCATCCCTGTATAGCCCATTCTCTTTATAATTAAATCACCATTTCTCAATATGAGATAAACAATAGATAAAACTAAAATAATGGAAAAAATCAATGTGCCATAACTATAAAATTGAGGTGTTTGACTGGATAATAACATAGATGCGGTAATGGCGCCAGGTCCTGCAATGAGTGGAATGCCAATAGGGCTAATGGCAATATCATCATGATTTTCTGATTCATCTTGTTCTATTTGTGTTGTTCTAGATCGACCCACTTTTGCTTCTAACATTCGAAGTCCACTCCGAAAAAAAATAATTCCACCCATAATTTGAAATGCTTCAATAGTAATGCCAAAAAAATTAAATATAAGAGAACCTAATACTGCAAAAATAAATAAGGTCATTCCGGCCGTTAAAGATCCCTTCCAAGCAATAACTTTTTTTTGTTCCGGGGAAAACCGCTCCGTCATAACCAATAATATAGGAGAAATCCCTAATGGATTGATTAGAGTAAAAAGGGTCGTAATGCAGAGTAAGAAAAATTCTAATTCAGAATGGATAAAATCAATCATACTACATACGGTCTGGAGCTGATAAACCTAAAATGCTTAAACCATTCCCAAGCGTAATTTTTGCACATGTAATAAGGGCAAGACGAGTTTGTGTTAAGGCAGAATCATCTGTAATTACTTTACATTTTCCATAAAATTTATGGAAATGGGCTGCCAACTCTTGAAGATAAGTGGCAAGCATCTGGGGCTCTAATGATTCATATAATTGTTCACTCAATTCCGGAAAACGCATTAAATGTTTAATAAGAGTGAATTCTTCTTTTTCAGAAATAAGTGATGAGTCAAAATCATGAGAAAAGGAATGACCAAGTGATTCGCCATGTTTCATTATATTGGCAATACGTGCATGTGCATATTGTAAATAGAATACAGGATTTTTATCAGATTGATCTGCTGCTAAATTTAAATCAAAATCCAAATGACTTGTCATACTTCTCATAATAAAAAAATACCGAACCACATCTTTTCCTACTTCTTTTACTAAATCTTCTAATGTAACAAAATTGGCTTTTCGTGTGGACATTTTTACTTTTTCACCATCACGTAATAAAGTCACAAATTGATGAATCAAAACTCGAATATGATCCACCGGAATTTCTAATGCATCTAAGGCAGCTAAAACGTCCGGATAAGTGTCTGCATGATCTGCACCAAAAATATCTATTATTTCATCAAAATTTCGCTCAACTTTATCCCGGTGATACGCAGTATCTGGGAGACGATATGTCGGTTCTCCAGAACTTTTGATATAAACACGATCTTGATCTTTTCCTAAAGCAGACGTTTTTAACCATGTGGCTCCTTCTGATTCATAAATCAATTCTTTCGCTTTTAGATCAGTTAATAATTGGTCAATAGCCCCATTATCATAAAATGTTTTTTCATTTGAAAATTGATCATGAATAATACCTAATTCGGACAGAGTATTTTTTATATCAGAAAAAATAGCATTCTCAGCTGTTTCTCTAAATTGGTCATGGTCTCGTTCTAAGTCAGAGCCATGATGGTGAAGGATGGATTTAGCAATATTAATAATATAATTTCCTTGATATCCATCTTCAGGGAATTCAAATGGTTTGCCCAAAGCTTCAAAATAGCGTGCTTCAACTGATTGACCAAGAATACGCATTTGACGACCTGCATCATTATAATAATATTCCCGCGTTACATCGAAACCATTCCATTCTAATAAACTGGCAACCGTATCACCCAATACAGCTTGCCTTCCATGTCCAACTGTTAAAGGTCCAGTAGGATTTGCACTTACAAATTCAACATTTGCTTTTTTCCCATGTCCAATAGATGAGCGGCCAAATTCATCACCTGTATCCAAAATATATTTCAGATTAGATTGATAAAAAGAAGCGGAAAGAGTGAAATTGATAAATCCAGGCTGTGTGACAGAAATAGAATCAATATGATTTAATTGAAGTGTCTCTAATTGACCTTTAATATCTTCCGCAATTTGAATAGGAGATTTATCTAATTCTTTTGTAAGCAATAAGGCTACATTTGTAGATAAATCTCCAAAATCAGGATTTTTAGAAGGACTTATAGTAAAAGGTTTATCCGGGAAAGCAAGTGTATTTAATGCTTCCCGAATGCCATCATTCAGGTGTTGTTTCAGGTGCTTCATCTTCAAAGGGGATTAAGGGCGCATCTGCCCAAAGTTTTTCTAATCCGTAATATTCGCGTTCTTCTGTTTTGAAAACATGAACAACTACATCAATATAATCTAAAAGCACCCAAGCAGAATTTTCATAACCTTCCAAATGCCAAGGTTTATGTGGTGTGCCACGACGAATACTATCAACAATAGCTTTAATTTGTGGCTCAGTATCTGCAGAACAAATTAAAAAATAGTCAGCAATGGATGTTAATCCACGAACGTCAATACCAACGACGGTTTCAGCCTTTTTGGCAAGAGCTAATTCGGCAATTTGCCCCAATGATTCCGGGTAAATTCCGGGTGATTCTATAGTGTGAGGCATCGGATTAATTTAAATTAAGAAAATCTGATATAGACGAAAATGATTTAATATCTTTTCCTAGAATAATCGTTACATCTACACCTGTTGATTCGTCTGGTTCAACATGAATTCTACCCGAATCTTTATAATTAATTCCAAATGCGTCTGCAACTTTTTTCAAACTTTTCAGATTTTCATTTCGTTGAATAATGAGCGTATTTGGATAATTATGATGCTCTGCATTATCTGCTTTTAATACATCTACATTATTTCTTCTTAGATAAATAGCTAATTTATTTGCGATTCCTTTTTCACCCATTCCATTGAGTATTTCAACTTTTATATCTTCAATAGGATTTTGTTCATATACTTCAACTGCCAGTATAGGTTGTTTGGGCATATCTGGGAATTCAACTTCAATAGGAATACCTTTCTTTGACACATTTTGTGTAAAGGAGAAAATAAAAGCGACGAGTAGAAGTCCTACAACTCCAATAGCAGAGTTAAGGATTGCCCCTTGTGGATTTGATCGTTTAGTAGACTTTTTTCCGCTACTGAAAAAAGGTCTCTTTTTCTTTCGTTTGGCCACGTCTTAACGAAGCCCTGGGGTGAAGAGTGATTGATTCATAGGCCTTTGGTATGTTGGATAGTTCTGAAAATTAAGTGAAAAATGTGAATTGTCAGAAAATTTATAATCCAAGCTTGCTCCAAACCCGACTTGGGCATTTTGTAAACTTGAATTCATTTGGTTCAATTGTGGAAGGGTAGATTGCATCAATGAAATATTGGCTGTCAATTTTAAATTATCTTTAGCCCAATAAGAAACCTGATTTGTATATGCAGCCATGCTCATATTATGTCCGCCGACATTAAACATTGAAACTGAAAAACCATGATTCATATCAAAACGATTAGAATTTAAAAGCCCAATGGATGTTTGGTCCAACTCACCGTTCAAATTTGTAGGTAATGTTTGAGCTGGGAGATGAGAAATAAATTGGCCAAAAGCAAGCGAACCCAAAAGGGCTGATATTCCAATAATATATTTTATGCGTTGCTTCATTTTTTCCGCTGTTTGTAAATCCTATTTATTTCTTCTAATTGTTCAACAGTGTTGATACCCATAATTTCGGTTGAATCGGTCATCAATTGCAATGCAACAATTTCACCAAATGTAATAAAGTGTGGTAACACATCTGGTAAATAATATTCATTTTGACTATTGTCATTTTTAATCATTCGTAATGATTTAAACAATAATTGGGCATCGAATAAATAAATGCCTGCATTGATTTCATTCACATTTAATTCTTCTTCGATACAATCTTTATGTTCTACAATTTTCGCAAAATGATTTGACTCATTTCTAATGATACGGCCATAGCCAGTTGGGTCATCCATAGATGCTGTTAATAGTGCTGCACCAGCATTTTCTTTCTCATACATGTCCAACAATAATTGAATAGATGATTTTCGAAGTAAAGGGACATCCCCAGATAATACTAAAATTGTACCATCAAAAGAACCTAATAGATGTTCAGACTGCATAACCGCATGTCCGGTTCCTAGTTGGTCTTCTTGTACAACACAATTAAGATTGAATTCTTGCATAGATTTTTCTACTCGTTCGTGTTGATATCCAATAATAGGTACAATTTTTTTGGATCCAATGGATTCAGCTAATTGAATCACATGATGTAACATAGGTTTACCATCTACAGGATGTAATACTTTAGGTAAATCGGACTCCATTCGTGTCCCCTTTCCTGCAGCGAGTATGAGTGTATATAATGGTTTTGACATGTGTTTATTCATGGTTCCTTGTATCAATTATGCCACCGCCTAAACACTGTGTTCCATCATAAAATACTACGGATTGGCCTGGCGCAATAGCAAATTGGGGTTGATTAAATGTCACTTTTACTTCTGTTTTGGACAGTTGTTCCATATGGCAATGTGCATCAGCAGATCGATACCGGATTTTTGCACTAATAGTATGCTCGTTTTTCGGTGGATTCCCAGAAATCCAATTTATTTGAGATGCTGTTAAAGATGTATGGTATAAGTCAGGGTGATTTTTTCCTTGAACAGCAATTAATTCATTTTTTCCCATAGATTTATCAGATACATACCAAGGTTCGTTCAAATCGCCGTGGCCTCCGCCAATTCCCAAACCCTGTCTTTGGCCTAGTGTATAATACATTAAACCATCATGCTTCCCAATAATAGTGCCATCAGTTTTTACTATAGATCCTGAATTTGCTGGAAGATATGTTTTTAGAAATGTTTTAAAATCACGTTCACCAATAAAACAAATACCGGTGCTATCTTTTTTATTATACACAGAAAGTTTTTGATCTTTTGCTATGGCGCGAATTTCAGATTTCTCAAGCGATGCTAATGGGAAAACACTTTTTGAAAGAGTATTTTGATTTAAGGTATATAAAAAGTAACTCTGATCTTTCTTTCCATCATCACCTTTATGTAATTCGAATCCTTCAGATGATTCAATAATTTTGGCATAATGCCCTGTGGCAACTTGGTCAGCACCCAAGTCTAAACAATAATCAAGGAATGCTTTGAATTTAATTTCTTTATTACATAAAACATCAGGATTAGGTGTTCGACCGATGGAATATTCATCTAAAAATATTTTAAATACATTATCCCAATATTCTTTTGCAAAATTAACTGAATGAAGGGGAATCTCAATCGTTTCAGCCACCATTAACGCATCTTTATAATCTTCTTCTGCTGGGCAATCATCATCTTTATTCCAATTTTTCATGAAAATGGCTTCCACATCATATCCTGCTTCTTTTAACAAGAAGGCAGCCACAGCACTATCTACACCACCACTTAAACCAACAATTATTTTTTTCATAACTGAAGAATGGTTTTAAGTGTATCAAGAAAATATTGTACTTGTTCTAGAGTATTGTCTTTACCAAAACTTATTCTAATAGTAGACAAATTGGTTTCTTCATCGACACCAAGAGCAATTAATACTTCTGATGGTGTTGAAATTCCTGAATGGCATGCTGAACCAGAAGATGCATAAATATGCGCTTGGTCTAATTGGGTTAAAAGTTTTTGATTATCTATCCCAGGAATAGCAAAACTGATTAAACCGGGAATATGCGAATCCATATTTCCATGAATTATTACATCTGGGATAAAATCTTTTAAACCGGCGATGCATAAAGATTCTAAATCAGTTAATAGTATGGATCTCTCATCTAAAGATTGAATCGCTTTTTCTGCAGCTAATGACATGGCTCCGATACCAACAATATTTTCAGTTCCACCTCGTAAATTGGATTCTTGACCGCCGCCCACAATAAATGGATTTAATTTTACCGATTCCTTTTTTATTAAAAAGCCAACACCTTTTGGGCCATAAAATTTATGAGAAGAAAAGCTGATTAAATCACAATGATTCACAAGAGTTTGAATTCGAATTTTTCCTAAAGCTTGTACTCCATCTGAATGAAATAGAATATGGTTATTTTTCGCAATATGGCTAATTGTTTCAATGGGCTGAACCGTTCCAACTTCATTATTAGCTGCCATTATACTGATTAATCCAGTATCAGATTGAATCGCTTTTTCAATATCCTTTGGATCGACAGCCCCATATTGATCTACAGGGATAATGGTAAATGTGATGCCAAATGGCTTGAGATGATTGAGCGTTTTTAATATAGCCGGATGTTCGATAGAAGATGTTATAATATGTTTTTTCTTTTGAGATGCAACATGGTGTAATACAAGATTGTTGGCTTCTGTGCCACTTCCTGTAAAGATGATTTCCTTTGGGGAGCATCCAAGTGATTCTGCCAATTGGAACCGGGCGCTTTCAAGGATATGTTTTCCTTTTCGCCCAATGGCATGAGAACTGGAAGGATTACCAAATACAGTAGATTGAGTTTGGTTCATCCATTCAATAACAGCTAAATCAACAGGTGTTGTGGCGCTATGGTCAAAGTAACAATTCATGGGTTTTTCCATAAGGGAAAATTACGCAGATTGATGTTAGATTATAAAATTAGTTGTCGTTACGAATTTCTGCGAATGTGATAGTATTGATCAAATTATGGTGGAAAGGTGGCTTTAATTCTTCAAGTTTTTCAATTGTGCGATTAATATCATATTCATAACGAACCACTTCCCATTGAACAGACTCATTGATGGTTAAAAAGGCCACAGATCCATGTGTATCTTTATCGAATGACAGTCCTGTTGCACCTTGACATAAAATAGTTAAATTTTCATTTCTTTCCTCCCGAGGAGAATGAATATGTCCATGAACAAATACAAGTCGTTCAATTTCAGGATGGCTATCTACCACGTGGTTACGCCAATTAAGAGCTTCTGCCATTGAGGGTGGTTTATCATCTCTTTGATACCATGCATGCGTAAATTCTACTAAAGTGGTTCCTATAATATCTCGACAGGCTATTTTCATTTGTCGAACAAAATCAACTCCTTCGTCTCCCAGTTGTTCAGCAGTCCATTTTTCATTTTGAACAATGGCTTGGCAAACGGGATCATATGGATCCATCCCTTCAAGAGATGGTTGCTCTTCTTCCCATAGACGTTCTAATAAATAACGATCATGATTCCCTCGAATAAAAATACCCCCTTCAATCGATTTTAAAAGGGAAAGTGTTTCTTTGGGTTCTGGGCCTAAAGAAAAACAATCGCCTAGACAGACTATTTGGTCAACATTATCTCGGTCATTTAAAATGGATAATGCTTTTTCCAATGATGCTGCATTAGAATGAATATCTGTAATGATAGCAAAAGTTTTTTCAGTCATTGGCAGAAAGTTACCCTGCACAATTAAAGTTGGCAAGAAATTACATTGGTTTAATCATGTGAATAAAAGATAACTCATCTTGTCCGCAAAGTGAGAATACATGTAAAATCAGTCTCAATCAAAAAACATAATTTTTTGAATTCTTTAACTCTTTTTTAACAGAAAAGGTCCAAATGTTGCAAACCCCTAAAATATATGGGATTGGTAATCCTTTGATCGATATTGTCATTTCCGTTCAAGATGATGATTTAACTCAGCTCGGGATTGATAAAGGAATAATGCACCTTGTGGATGAAAATCGCCAAGATGAAATATTATCATATTTGAAAAATTCTAAATCCATTTATCACCCAGGAGGCTCTGCTCCTAATACGATGTTAGCATGTGCAGGATTAGGCATCCCTTCATTAATAGCAGGGAAAATTGGCCAAGATAATTTTAGTGATATTTATATAAAACAAGCAGATGAGTATGGGGTGATTTCTGGATTAGTTCGTGGAGATGGGCCTACTGGGTCGAGTATTATTTTAGTGACTCCAGATGGGGAAAGAACCATGAATACTCATTTGGGAATGTGTAGAGAATATTCTGCTACCGATGTGGATCAAGATCTGTTATCCAAATCTAAATATTTATATTTCACAGGTTATATGTGGGATACAGATGCGCAAAAAGGAGCTGTAACATTAGCTATGGATATTGCTAAAGAAAATGGAATTACCATTGTTTTTGATGTAGCAGATCCATTTGCTGTGGATAGAAATAAAGATGAATTTTTAGCAATGATTGGAAATGATGTTAATGTGGTTTTTGCTAATCAATCCGAATGTGCCATTTTATTTGAAACGGATGATTATAATGCATCAACAAATCAATTATTACCTATGATTAATCAAGCAGGAATAAAATTAGGAAAGAAGGGATCTGTTGTATTGGACCGTGGAGAAAAATCGATGATTCCTTCAAGTCCCATTCTTGCCACGGATTCAACAGGAGCAGGGGATATGTATGCTGCAGGATTTTTAGCAAGTATTTCAAATGGATATCCTATTATTAAAGCTGGTGAAATCGCCGGATTTTTAGCAGAAGAAATTATCCAAATTCCTGGCGCACAATTTGATGTAGAGAAAATTCAATCATTTAAGACAAAATATTTCTCATAATACCTAAAAAATATTCACATCGAACATCGCTTGAAAAATCAACCTTTGTCCATTTAACTTCCCGGGCTAATTATTTAAAGAATCTGAGGAAAACATGTTAAATCCAAAAAGAATATTCCCATTATTATTACTTGCACTTGCATTAGGCATTATTGGATGCTCAAGTCAAGAATATACAACAGCTAAATTGGCTATCCAGCAATCTGACTGGGTTAAAGCTGCCGAATGGCTACCAAAAGCAATGGCTGTAGAACCGGACAATCCAGAGATACCTATTATTCTAGGAATTGAAATATATGCTCAAAATAAAGAATGGGATAAAATGAATGAAATGTTCGATAATGCTATGAGCATTAATTCGGATAAAATAGTTGAAGTCCGAAATACATTTTTGCCCGTAAAGGAAGTAGTAAAAAATTATAGAGAGCATTTTTGGGCGGAATCATTTAATGCGGGTGTGGAACATTATAGAAAGATTCAAGATGATCCAGATAATCGTGTTACACATCTTGAAAGAGCTATTAGTGAATTTAAAAATGCAGTTTTAATTAATCCTAAAGATGTACAATCACATGTCACACTTGCGAAAAGTTATTTTGAAGCAGGTGATAAAGAAACAGCTATCACGTCTGTTAAAGAAGCTGTTATCATGAATCCAGAAAGTTACGAAGCCAATATTGCGGCTGGACAAATAATCGCACGAACAGGTGGATCCAATTTTGAAGTACTTCCTTTTATTGAAAAAGCAGTAGAAATAAATCCTTCTTCCAGTGATGCGCTAAGAGAACTGGCGGGACTGTATTATGATTTAGATCGAAAAGATGAATCCGTCAGCGTATTTGAAAATGCAATTGCTAATGAATCAGATGATGAAGTAAAAGCTGATTTATACTTTAACTTAGGCGTCATTCATAACCAAATGGCTAATTATGAAGAAGCTGAAAAATCATTTGATGAAGCATTTTACTTAAATGATCAAGATCATGAAGCAGCGCTTGGAATGGCGAGTTCCTACGAAGGTTTAGGCGATAAATATTTAAATGGATCTGATGGTTTTGAAAAAGATCCCGGTAAAGCTTCTCGTTGGTATCGCAAAGCTGAATCTAAATTAAAAGATGTAATTGAGATTGATTATGATAATAAGAATCAATATGAACGTCAGTTAAAATTAATTCGCTACAAAAGAGACGTAGCAGAAGGAAACAACTAAATTTTATATTATATGCTGAAGGAAAGCTTGCCTTCAACATATATCTAATTACCCTAATTTTTTTCTTTTTCTTATATATTCGGTCAAAGCTGTATCCAAACTTTGATCTGTAAAAAGTGGAACATAATCCACTAAATGTTCCCGACATTTTTTCTGGTAATCATCTTGGATATTTTTTATGGATTTTGCATACGCTTTACGAATATGCCATGGTTCAGTTGTGATTTCTTCACCACTTTCCATATCTTTAAAACGAGTACGATTATTAAAGTTAAACTCCATTTCTTGTCGATCTAAAATATGGAAAACAATGACTTCTTGTTTATTGTGTCTAAAATGTTTCAACCCAGTTAATATATTTTCCGGATTATCAAATAAATCCGAAATTAGAATAACCAATCCTCGTTTTTTAATTCGTTCTGCCATTTCATGAAGGACGGGCTCAATCTTTGTGTCAAGACCTGACTTTACTGTCCCAAGCTGTGTTAATAATGTATTAAGATGACTCGGGTTCGAACGTGGAGGAATGAATTGATTTATTTTTTCATCAAACAACACGAGGCCTACACCATCTTGTTGATTCATCATTAAATAAGCTAAAGCTGCCATGAGTGTACTTGAATATTCCAGCTTTGAAATTTTTCCGCTAGAATACATCATGGATCGACTTGTATCCAATATTAAATGGGCACGAAGATTTGTTTCTTCTTCATATCGTTTTACATAATACCGATTTGTTTTCCCGTATAATTTCCAATCAATATGACGGATTTCATCTCCAGGGCCATAAGCTCGGTGTTCAGCAAATTCAACACTGAATCCATGATAAGGACTTTTATGCTGCCCAATAATATATCCTTCAACCACGAGACGAGCTCGTAATGCCATATTATTGAGCATGGCAGCCATTTCTGGCTGAAGGTATTTCCGTTTATCATCCATTGGAGGAGTTTACATAGGTACCGTTTCTAGAAGTTGATTTAAAATATCATCAATTTTCATGCCTTCAGCTTCTGCATTAAAATTTGGAAGAACACGATGCCTTAATACAGGTAGAGCTAAAGATTGAACATCTTTTATATCGGGCGAAGGTCTTCCTTCTAAAACAGCTTTTGCTTTAGCTCCCAAAATAAGATATTGTGATGCTCTAGGTCCGGCACCCCAATCAATCCAATTGTTAATAAAATCAGGAGATTTATCAGAATTGGGTCGAGTAGATGTTGTAAGATTTACTGCATAAGAAACCACATTCTCAGCTACGGGAACACGATGAACGAGCGATTGATATTGCTGAATTTCTTTCCCTGAAATAACTTTACTCAGAGTTGTATCATAATCACCTGTTGTATTTTGTACGATTTGTATTTCTTCATCTGTTGATGGATAATCCATTTTAAGATTAAACATAAATCTGTCTAACTGTGCTTCCGGTAATGGATAGGTTCCTTCTTGTTCAATAGGGTTTTGAGTCGCAAGAACAAAAAAAGGTTCTTCCAATGGATACGTATGCCCACCGGCAGTGACTTTATGTTCCTGCATAGCTTCTAAAAGAGCCGCTTGCGTTTTTGGAGGTGTCCGATTTATTTCATCCGCTAAAATAATATTCCCAAAAATGGGTCCTTTATAAAAACGAAATGCTCTTTTGCCCGTGGATGGATCTTCGTCAATCAATTCTGTTCCAGTAATGTCACTTGGCATTAAGTCTGGTGTAAATTGTATTCGTTTAAAAGATAAATCCAAAATATCTGACACGGATTGGATGAGAAGTGTTTTGGCTAAACCAGGTACTCCCACGATTAAGGAATGTCCACGAGACAATAATGCAATTAACATATGGTCTATTGTTTGTGTTTGCCCAATGATGACTTTTGCAATTTCATCCAAGAATTTTTGACGAGATTGGCTTAACGCGTTTAATAATTCATTATCATTCATAATTAATTTGTTTTTCTTTCTTAATAAATAGGACGAAAACTTACTTTCTGAAATATCATTATCCAATGGGAGATCACTTGCAGGTGCATCTTAAGAATGAGAAATTCATCCCTATGAAAAATGCACAAAAGATAGAAAAAGTTCCACTCGTTGGGCAATCTCTTGAAAAAATTATACTTAATGTTCAAGAAATGGGATTTCCCAAATTTAGAGGGAAACAAATATTCCAATGGTTATATCAACATCGAGTAAATGATTTTAGTGATATGAAGAATGTTCCTAATGCTATTCGAGAAAAATGTGGAGAATCTTTCAATATTCATCCCCTTGAATTAAAGTTACACACACAATCTAATCAAGAGCCCACAGAAAAATTTCTTTTTACACTTAAAAGAGGTGAAAATATAGAATCTGTTCTTATGAAGGATCGTAAACGAAATACTATTTGTATATCTACTCAAGTAGGTTGTGCAGTTGATTGTGATTTTTGTGCTACGGCTAAGATGGGATTTCAAAAAAACTTAACGGTAGGCGAAATTGTAGATCAATTTATTCAGGTCCAAAATCTGGCTACTATACCCATTACTAATATTGTTTTTATGGGAATGGGTGAACCATTTTTAAATTATAAAAATGTGATTTCAGCTGCAGATTTATTGAATCATCCAGAAGGTACACAAATGGGGGCTCGGCGTATTACAATTTCAACAGCGGGTGTTGTTTCAAAAATCAAACAATTTGCTGAAGAAAAACATAAATATAAATTGGCTATTAGCCTAAATGCATCGAATGAATCAGTAAGAAAAGAAATTATGCCCATTACAAAAACACATGGATTAAATGCATTAATGGAAGCGGCAGATATTTATTACCAATCTTCAGGTCGGTTTCCAACATTTGAATATGTACTTATGGAAGGTATCAATGATTCCTTACGAGATGCACATGACCTTACCCGATTAATAGGGAGGCAACCTTGTAAATTAAATGTGATTCCTTACAATGAAATTGGGGGTTATTATAAAAGACCGTCTGATGATAAAATAAAGTCATTTCTTAGCCAGTTAAAAAATGTTCCTTTTCAAGTGACCGTTCGATGGAGTCGTGGTACAGATATTAAAGCTGGATGTGGGCAATTGGCTGCGAGTAGCGATTCATAGATTCAACAAGAATCAATCATAATTTTCATGTATCTTCTAGGTCGATGACTAAAATAAAAAAACTATAAAATGAAGCAAGCAATAGAATATGTGAAAAATCAAATAGGACAGAAACCCGATGTGGCTGTTGTCTTAGGTTCAGGGCTTGGATCATTTGGAGATCAATTATTGGATAAAGTCATTATTCCGTATGAAGATATCCCTGGTTATCCACAAACAACAGTAGTGGGCCATTCAGGGCAACTATCCTTTGGTACAATTGGTGGGAAAATAGTTCTCTCAGCGCAGGGGCGGTTTCATTATTATGAAGGTCATGATATGGAAACCATTGTAAAACCTATCAAATTATTCAATGGACTCAGTGTTTCACATTTAATAATTACTAATTCAGCGGGCTCCCTAATAGATGCCTATCCACCGGGAACAATCATGGGTTTAAATGGACATATGGATTGCACATATAGGGCCAATGAAATAGATCCAATTATCGTAAATGATTCAAAGTATCACGATGAATCCTTTTTGAATATATTTGCCCAAGTAGCTAAAACATTAAATATATCAGTTGAACAAGGGTGTTATTGCTGGACGATGGGTCCAGCTTATGAAACACCAGCAGAAGTACAACATTGTAAAACGCTTGGAGGTCAAGCCGTGGGAATGAGTACAGTTCCCGAAATACAAGCAGCCGCAAAACTAGGGATTTCCACTCTTGCTATATCATTATTAACAAATTATGCTGCTGGAATATCCAAAACTGAATTAACACATGATGAAGTGATTGAAACAGCCAATCAAACTGAGAATACATTTGTCAAATTACTTACTGGTATTATACAGGGTTTAAAAAATTAATAATGGCTCATATTCGTCCAGAAATTGAAGCAATAAAGGAAGAAATCATTGAATTTCGGCGAGATTTTCATATGCATCCTGAATTGGGTTTTGAAGTCCATCGAACAGCTAAAATTGTGGCTGATTATCTTTCATCATTAGGATTAGAAGTAAAAACTGGAATTGGTAAAACAGGTGTTGTTGGAGAACTAAGTGGTGCAAATCCAGGTCCCACAATTGCATTACGAGCCGATATGGATGCACTTCCGATCCAGGAAACAGGTAATATTTCTTTTAAATCAAAAAAAGATGGAATTATGCATGCTTGTGGCCATGATGGACATACTGCGATACTTCTTGGTGCGGCAAAAGTATTAGTTTCGATGAAAGAGAAATTGCATGGAAACGTAAGATTTATTTTTCAACCTGCAGAAGAAGGGGATGGTGGTGCTCAATATATGATTGAGGATGGATGCCTTGATCATGTTGATGAAATCTATGGATTACATTTATGGAATTATCAACCTTATGGACAGATAGGTGTTCAGTCCGGCCCAGTAATGGCAGCGGCAGATGGGTTTCATATTCATATAAAAGGGAAGGGTGGACATGGTGCTGCTCCGCAAGGTACTGTAGATGCGATTGCTATTTCTGGACACGTAATAACAGCTCTCCAAACGATTGTAAGTCGAAATACCAACCCATTAGAAAATACGGTTATTACTATTGGAAAAATAAATGGTGGTTACAATTTTAATATTATTGCTGATACAGTAACAATGGAAGGGACCGCACGATCTTATACAGAAGAAAACAGGCAAATGATTAAAACAAGAATCAAAGATATCCTTGATGGCCTAGGGCAATCGTTCGGCGCATCTATTACTCTAGATTATTGGGATGGGTACCCACCAACTGTAAATCATGAAATTCCGACCGAAAAGGTGAAACGAGCTATTTATGAGATTACAGATAATGAAGGATGTAAACCTTATTTAAGTATGGGAGGAGAAGATTTTTCTTATTATTTACAGAAAATCCCGGGAAGCTTCTTTTTTCTTGGGTCATCGCCATTAGATCGTGAACCTATGAGTGTTCCCCATCATTGTTCCCATTTTGACTTTGATGAACGAGCTTTATTTGTTGGTTCATCTATTTTTATTCAAATTATTGAGGATGCGTTGGTAAAATGAAACTCCTAAAATTATTGATCATTACCCTTTTACTAAAAACAATCAGCCTAGGACAAATACGCATTACTGAATTGGTTGATAGGCAAGATTTAGACGGAACATCACGTAAATATTTACCCAATGAAATGTCACCTTATTCTGGTGAAGTATTTTATAAATATAATAATGGGCAGCTAGAATTTACTGGCTCACTATTAGATGGACTCCAAGATGGGCATTGGATATGGTATTTTGAGAATGGTCAAAAAGATCAAGAAGGTTCTTTTAATAATGTTGCACAAGATGGGTTGTGGCATTGGTGGTATTCCAATGGGAATATTAAACAGGAAGGTGAATACATAAATGGTGTAAAACATGGGACATGGTCATTATGGCACCCTAATGGAGTCGTTTCATCAGCCGAACCTTACCGAAATGGGAAGTTGGAAGGGAAACTAATACTTTGGTTTGAAACCGGCCAAAAAGAAGGGGAAGCATTATTTATTCAAGGAATAAAACATGGCTATGACCGAGGATGGTTTTCAAATGGAAATCCCAGATGGGAATATGAGTGGCTTAAAGGAGTAGAAGATGGCCCCCAAAGAATGTGGTTTGAATCTGGTCAACAAAAAGTAGAGCATCATTTCCAAAATGGGAAATTACATGGGCCTGTACAAGAATGGTATTATGATGGCAAAAAACGATTAGATGGTGTATCTGATTCAGGATTAATGCAAGGAGCATGGACATGGTGGTACTCAAATGGCAATGTAGCCATGTCGGGTGAATATATTGCTGGCACACCAACAGGCATATGGACCTATGAATCACCTATAGGAAATGGAGACATTGAAATAAATGAATTACCTACACAATTATGGGTAAATAAAAAATTAGAAACATGGCAAAAATTTCATAATCAATAATGATTTATCAATTATCCAAAAAGTTAGCATCTTTGGTCTTTGTCCTTGGGAAAGTTTAGAAGGAAGCACTAGCAGATAAAATGCTCATTATTGAACATTTATTTAAAGAATTGGATGCGGCTAAAATTCTCGGGGTTTCTATTCTAAGATAATTTATTGGGGGAAGTGAATTTAATTATTAATAGCCTACAGCTGCTGTTTCTCCACGAGAATCTGCGCCACCATAAAAACCATCATCATCAATTGTAATTCCGTTTGCTTCGCCAATATATCCCCAACGATAAGGCACAATAACATGCCCCATATTTTCTAAATTATTATTGACATCTTTGGAAATTCCACGTGGTTCGGTCATAATGACATCTGGGAGCCATTGAGAATGAACACGTGGTGCGCTAACAGCTTCCTGAATATCCATTTCATGTACAATCACATTCAATATAGTTTGGAGAGTTGTTGTAATAATGGTTGAACCGCCTGGGGACCCAATAACCATAAATGGTTTTTGATCCTTCAATACAATTGTGGGGGTCATGGAACTCAAAGGTCGTTTCCCGGGAGCCACTGCATTAGCTTCTTTCCCAACCAAGCCATAGATGTTTGGGATACCCGGTTTGGCAGAAAAATCATCCATTTCGTTATTCAAGAAAAATCCGGCCCCTTGTACCAAAACACCACAGCCGTAACTGGTATTGAGCGTGGTTGTAACACTCACCGCATTTCCATCTTTATCCACGACAGAATAATGGGTTGTTTCATTACTTTCATAGGGCCAGGGATGTCCTGCATATACGTCTGAACTCAAAGATGCTTTTTGTGGTTGAATTGTTTTTATACGTTCGGATGCATAAGCTGTATCTGTTAAAAAACGTACCGGAACTTGCCAATAATCTGGATCACCCATATGTTCGGCTCTATCTGCATAAGCGCGTCGTTCAACTTCTGTCAAATAATGAATATATTGAGAAGAATTCCACCCCATAGTATCCAAAGCAAAATGAGATAATTGATTAAACATATTAACTAATAAAGCACCTCCAGAGCTAGGAGGTCCCATCGAAATAACATTATACTTACTATAGGATCCTGTTACAGGATTACGATATTTTGATTCATAATCTTCTAAATCTTGAAGAGATATAAGTCCATTCCCACGTTTCATTTCATCAACAATATAGGACGCAACAGGGCCATCATAAAATCCATCTCGACCATATTTAGAAATTCGTTTTAATGTTCTTGCTAAATCTTTTTGGACAAATTTATTCCCGTGTTTCCAAGGGTGTTGTCCTTTTTTAATAAATATATCTTTTGCACCGTCATTATGTTCAAAAAATGGTTTGAATTGATTCAGTTGATCTGCTTCATTTTTGGATAAGGTGAATCCTTTTTCCGCTAAGCGAATGGCTGGTGCCATAACTTGCCTGATAGTTATGTTTCCAGATCCATGATCATTTAATGCTTTTAAAAGTCCATCCACCGAGCCTGGAACACCGGCAGCAGCACGCGAATAAAGAGACATGCCTTTAATAACATTTCCACTATCATTTAAAAACATATCTCTGTGTCCAGATGCTGGTGCTTTTTCTCGATAGTCCAACGTAAAAAATTGTCCGCTCTCTGTGGCTGAGACCATAAAACCACCCCCACCAATATTCCCATTTGATGGAGATGTTACCGCTAAGGCAAATCCAACTGCTACTGCAGCATCTACAGCATTACCTCCTTTTTTTAATATTTCAATACCTGCTTCAGATGCTTGTAAACTAGTAGATACGACCATTCCTTTATCTGAATAAACAGGATCATTATTTGCAGAAAAAGCATATGTAAAGAAGAGAATGACAATTGTAATTATATTTTTCATTATTTTTTGTGTGTTTGTATGGTTTTAGTATTTTCAAATTCTATAATTTCACTTTCTGAATAATGTAGTATTTCTTTTAAAATTTCTTGGGTATGCTCCCCCAATTCTGGTGCTGGATTTGTTTCAATCTCTGGAGCATCAGATAACATTACTGGCCCTCTGGCAAATTGATAAGAGCCAACATCCGGATCAATGATATTCACCAAAGCTTTCCTTTTCTGAATCTGATTAGAATCAAAAACATCTTTTGCTGTATAAACAGATCCAACTGGAACTCCATTCCCATTTAATTCTTTTTCAGCCTCAGCGCGAGTTCTTTGCGATAACCACTCCTCAATGATGGGTCCAAGAAATTTTGCATTTGCTGCACGGTCATTTCCTGTTTTGCTGCGCTTATCTTCGACCAAATCTTCTCTTTCAATAGAAGTACAAAGTCGTGCCCAAACCATATCGTCTGGAATATTCATGGCTAAATATCCATCTTTACATTTAAAGGCTCCACGGGGATAAAGATGCGTTAATCGACCCCGATGTGGTTCATTCCCTGTAATAGAATACAGCATTGCCATTCGTTCATTTAAGGAAAGCATATTGTCTAACATGGCGCTATCTACAAATTGGCCTTTACCTGTTCTTTCTCGCATAAATAATGCCTGCATAATGGCAAAAGATGTACATAAGCCAGAATAAACATCTGCCAGTCCATAAATTGTCCATGAAGGAGGTTTATCTTCAAAGCCGACCAAATGCATAATTCCACTCATAGCTTCAGCTACAATATCAAACGCTGGGCGATTAGAATCTGGCCCTTCATATCCTTCCATACGCCCAAACCCGGAAATAGCTGCATAAATTAATTTTGGGTTAATTTCTTTTAGGTCATTATATCCAACACCCATTTTATCTGTAGAACCGGGACGTAAATTTTCAACAACAATATCAGCCGATTTAATCAAATCTTTGTAGATTTGTTTTCCTTCATCTGAACGCATATTAAGGGCAAAACTTTTTTTATTTCTATTATAAGCCATAAAACCACCAGCTTTTTTTTCTCCATTTTCACCTTTCGCGAATGGAGGTATAGATCGTCGGGGATCCCCTGTTCCAGGACGTTCAATTTTGATGACTTCTGCACCTGCATCCGCAAGTAGCATCGAGCAATAAGGTGCAGCCATATATTGTTCCAAGGCAATGACGCGGATTCCAGTTAATGGTCTCTCCATTTAAATTCTTTCAACTAATGTAGATACACCTTGCCCAACACCTACGCATAAGGTGGCTAATCCATATTTGGATTTTCGACGATTCATTTCATGTACTAGCGTTGTTAAAATACGGGCACCGGAGCATCCTAATGGATGACCTAGGGCAATGGCACCGCCATTTACATTTACTTTCTTTGGATCAAGATTTAACTTTTTTATTACACCAATGGCTTGTGCAGCAAAAGCTTCATTTAATTCTATCAAATCGATTCCTTCTAACGGAATGTTGAATCTTGATAATAATTTTTGAGTAGAAGGAACCGGCCCATACCCCATGACGCCAGGATCCACACCTGCGATTGCTGAGCCCACCCAGCGTGCCAATGGTTTTAGTCCTAACTCATCTGCTTTTTCACGACTCATGAGCAAAACAGCTGCAGCACCATCATTAATACCACTAGAATTTCCCGCAGTAACCGTTCCATTATTCCTAAAAACAGGTTTAAGTGATAACAGCTTTTCTAATGTTAAATTTATTTTATATTTGCCATCTTGTTTAATATATCTTGGATGCTCATCCGTATTTACCAAAATGGGATCACCTTTTCTTTGGGGAATGGATATGGGCCAAATTTCATTCTTGAATTTTCCATCATTAATTCCGTTGATGGCTTTTTGTTGGCTCTCAATTGAAAATTGATCCTGCTCTTCCCGAGAAATATTACATTCTTCTGCAATATTTTCTGCAGTTTCTCCTAGACTTACGATGGGATATATTTTATTCATTTTTGGATTTTCAAATCGCCAACCAACCGTTGAATCAAAAACAGTTCTATGTCCTAATTTTCCAACAGTTGAAGGTCGTGGTACAATTAAGGGTGCGCGACTCATACTTTCAACACCACTTCCAATAAATATATCACCTTCGCCAGCGATAATAGCTTTGGCGGCTTGATTCACTGCTTCGAGTCCGGAAGAACAATTTCGATTCACCGTAACACCGCCAACTTCTAATGGAAAGCCTGCTAATAGAACTGCCATTCGTGCAACATCGCGATTATCTTCCCCAGATTGATTTCCACACCCCGCATATACATCTTCTACTAAGGATGGATCAATATCTGTCCGTTCAATGAGTCCTTTTAATACTTCAGCTAATAAATCATCAGGACGAATCGATGATAATGCTCCACCCACACGTCCAATGGGGGATCTCACTGCATCAATAATTACAACTTCTTTCATCATCTACTCATTTAGGAGAGCCATAAATTGACTCATTTTTTCCAAAAATAGAGCAGTTCTAGGGTGATGGTTTTCGATAAAATTATCAAAATCATCTGAATAGGCATCAATGATATTTTTGGCTTGTTCATCTGTTTCCATATCTAAGAAACTGGTAGACAATCTTAAACAAAAATTATTAAGATCACTACCAAAAGCACTACCGGGTAATGTAGCAATTCCAAAATCATCCAACAAATATTCAGATAAATTTTGGCAGGAAAAAATATTCATTTTTTCTAATTTATCTTTCCATTTTTTAAAAGATGGGTAAAGGTAAAATGCGCCTGAAGGTGAAGGGCTATCAAGTCCAATTTCTTTGAGTTTACGATGAACATAGTTAGTTCGTAATTCGTGGATATGGGTACACATTTTTATATAGGCATCAATATCTTGATTTCCACTATAAGCTAAAATTGCGGTATATTGAATGGGCCCAGGTACACAGGACCAAATACTACCAGCAATAGATTGAAATGATTTTGATAAATAATTTCCATGTTCATTATTTGGAAGAATAGCCATTCCAAACCGCCACCCACCTAAGGATAAATGTTTACTGAGTCCCCCAAAAATAATTGTTTTTTCAGGATAATACTTTGCAATGGTTTTATGAGAAAATCCTTCGTGAGTGACTAAGCTATAAATTTCATCACTAAGAATAAAAATATTTTTATCTTGAGCCCAATTGGCCACTGATTTCATTTCATCATCTGATGAAACATTTCCAACGGGATTACTGGGTGTATTCAGAACCAGCATTGTAGGATTTCCACCATCTGAAATAAAATCTTGATATGCTTTATCTAAGGCTTGAATATTTAAGGAATAATCATTTTTATCATCTAATAAAAAACGATGAATTGTTTTACCTGTCAAATGTGCAATGGAACTATAAGAAACCCAGGATGGTTTTGGTAATAATAAATCACCTTCGATGGATTGAATCATGGCGTATAGTAAGGATTTACTTCCAACCCCAACGATGATTTGTTTATCTATAAAATTTATTCCCAATTTTTCAGAATAATATTTTGCAATTGTATCTCTTAATTCTGGAACCCCTAAAGATGAGAGATAGCTTCTTTGGGATGCATTTTCTTGAAACATTTGTGACAAAGCTGGATGAACAGGGAATCGTGATTCTCCAAACCCTAAATGGAGTACATCTTTTCCATCGGCCCACATAGCGTTTACTTTTTCGTTCATCACAAGTGTGGGTGATGCTTTCGGTGATTTCATATTTGACTCTTTTAACCCAAAATTTTGATTGGCGAATTTAAAAATAAGTTTAAACTAGAATGCAATAAAAAAGCCCCAGCGATTGCTAGGGCTTTTTTTATTTTCATTGAATGAATGGACTAGAAATTATAAGATAATTTCATGTAGTCATAACGACCATTCATACCGTATGGAGCAAAGTTTGGATAAACAAAGGCACCATCATTATTGGAACCAGTCCATTTGTCAGGCATTTCATCTGTAAAGTTTTTAGACCCAATACCAACTGACACAGCACCGAAGTTGTAACTTCCTTCTAAATCAATAATAGATTTAGCTCCGAAAATTAACCCTTCAGTTCTACGGCTTTCAAATTCACCCACTTTATTAAAGCGGAATGAACCTGCCCAGTTTCCATTAGAATATTTGGTTGAGAAAACCATATTATCTTTTGGAGTTACTGTTGTCATAGTACGTACTTCACTGTCGTCAAAGATGCTTCCACCGTAATTAGCAAGCTCATCTGGTGTTTTAATCTCCCCAACGATTTCAGTTGCATTTTGATTATATGCAAGCGTGAAGTCCAATGCGCCCATAGATCCTAAATCCACGTTATAAGCAGCTGACACATCAAAACCAGATGTTTTTGTATCAACAGCATTTGCAAAGAAACGTCCACCGCCACCATAATCAGCACCTTCAATGCCAGCAGCAACTAATAAATCATAAACATGTGCGCCTAATGAACCTTCATCGTCATTATGAGACACAACTTGGCCATTTTCTTGAGTACCACCACCTGTTGTAAAATTACCTGTCATTACAACACGATCTTCGATATTCAC
>JABHUQ010000020.1 GCA_018658715.1 Fidelibacterota bacterium
CTGGCCCAGTACAGGTTGGTTCCCCAGGTGATTGTGCTTACATCGCCCAATCCTAAAAATTCCAACCCCACTTGGGCGCCAATAG
Organism: Fidelibacterota bacterium; assembly: GCA_018658715.1. Taxonomy (GTDB): domain Bacteria; phylum Fidelibacterota; class Marinisomatia; order Marinisomatales; family UBA1611; genus JABHGY01. The sequence continues at coordinate 86 of JABHUQ010000020.1, forward strand.
CATAAATAGACGCACCAATGAAAGAAGAAGCAAGAAGAGAAAGCATACGTGGCATAATTTCTATAACAATAATTCTGATGTTACGCTCCCCACTGACGATTGCGGCTGATACAAAATCACGACTTCGAAATGTCATCATTTGAGAACGAATTACACGGGCATTCCAAGCCCACCCGGTAAGTACCAATACACCTGTTAGTGTTCCGGGTCCTGGCGGGAGCCAACTGGCAAGGATCACCATCAGCGGCAGACCCGGCATGACAAGAAAAACATTGATTAGTAAAGATAAGAGATCATCAATACGTCCACCATAGTATCCAGATATTCCGCCAATCAGGGCACCAATCAGGACAACCATAATACCAGTGGTGAAACCAACTAGTAGTGTCTGTCGCGCTCCTGAAATTGTCTGCGCAAGCACATCTTGACCCTGACCATTTGTCCCTAGCCAGTGCTCCCAGGATGGAGGTGAAAGTGGCGTACTCAAAAATGCTGTGGGGTCCTGAGTAATAAAGGGGCCAAATATTCCAATAAAAATAAAAAGAAGAATTATAACAACACCCGTTACTGCCTTACGATTCTGGATGATACCGGTGATCCAGCGAGATAAAATACTATTGTGGATATAGCTCATTATATATTTATTTCCTCGTCCTCGGATCAAAAAACAAAATGAGAATATCTACAATCCAATTTGCAGCCAAAACCGCAAATGTAATTGTCATAAACAATCCCTGCATGAGTGGAAAATCTTGAGCCCGCACTGCTTGCAATAGCAGATATCCTTGCCCTGGGTAAGAAAAAATAATTTCTGTTAATAACGCACCACTAAGAACAAATCCCAGAGCCATTCCAAATCCTGTAAAATTTGGTAAAATTGCATTACGTGCCGCATAGCGTAACATAATTAAGCGTGAAGAAAGTCCTTTTGCGTGGGCAAAAGCTATGTAGTCTGTACCTAGGGTGGTTATCATAATATTGCGCATAGAGAGCATCCAGCCGCCCAGACTTACTAGGATCATGGTCAGCGCCGGGAGCGCAGCATGATACAGCGCACTCAAAATGAAAGGAATATTAAACCCGGGTGTTACGTCATTTCCGTAAGCATGCCCAAGGGGAAACCAACTCAACTCAAAACCAAAAATATATAGAGCCACCATAGCCAACCAGAAATAGGGGAATGCACCTATAAATGCCAGAGCAGGCGGAAGGAAAGAATCCAACTTACCGCTTCTGTTCCAGGCAATGATAGTGCCCAACAGGGTTCCTAAAGAAAAGGAAATAATTAGGGAAAAGCCAGCAAGAAAAATTGTCCACAGAAGCGCGCTAGAGATTATACTGGTTACTGGTTCAGGAAAATATGCAATAGATATTCCCAGATCTCCCTGTAAAATACTTTTAAGATAAGACCAATATTGCCCCAAAAGAGGTTCATCGGTTAAACCGAAGGTTTCTCGAAGAGCATTCATTGCTTCAGGTTTAAGCTTACCTCGAAATCGGGCAAAAATAATAGCAGCTGGGTCTCCAGGCATCAACCTTGGAATGAAAAAATTTAGCGTTAATGCTGCCCACGCTGCGATAAAATAAAAACCCAACCGTCTTAATAAATAGTTTAGTGAATGGTTCATCGATTTTGTACGTTTACTAATACAAGTAAATTTTCTGGAGGATAATTAGGGGATAAGGTAGCGTATGGATTTTCAGCACTTGGAAAATTTGAAAAATATTTGGTATTGCATTCTGCCCAGGATGCTTCCGAAAAGAGAGGTAGGGAAGGAGCATGTTCAATAAATAAATGCTGTAGTTCGTATATGATTTCTGTTATTTCATTTTTGTCTGATGTTTGCTCGTATTCTCTAAAAAGCGAGTCTGCGGAAGCTAAGCCAAAACGATGCCAATTTACGTCGGCAATTTCACCTTTCGGTTGCAAATACTCAGAAGACATCATTCCTCTGTAGAGCGCATAAGGTGTGGTTCCCTTTTCCGCCCAACCGATAGCTAACTCGAAATCGCCTTTTTGCATACGACTTATCCAGGCTCCAAAATCGTAGGTTTTCACTTTTGCTGTTATTCCAACGTTTTTAAGATTTTGGCTGACGATTTGAGCGGACCGTATCCAATCGCTCCAACCCGACACAATGATAATATCGAATTCCAGGATGTGCCCATCGGTTGTATACCTCAATCCCGTTTCATCTTTAATGAAGCCCGCACCATCCAATAGCATATTTGCTTTTCCTGGGTCATAGGTAGTCCAGTTTTCTGCTTGATCTAAATAAGGCGAATGCCATTTAGACATGGGGCCAGACACCCCCGAAACGTGTGCTGGTTCAGTATAATTATACATACCAACTTTTACGACAAGCTCACGGTCAATTGCGTAACTGATTGCTTTTCGTACTCTAACGTCACTGAGTATAGGATCCTTCGTATTTGTATGAAGAAATGTTGTGTGGCCTGTCAGGGGAAACCAATACTTATGATGTTCAGTATCTTTTGATACGAAGACACGATCAATAGCGGGAATAAAGGCTCCTGCCCAATCAAGGTTGCCGCTAAGTAATGCGAGCGTAACCTGTTCATTGCTGGGGAAGGTTGGAAAAACAAGTTTATTTATATGTGGCTTACCTTTTTGCCAGTAGTTTGGGTTTTTCCCCAGCTCCCACAGTTGACTATCAAATCGAATAATTTCTGTAAAAGGGCCCGTGCCAACGGGGTTTGGATTGGAAAATTTTACTGGGTCATCTATTTTGTCCCATATGTGTTTTGCAACAATTGATTGTGTGGCAAGGGCATCAAATCCAGGCACGTAAATTCGTTTGAATTCGAATTTTACAATAGTATCAGACACTGCAACTACTTCCTTTAAATATCCCCAAGAATCTCGAGTATCTAGAGCACGGTGTTTTCTTTTGATGTTAAACGTAAAAGCCACATCCTCCGCAGAAAACGGTTCACCATCTGACCATTTTACACCTTTACGCATTAGCATCTTTAATACTTTATTGCCTTTTTCCCATTTATAGTCGAGTCCAAGCCATGGCACATATTCGCCCGTCATAGAATTATAAATAAATAGTGGTTCATATATCCCGGAGGATGTTGGCCACCTTGCCGAACCTGCGGGACTCAAAGGATTAAAGTTTCGTACCCATGATATTTGGGCTTCCTGGTAAACTGTAAGCCCATCTCGTTTATTTGATTTATTCTTGTTCTCGCACCCAAAAAGAATCAAAAGGCTTAGTGGCATGAGGTAGGATATAATTTTTAAATTCATTTAGATTTGAAATTATTTCTTAGAAAAAACTCTTACATAATCAATTTCCATTTTAGCCGGGAAGGCATCATCATCAATACCTTTGGCGCCACCCCACCATCCACCAACCGCAATGTTGAACAATAAGTGGAACTTTTGATCAAAAGGCCACCTTTGCCACGGCAGATCTCCTTTGGAGTATTTGAAATAACTTTTATTATTGACCGAAACGCTTATTTCATTTTCAGTCCACTCTAAAATGTAATTATTAAATTCTTTGCAAGCGTTCGGAAATTTAATTGTACCTTGCTGGTTTGTACGATATAAATCCCCTGCTTTTGCGATAGTATGCACTGAGGCAACAATTTCTTCTTCATTAAAGCCTACATGTTCTAATATGTCAATCTCACCACTGTAGGGCCATGGGCCATAGGTCCAATCGGTAGGTAGAGCCCAAAATGCATTCCAGGTGCCTCGACCTTGTGGAAGTTTGGCTCTTATTTCAAAACGACCATATTTCCAGCTGTTTTTTGTTTTTATTCTAGCGGAAGTGTAATCGGATCCCCTGAATGATTCTTTCCTTGCCTCTATGATTAATTTGCCATTTTTAATTCTGACATTATCAGGAACGTCTGTATAGTATTGTAGTTCATTGTTACCCCAACCACCGCCCGTCACCCAGTTTAATTCCTTATCTACGCGGATAAATGGCTTATCATTTTTTGTGGGTTTTAGAAATTTATTTTGGAAATATACTCCTTTTAGTCCAGGCTCCCCAGTATCTGTTACTAAATTTTTGCTTGGAATAAGGCTTTTTGGAAAAAAGTCACATTCCCAACCAAGAATCATTACTTCACCTCCGCCTTCTTCAAAATATTCAACCCGGATGGAATATTCTTGTTTTGCTTGGAGTTTTATTTTTCCGGAAAACTCTGTTGCTGGCTGAGGATTCCATTGATCAATAATCAGGCGATCATCAACATATAGTCTGACGCCATCATCGGATACGGCGTAGAAGGTATACTCGGATGAATATTCGGCTTTTAACCTCCCATCCCAACGGACTGAAAAATTATCCTTAGGAAATCCATCTGGTATAAATACGGGCGAACTGATTCCGTAGATATCGAATGCAGGCGCTCCTGTTCCAATATCAAATTCCCAGTCAGAAGCATTGATTGTAGAGTCACTAAACTCATCTTGCCAAACCAACTCCCAGTCATTCGAATCAGAGTTATTTTTGGGGGTGCTATATATAACGGAAGACACAATCAAAAAAACAAGAAATAGGATAGTTGTAGACTTATCAATCACTTTGAGATAAACGAATACTACTTATTGGGAATGGTGCTATTTCTAATTTTGATATCAACAGGAATCATAGAAATGTTCCCAAAACTGTCACTCTTGTCTGCCACCATATTCTCAACAACCCGAATAGATTTTTTCCCCAATTCATGAAAATTTGTGGCAATAGATGTTAGTTCTGGAGTGAAAGTTTCGCAGAAGGAAAGATTGTCATAGCCGGCAATTATAAAATCATCCGGTATTTTGTAGCCACTCTTCATGGCCGCTTTCATGAACCCAAAACAGGAGTAATCATTTCCGCCAAAAATAGCAATATCCTTCAGACCGGTTTTTTTAAAATCAGCAAAAGCCGCTTGCCCTAAAGCGCTACTAAAATCCCCATCATAAGACCAGATCAATTCCAAACTGTCATTTTCATGGATATGATTTAAAAATCCATTTTTTCGGAACAACGCATCGGCTCGATCAGATGGCCCAGAAATAAAACCAAATTTTTTATAGCCCTGTTCTTCAAAATGTTTTGCCAGCATATAACCACCACGGTAGGAATCAAAACAAACTGTATCAATTTTTGGATTCTTAGATGGCAAGAGAGATATAATCGGATATTGACCTACTTCTTCTTTTATTTTGAGGTAGTCCTTGTTAGTCATTGAAGGAAGAAAAAGACAAATACCGCTATATTTTTTACTAAGGTTAATAATATAATCAACAGTCTCGTCAAGTTGTTTTGCATCATATGAAAAAACAATCTCGGAATCGGTATCTGCGGCTGCTTTATAAAAACCATTCATCAGGGATGCGTAGAATTCACCTTCAAATAGTTTCACAACCAAAGCGATAGATAATTGCTGGTTTTCACTCACTTTTGTAAAAAGCGGATAACCAAGTTTTCGCGCTGAAGCATAAATTTGTTCTTCATTAGCGCTGTGGCTCCTTTTTTCGCGGCTCAACGCCCTCGAAACCGTCGCAATTGACAGCCCCGTATCATCAGCTATATGTTGTAATGTGATCCGCATTTAAATCTTATTTATAATTATTTGTAATTGTGTTGTTATTAATCTTTTGCAATGTTTAATATCTTTAAACCTAATCAAATATCACAACAAAAGTAATGATAAATAACAGCTATTGCAAATAATTTACACACACAATGAATAATATTTACACAAATAATGAAAATATGTGAAAAAATGTTGCAATCAAATGAAAACAACGTTAGATTTAAACACAAAAAACAAATAATGCAAAATTGGTTTTGTAAAATGAATAGCTATTTGGAGAAGCAATCAGCAGGAGCCAGACCAAAAAACGAGACTCATTTTGGTTGCTGTCTACAAACTAACTAAAGGAGATAATACAGATGAAAAACAAGGTAACAACTTTAATTCTTTTAATGGTGCCCCTATTTATTATTGGGCAAACGATAGACAATTTTGATGCTGAGCCAGAAGCGGGTTACTGGGGCTACGAGATTTCAGAAAACGCTGATTCTACGCTCAGTTTCGTTGACATATCTTATGTTGCGGATCCGGTAACTGAAGGTAGCGGCGCAATGCAACTTGACTATAGCGCGCACAATATTGAAGCATGGGGTGGCTATGCTAAAATTGCCCATATGTTAGTTGGTAACGATGATGAACCAGGATCACCTATTGAAGGTACGTGGATGTTAGCACCGGAAGCTGGTGCATTGATGGTCGGCCAATCTGCAAATAATGGAGATTGGTGGACAAGCTCAGCAGATGATGTTACTGCAAGAGCCTGCTACTTTGATGATGAGTATGTATTTGGAGCAGATGGTTCCTTTCAGAATGTTCAAGGTA
>JABHUQ010000021.1 GCA_018658715.1 Fidelibacterota bacterium
TGGGCATGTATTCCAAATCCACTTAACAAATTCTCAAGGTATGTTTGAAAGAGCCTTCATTTCTGAAACGAGAGGTGACTGGAATACAGGTGATATTTATCTTGGATTTAATTTATCTCGCCCATTCCAAATGAAAAAAAGCCCTATCAATTGACAGGACTTTTAACGAAGGAAGATATTAGATTAATTTTTAACGTTTAAAACTTCATCCATGGCTTGAATTAATCCATCTTTAGGAAGGGCACCTACTGACATTTGTGGTTTTCCGTCCATCGGAACAAATAACATTGATGGAATACTTTTAATTCCAAATGCTCCTGCTAATTCTTGTTCTTGCTCAGTATTTACTTTATAAATATTGACTTTACCTTCATATTCTGTTGATAATTCTTCAAGAATGGGAGCAACCGTTTTACAAGGTCCACACCAGTCAGCATAAAAATCTATAATACAGGGTATATCACCTTCAAATTTCCATTCTTTATTTTCTTCCCAGTTAAACACTTTTTGATGAAATGTTTCTTTATTTAATAATTCTGTCATAATCGTTCCTTTTGATTTTGTTTAAATGTAATAGTTAGATGTGGTAACTAAAAAAAGGTTACACGTGTTACTTATTGTTAACATTTTCATCTATAGTATAAAGGAAAAAATATTATGGACATGAAAATAACATTTCCCGGAGGGAAGAAAGTAAATGCAGATTATAAAGGATTTATGATTAAAACAGATCAATCCTGATTTAGTCATAATTAACTTAAATTCTTTTATTCATGAAAGATAATTAAATATGTTTACAATTAGGCCATATAGACAAAATGATCATGATGCGGTTTATGACATTTGTCTTAAAACTGGAAACTCAGGTAGAGGTGCTGAACACTTATATGATGATCCAATGTTATTGGGACATTTATATGCAGGACCATATATAACAATTGAACCGAACACAGCATTTATATTAGACAATGGACAAAAACCTTGTGGTTATATATTGGGGGCAAAAGAATCTAAATCATTTTATAAAAAAATGTTAAATGATTGGCTTATACCTTTAAGAGAGAAATATAAAAAACCTTCATCCGAAGAAAATGAATGGACGAAGGATGAACAAATTATTCATCAAATATTTCATCCTGAGACACCAAGAGTTTTCCCAAAATATCCTTCACATCTTCATATAGATTTATTGCCGATAGCACAAGGAAAAGGATTGGGGAATAATATGATGGATCATTTTATGAAATACTTAATAAAACAAGGCTCTACAGGAGTTCATCTTGGTTTAGGAATAAAAAACAAACGAGCCTTTTACTTTTATAAGAAATATGGAATGACAGAGTTAGAAAGAGATGATGACACCATTTATATGGGTCTAAAACTTTAATTATTTTATATCAATTTCCATTTCTTTTAGTAGATCGATTAATCTATCTGGATAATCAGTAATAATTCCATCAACACCCAAATTAATTATAAATTTCATATGAGATTTTTCATTAATAGTCCAAGGGATGACAGGAAATCCAGCTAATTGAATTTCTTCTACTGAACTATTCATATATTCGGGAGTAATTGGAACAATAATGAGTCCGGAAGGAGAAAAAACATCAACATATTCTTTAGCAGCATTAAGCAGTCCTAAACTAGATTGACCAACTTTATTATAATGAATTCTATTCGTCCAAGGGGATGCATCACCTGACTCTGTAGGAAGACCACTTTTATTACCAAGTAATGCTGCAGTTGTAATTTTTGGGTTTAGAGTTTTCACTTTTTCTAAAACAGCCCAATTAAAGGATTGAATTGTGACTCTTTTAAGCATTTTATTTTGTGTCACCACCAGGATAACTGATTCGACAAATGTTTCAAGTGGTACTGTCCGGTTTTTGGTTGGATTAAGTTTAATTTCAATATTAAATCGGATCAAACTATCTTTCTCCCTAGCAAGTAGGAATACTTCTTGAAGAGTAGGAATATTTTCGCCAGGTATATTTATTCGTGGGGGTTCAGGATACTCATCTATATTTGGATTTTTTGACCCGCAGTCAAAGGATTTGATTTGTTGTAAGGTTAAGTCCCTAAGATTATATCTTTTATTATCCTGAAGGGATAATGAATCCACATTTGAATTACATAATGATCCATTTATATATTCATCATGATAAACAATTACATGTAAATCTTTGGTGACGCCTAAATCTAGTTCAATCGTTGATACACCCAAGTCCATTGCATGTTCAAAAGCTGCTAGGGTATTTTCTGGACGTAAACCACGTGCACCACGATGTCCTTGGACATCTATCTCTTTTTTTGAATTAATATTACAATTTATCATGAGAACCAAAAAAATTACACAGGATAATATTAAATATTTACGCAAAAGGTTAATTCCCCTTTTTGATCCATTCCTCATTGAAGGATGCATGTAAAATAGTTTTCCCCTTTTTATTTTTATATGAATAAGATATCTGAATCATCCCATCTTTAGTTTGAATCATAGATGGATAGGAATAGCTTTCTGATTTGTCTGGAGATTGTCCAATATGGCGAGTCCATTTCCATGTTTTGCCTTCATCTATAGATAATGATACAGCCCAACTACTACGACTGTCGTCTGTATCATTATATATCATGGCCCAATGTCCATTTTTTAATACAATTGCATCAATACTAGACCCAGGATTTAAAATGTTAGTATCAGTTGCAAAAGTCCAAGACTCACCTTGATCTGGAGACTCACTCACCAAAATTTTATATGGTGCATTACCATTGTCTCTCATATAAGCAACAATTGTCCCATCTTTTTTTTCTAACAGTACAGGTTGAACGGGCCCAAACCCCACAATAGGTTTACTTGATTTCCAAGTATGCCCATTATCATCGCTTATCCCTAATAGTGAAATATTGTATCCATCAGAATAAAGAGGAAGTAGTACTCTACCAGTAGATAGTGTTATAGGATGAATGCGAGTCATCCAACCTTTTTGTCGTTTTTCTTTATCCATAGCGGCTTTCACTATAAGTTTCTCATAAGGCAATGCATACTCTGACCA
>JABHUQ010000022.1 GCA_018658715.1 Fidelibacterota bacterium
CCTGTTTCAATTAAGTAGTGGTGTTTTAACCCTATTTTTAAAACATAACTGGTATATTAATATTTTCATACATGGTCATTCTTATAATGTTCATAGTAGGGTAGGAGGATACCCCGCACATATGTAAATGCCATACGCCTATAGGAGTGTGTCCTCCACTATTGTGTCCTCTTTTTGGGTATGTAATGAATAATTATGATAAGGTATGAAACAAAAATGCCCCACTCGAAAGTGAGGCATTTATTGAGAGATGTATGGTATTTATCTCTAGCGGGACCGACCGGGCTCGAACCGGCGACCTCCGGCTTGACAGGCCGGCGTTCTAACCAACTGAACTACGATCCCAATAAATTTTAGGTTGTAGTTGTTTTATCCCGATACAATAATGCAAGGGGAATTAAAACAATATAACCTATAAATAACATTATGGGTGCTAAAGTTAAACTTTGAAAACTATTAACCTCGCCCATTGCCATAATAACATAACCGAGAATAATAAGAACTAATCCAAGGGCGAAAAACATATAATTCATTTTAGAGAATGACCATGTTTCGAAAAGTTGGCCTATTTTATCACTATCTGGTTGTTTAAATAGTTTGCTCATAGCGACGGCGAAATTAATGGATTAATGCCACTAGCCAAAATCATTTTTCATGTTAATTTAATCTATTGCAATAATATATTATAAAATTGGATTAAAGATATAATTTTGAATAAATTTCTCCCCCTAAAATGGGACAATCAGCTACATATAATAAAAATATTCTTTATGGCGCAGGATTCATTACCAGTTTATTGGGTGTCTTTATCGTTATGATCCTTTTTTGGCCTCAGATTCAGAATGATAGAATCATTAAATATAGGATTAATAAAGGGAAAGTATTAAAGAATATTAGTCAAGAACTTGTAGGAAATGGTATACTCAAAAATGAACAAACTTTTTTAATGGCAGTGAAAATCTTGGGGTACGAAAAGGACATACAAGCAGGTGTATTTCAATTGAGAGATACATCTACGAATCTCGCTATCATTAATCAATTGGTTAATGGGACGCCAGATATGAAAAGAATTATGATTCCTGAAGGATCTCATTTAAAAGCAATTGCTCAAGTTATGGCAAGGAATTTAGGGTTTTCTGAAAATGATTTTATAAAGTTGTCGGTTAACAAAAGATTTATTGAAAAAATAGGAATTACAAGTGAGTCTCTAGAAGGGTATTTACTTCCAGATACATATTTATTTTTTGATGGAGATTCGCCTGAGACTGTCATAAAAACAATGGTAAAAGAATATAAATCTTTTTGGACACCGACTATGAGACTTAGACTTAAAGAAATGCAAATGAGTGAACGGGAAATTGTAACATTAGCTTCAATTATTGAAGGTGAAGCAATTTATGATAAAGAAAGACCCATTATATCGGGCGTTTATCATAATCGATTAAATATCGATATGAAATTACAGGCAGATCCAACAATCCAATATATTATTTCTGATGGTCCCCGACGATTATTAAATAGAGATTTAAAAATAAAGTCTCCGTACAATACATATTTGAATAAGGGACTTCCACCTGGCCCCATTAATTCTCCAGGAAGGGAATCCTTAGAAGCAGCCCTATTTCCAGAAGATAATGATTATTTATTTTTTGTGGCAAAAGGGGATGGAACCCATACATTTACTCGGAATGAAAAAGAACATATAAAGGCTAAGAAAGCTTTTCAAAAAATTAGAAGAGAAGTGAGGAAAAAGAATAAAATATGAGTTTGAAAAAATTAAATAAAACACAAAAAGCAGCAGTCGAAGCAATTGATGGTCCCGTTTTGATTTTTGCGGGTGCAGGAAGTGGCAAAACACGCGTCCTGACTCATAAAATGTATTATTTAATTAATGAAGGGCATTATAAGTCTGATCAAATATTAGCGGTTACATTTACAAATAAGGCTGCAAAAGAAATGAAAAGCCGCGTAATGGAAATGTTGGGAGAAAAAGAATTAGACATTAGTATTGGGACATTTCACTCTATTTGTGCAAGGCTTCTGAGAAATGAAATTCAACCATTAGGGTATACACGCCATTTTGCTATTTATGATGTTCAGGACCAAATAGATTTAATGAAGATTGTTCTTGATGATATGAATGTGCCAAAGGAGATGCTTACTCCAAATGCGGCTCGTAATCAAATTAGTTTCTTTAAAAATAAAATGCTTACACCAGCTGCTCAGGCTCGAAAAGCAAGAACGAAATTAGATAAGTTAGTGGTAGATGTGTACGCTGCTTACCAGGCAAAACTAAAAGAGAATGACGCATTGGATTTTGATGATCTATTATTAAAACCATTAGAATTATTTGATCGAAAACCTGAAATCCTTGAAAAATATCAACAACAATGGAAATACATTCTTGTTGATGAATATCAAGATACAAATCGTCCACAATACCAATTTCTAACTTTATTGGCAGAAAATAGTGGACAAATAAGTGTTGTTGGTGACGATGATCAATCCATTTATGGGTGGCGCGGAGCAGATGTATCAAATATATTAGATTTTGAAAAGTTTTTTCCATCATGTCGAATTTTCACATTAGAAAAAAATTATAGATCTACTCAGCAAATTTTAGATGCTGCCACAACGGTTGTGGGGAATAATGTAAGAAGGGCAGACAAACAATTAGTTGCTGCATCCGGGAAAGGTGAATCTATTGCCATCATAGAAACAGTAGATGAATTGGAAGAAGCAGATGCTATTGTTTCTGCACTCGAAAAAGAAATAAAATTAAAGAAACGAACATTTGCTCATTTTGCCATTTTATATCGCACAAATGCTCAATCACGAGCATTAGAAGATAGTTTAAGAAGAATGGGGATACCTTATAATATTGTGGGTGGTATTCGATTTTATAACCGAAAAGAAGTAAAAGATGTTGTTGCTTATTTGCGATTAGTTATGAATTTAAAGGATACTGTTTCTCTTCGACGAGTTGTCAACTTTCCTGCTCGTGGGATCGGTATTAAAACAATTGACAAATGTGTCATTCAAGCTGAAAAAGATGATATTGAATTATTTGATGTATTAAAAGAACCGACAAAAATGCAAATCCGCGGAAAACAATCGGAAGCATTAGGGAAATTTTATGAAGTGATTAAAAAATATCACGATTTACGTAATAAACTCAGCACCAGTGAGTTGGCCAGAAGCCTTGTTGAAGAAGCTGGTATATTAAAATATTTTAAACATTCAACAGACCCCGAAGATGCTGAACGATATGAAAATGTTGCTGAATTATTACATAGTATCGATGAATATACTACCCGGACAGAGAATGCAACTTTAAACCAATTTTTAGAAGAAGTCTCTCTATTATCAGATATAGATCATTGGAATGATGATGATAATCGCGTCACTTTAATGACAATTCATTCATCTAAAGGATTAGAATTTCCAGTGGTATTTGTAGCCGGACTGGATGATGGCTTATTTCCGCTTTATAATTCTTTAAATACAGACGATGGCATTGAAGAAGAAAGACGGTTATTTTATGTCGCTCTTACTCGTGCAGAGAAAAGAGTTTATTTATTATATGCAACAAATCGTCGTCGTATGGGTGCAGAAAATGCTTCCGGTATGGTCTCAAGGTTTGTACGCGAGATTCCTGAAGAATATTTAGAACGTCTTAATTTTTCATCCGCTTTAACTCGTAAAGTGGTGGGAGGAGCAGCTCGAAAAGCAACCCGTACAAAATTAAGTCGCACAGTTACAACTTTTGATGATTTTAGAGTAGGCGATACTGTTGAGCATGCCATATTTGGTTCTGGAAAAATAATGGCATTAAGCGGAACAGGTGAAAATCAAAGAGTAGGTGTTGTATTCAAAGATGGCGTAAAAAAGAAATTAATTGTCAAATATGCCAATTTAAAAAAAGTATCTGCTTAACCTTATTTATCTTCTAAAATAAAGTATAAATCCAATTCGAAGGGGGATTATAATGTTTCCCTTTTACTAAATGTTGTTGTAAGCTCACATGAGACTCAATATCAATAAAGAGCGATTACTATGGATACAAATACAAAATTAAAACAAATTCTTCGAAATGAAGGATTCCGATATACGCCACAAAGACAAATGGTCTGGAATGAATTACGTAATATGGGGGGACATCATGATTGTGAAGAAATATATGATGAACTCAAAGGCAAGGGAACACGTGTATCTCGAGCAACTGTTTATAGGACTATTGAAGTATTAGCTAGAAATGGATTAATCCGGAAATTAGAAGTGGGTGATGGGGTTGCACGGTATGAAGCGAAGGAAGATGGCAATCATCACCATGATCACATGATTTGTATAGAAACAGGTGACATTATTGAATTTTATAATGAAGAATTAGAACGTCTTCAAGAAGAAATAGCCGAAAAACATGGTTATGAACTGGTTCGACATGTTCATCAATTATTCGTAAAAAAGAAGTAAATGAAATTAACAGAATTACAAAAGGGGCAAGTTGCCCAAATTGCATCCATGGATGGTAATTCTGATTTTATTTCTCGTCTAATGGAAATGGGATTTTCAAACGGCCTAGATATTAGACTTATAAAAATCATGCCATTTGAAGGACCCGTGCAAATTCGAATTCGAAATTTTTTAGTATCATTACGATTTAATGATGCAGATAAAATAAATGTAAAAATAACATGACTTATACAAGCGATTGGGTCGCCTTAACTGGTAATCCTAATTCTGGAAAAACAGCCCTATTTAATGCATTAACTGGGCTAAACCATAAAGTATCTAATTATCCTGGCATTACTGTTGAACGAAAAATGGGGAAAGGGCAAATTGGAAATTTTTCTATCAATATTTTAGATTTACCAGGGACATATAGTTTAATACCTGAATCGAAAGATGAAGAGGTTGTTTCTAAGGAAATAAAGAATTGGATGATTGGAGATCAACAACCTTCAGTTATTATTTCAGTTGTAGATGCAACAAACCTTAGTCGAAATTTATATTTAAGTAGCCAATTACTGGATTTAGATATTCCCGTCATTATTGCACTCAATATGATGGATCTTGTCAAATCAAAAAATATAGAAATTGATTTAGAAATGATTCAAAATGAATTGAACCCTCAGGCTGTTATCCCAATTTCTGCTAGGACAGGAGAAGGATTACCCGAATTAAAAAAGGCTATCCTAAATGCATTGGATAAACCGAACGTTCCTTCAGACTTCCCCATTGATATACCGGAACCAGTTCAAGAAGCCATACAGCCGGTTGTGCAATGGATTGAAAATCGCTACAGATTATCTAAGCGTCAATCAACCGGAATTGCTCTACGAGAAATTACTGGACAGTCAATAGAACATTCTTATTTAGTTGCTGAAGGATATGATAGATTAAAAGAAACTTGCTCGCAATTAGCAATAATTGGATTTCCATGCCATACCCTTGAACCAACTATTCGATATTTATGGTTAGATAGAGTGATTCAACAGGCAGAAATGGAAATCATAATTAAATCCAGAAGTGAAAAAGTGGATGAAATAATAACTCATCCATGGATGGGTCCCATTATTTTTGTCAATATACTCTATTTTATATTCCAGTCCATTTTTACATGGGCTGCATATCCAATGGATTGGATTGATTCCAGCATTGGATGGATTGGACATACAGCAATAAGTGTATTACCCGCAGGATTGCTACGAGATTTGTTAGTAGAAGGAATCATTGGAGGCGTAGGTGCCATCTTGATCTTTTTACCGCAAATTTTAATATTAATATTTTTCCTCACATTGCTCGAAGATACAGGTTACATGGCACGAGTCGCAATCATGACTGATAAACTTATGACTAAATTGGGATTACATGGTCGATCCGTTCTCCCATTAATGAGTGGATATGCATGTGCGATTCCCGGTATTATGTCTACACGAACAATTGATAGTTGGAAAGAAAGATTAGTCACTATGCTTGTTCTTCCCCTGATTAGTTGTAGTGCACGATTACCGGTTTATGCATTAATGATTGGAGCCTTTGTCCCTGCAGTCACTGTTTGGAAAGTATTTAATCTTCAAGGGTTAACGATGGTTCTCATGTATTTCTTAGGAACTGCAACAGCCATGATTTTATCCTTAGTCTTTAGCCGATTTATTAAAGCAGACCAGAAGAAATCGTTTATCATGGAATTACCTCCTTATCGAATTCCCGTAATGCAATCTGTTTTTAGACAAGTTTATATGCGTGGGAAATTATTCGTTTCAGGTGCTGGGAAAATTATAATGGTAGTTTCTATCATTCTTTGGTTTTTAGCATCATTTCCTTATTTGGACTCAGATGAACATTCAATTGTGGATAGTTATGCAGCTAAAATTGGACATACAATTGAGCCCGCTATTGCTCCATTAGGCTTTGATTGGAAAATAGGAGTTGGATTAATTACATCATTTGCTGCACGTGAAGTATTAGTAAGTACAATGGCAACTATCTACAATGTAGAAGATGAAGGTGATGAACTTATAAAATTAACGGATGCCTTAAAAAATGATATGAATCCTAAAACAGGTAGACATGTCTATTCGCCTCTTGTTGCATTATCATTAATGATATTCTATGTATATGCTGCACAATGTATGGCTACTTTTGCCATTGTTCGCCGAGAGACAAATTCGTGGAAATGGCCCCTATTTATGATCGTATATATGACAGTTTTAGCCTATTCCGCTTCATTTATTGTTTATCAAGGCGGAATAATTCTAGGATACAGTTAATTCCTTTTTAAAAATAACATTTCCTGAATGTGTTTCTCCATTTTGGGAATAGTTAGCTGATTCATATAATCGTTTAGCAATTACATTTTTAGGTGATACATTTAAACGTGCAAATGAATAACCTTCTTTTTTAATAATATCCTCAGCCACAACTAATAGTTTTTGTCCATTTCCTTGATTGCGATGAGATGTCGCCACAAATAAATGAAATATATGACCTAAACTTTTGTCAGGATATTGAAGAATACTCACATGTCCAACAATCCAGCCTTCAGATCTTAGAACAAGTGTTTGTATATCCGTATTTTGATAATAGGCTTGTACCCAATGGTTAAATGAAAACGGATATTTAGTTTTAGGCGATGTGAAATTTAAATCTTTAGGGTTTCTAAACCATTCTGTTAAGCATGGTTTTAGAATGCGTATGTCAGCAGGTCGATGGTAAGATACATGAATTATTTCAATAGACATACAAGAAAATAAGGGAAAAAATGGAATGACAACAATTATTCTCATTCCTTGACTCATGACCTACTTTAGATGGAAAATTGACCCCAATGAAACCTGTTACTTCGATCAAGAAATTTAAAGAAGGTGCTAAAGTCCAAGGATTTTTCCTTTGTACAGAGAAACACCTTCGCCATACCCGTTCCGGTGATTTATATCTAGATGTAACATTAAGGGATCAAACAGGCCAAATTAATGCAAAAATATGGGACAAAGTTGCGGAACTTAATGATCTATTTTCATCAGGTGATGCAGTTGTCGCTTCAGGAAAAGTGGAAACATTTTTAGATCGTCCTCAATTGGTAATTCAAAAAATCAAAATGGCGACTGTCAAATCTTATGGACGATATGGATTTGATCCCGCAAAAATTGTTCCTTCATCGAGACGTAACCCCGCAAAAATGTGGGAAGAAATCACCCAAATTATTAAAGGGATGAAAAACAAACATCTCCAACAGCTAGTTTCGAAAATTTATCGTCAGAATAAAAAATTAATTTTAACACATCCTGCATCTGTTAAAATGCATCATAATTATCGATCAGGGTTTATGGAGCATACACTTTCTATGGCGCGAATCGCAAAAAGATTAGCAAATCATTATAAGATGGATCGTGATTTATTACTTGCTGGGGTATTTCTTCATGATATTGGGAAAATTCGTGAAATTAATTCAGAATTTGAAGCTGACTATACGGATGAAGGAAAACTAATAGGTCACATTTCTATTGGACGGCAAATGGTTCATGATGAAATACAAACCATCAAGAAATTCCCAGAAGATTTAGCTTTAAAGATTGAGCATATGGTTTTATCTCATCAAGGACGTTACGAATGGCAAAGCCCCAAGAAGCCAAAATTTAGAGAAGCATTATTGCTACATATGATTGATAATTTAGATGCATCCATAAACTTAATGGATATAGCTATTGCCGAAGATCAAGATGATGGGAAATTTACTTCTCGACATAATTATTATCGTATTCCCATATTAAAGGAATCGGATGGAACTAAATAATCTCGTTAAAGCGGCAATTTTTTCAGCTTTAGCAATTGGATTGGGGTATGCATTTCTATTTGTTCCCAACATTGAGTTTATGACTGTCATTATCTTTATCTCAGGATTATCACTTGGGGTGAAAACAGGTATGCTAGTAGGTGGTACATCTATGTTTATTTTTTCTGCAATGAACCCAATTGGTTCTGGATTAGTTTTCCCACCGTTGCTCATTGGACAAGTTTTATCCATGATAATAATCGGCATGATTGGTGGTCTATTAAATCGATTATTTGATTCTAATAATCATCTTCGGTTTCGAATTATCTTGGCAGGATTATGCGGTTTAGGATGTGCTTTACTATATGATATAATCACTACTATCGCATATCCCATTTCGGTTGGATATGGATTTAAACAAACAATAGGATATGCCATTTCTGGTATTTTATTTACTTTTATTCATCAAGTGTCTAATATTATTATATTCTCAATTGTTATTCCAAAATATTTACAAATATCTTCATGATCAAATTTATTAAACATCGTAATAATATAGTATATAGATGCATGCTTAAAGGTATACTTGTATTAAGTATCTCTAGTATTTTAGCTCAAAACCTAGAGACAATTCCCCTTGATTGGGTGAACCATTATGGACTAGAGTCACATAATGGAATTGCCTTGTGGAACCAAGATTGGGAATCTGGTCCATTTCTATTTGACGGAACATTTACTCATTTTCCCTTGCGGTACGGCCGGTGGATTCAAAAGGGGAGATCAACTACAACTATTGATACCATTCCTGACACATCCATTGTTGATTCTTGGTTTAATTATGAACAAGGCGACTATCTCCAAGATGAATTAGAAGTCGGTTTACACACTTTCGGAGAAAATCGAAAAATTAACCTTGATGCATATAAGCACTCCTTTGGAGGCCAAGCTAATCAGTATTCATTAATGGATGGATCCAGTTCACCCATACAGCAATCTTATGGAATCCAATATCAGTCTAATGAAAATAGTCAACAGATTTGGGCAGGCTTGGGACACTTTATAACCTATAATGGCATTCCAGATTCTACTTCATCTGGAGAAATAATTTCACGTATTGTATCAACTGGAGTGAAGTATAAAAAGATATGGGAAAACTCGTTCATTGAATTTTCTCTTAATCAATTCCAAAATAGACGGAATGTGAATCACAGCCAGTCTGAATATTTAGGTGATCATTTTTTAAATCGTAGTCAATTAAAGGGACGCTTCACTCGAAATACTAGATGGGGAGTACAATACTTTATTGGAATATCGCACCATAACCGCTCCTTAATGGATTCATTAACGATGATCCAAGAATGGCAAACAGTTTATGATGGAATATCTTTCAAGGGTCTCAATCTGAAAACAGGATTTATTCAATCGCCGTATGAAGATACAAAAGCCATTTATGAAGCTACATACGAGAAACAATTTGATCTGGTTTATGTAAAAGGGAATCTTTCAAAATATTATCAACCCAGGCTCATTACATTTTGGCCAGGATCGACTAATATGATGGAAACATGGAATAAGAAGTCAATCAATATTCAGTATTCTCACAAACAGGGATTTCTTTCATTTCAGATTGGGAATAATGCATCTGATCGATGGGTGCGCCCAAATTATGTTGACGAAACACCATATACCCCAATACCTTTGTCAAACGATCCATACCCAATTTTTGATTTCAATTATTATGCTATTCGTTCGGATATACATTTATGGGAAGATTTGAAACTACATGGATCAATTACAGGTGTAGATACTGTCAATATATTGACAGATGGGGTTGGACAAAAAGGTTATGTTGCAATGTCTGGAAAACGATGGCTATTCTCTAATACAATGGATTTTAGATTTACTTTATCTGCAAATGGATGGTTAAATCGTTCAAATGAATTGCAATTTGATTATGTATCAGGTGAAATGAAACAAAATAAATCAACTGAATCCTTGCTAAATATATGGATCTTCAATTTAGATATTGAAGCTATTGTTTCTACATTTACCATTCGTTACACAATAAAGAATATATTAGCTGCTATTAATCCTGGTAATTCATCGTATCAATATAGTTTTGATCAAAATTACCCTGCATTGGGGAGACAAATGGCTATAGGATTTGAATGGCATTTTAATGATTAAAGCAATTTGTATGTGTAAAACGAAAATTTAAAGCGTTTATTTTTCATGAAACAATCGCTATCCATTTTATATTTTTTTACTATTCTTTGGGGAATTGATCACCCCGTTAAGGAACTTCCGATCGGGCTAACAGCAGAAGAAAAATCCCGAATCCATGAAATATATTCCATGGGGCGAAGTACTGATCCTCCTCTAACTCCTATTCGTAATATTGCAGAATATGAACGAATGTCAGGAGCACTCATTCGTTACCCATTCGGAATTTCTACAGATATTATCCGAGAAATGGCTGAAGATATTATTATTTATTGTTTAGTCTCATCTAGTTTGCAATCATCTGCGTATGATAATATGAATGATGCAGGTGTGAATATGGACAATATTGAATTTGTATTAGGCAATACAGATAGTTACTGGACCCGTGATTATGGTCCTTGGTGGGTAGTGGATGGCAATCGAAATGTTAGTGTAGTTGATTTTACATATAATCGGCCAAGACCCAATGACAATGCTGCACCCACCAAAATATCCGAACTATTAGGTGTACCTTATTTTGCATCTGATATTGTGCACGCAGGTGGAAATTATATGACGGACGGATTTGGTATTTCTGCATCATCAGACCTTGTATATGAAGAAAATGATTTTTCTAGCGAAGAAATCCACCAATTGATGAGTGAGTATTATGGAATTGAAACGTATCACATTGTGGATGATCCCAACAATACTTATATCGACCATATTGATTGTTGGGGGAAATATTTAAGCCCAACAAAAATATTAATTAGAGAAGTGCCAGCAAGTCACGCTCAATATGATGAAATTGAAGCAACAGCAACATACTTCGGGAATTCAACAAATGAGTGGGGTGAACCTTGGGATATTTATCGAGTGTGGACACCGAATAACCAGCCCTATACAAATTCTCTTATTTTGAATGAAAAAGTATTTGTTCC
The DNA here is from genome assembly GCA_018658715.1 of Fidelibacterota bacterium. Classification (GTDB taxonomy): domain Bacteria; phylum Fidelibacterota; class Marinisomatia; order Marinisomatales; family UBA1611; genus JABHGY01. The sequence goes on from JABHUQ010000022.1 coordinate 11,419, forward strand.
AATTATGAATAATCAGTGGGATGATGAAGCACTTTTAGCTTATGAAGAAGCAATGCCTGGGTATGAAATTCTTCCATTTACGGGATCATGGGAATCCACAGATGCGCTTCATTGCCGAATAAAAGGTATTCCAAAATTAGAGTTGATTCAAATATTCCATAATCCAATGAATGATTCCACAGAAGCTGAAGATGAAGGATATTTCATTGAAGCAGACATTGATGAATTGAGTAATTCCGGACTTTTAGAAGATTCGTTAAAAATATTTTGGAGATTAACAGGGCATTCATCTTGGTCAAGCGTTCAAATGCTAAGTATTGATATTCCTGAAATGCCTAATTATAGGTTTGGATATATTCCACCCCAAGCAACAGAAACGGGTATAGACTATTTTATTCAAGCGGCAGATCATTCTGGAAATATAGAAAAACTGCCCATAGGTGGATATTATGATTTTTTGGCTCTTCCCACTGACGTATGTGATGAATGGTTATTAGGAGATATGAATCATTCGGATACATTTGATGTAATGGATATTCTATTATTAGCTGATATAATTATGTTTGAAGAATCTCAAGGAATTTGTTCAGAATCAGTTGCGGATGTAAATGATGATGGCATTCTTAATGTTGTGGATATTCTTATTTTAGTTAATTGGGTATTGAACCCAACCATGTTAGGGGAATGATAAAATACTTTTATGCATTTTAAAAATATCCACGAACCAACTACAACGATAACCGATTTTATATTAGCCTTAATGGGCTTTGCATTTGGAATTAGTTTATTGTCGGTTTACCAAGAGAAACAATTCGCCTTTCATTTTTACTGGGGATGGGGTTTTATTGTGAGTGGTTTGGGCGCATTCGTCGGAGCCATCAGTCACGGTATTGGACCAAATCTTAATGTGAAAATAAATCATATCATTTGGAAAGTGACCGTATTTTTGATTGGAGTATCAGGATGGTATTTTTCTATAGGTGCATCCATATTTTTCTTCCCGCCAGCTACGTATGAATGGGTCCGTTGGATAATCATAATTTCCTTGGTCTTCTATTCGCTTTGGTTATTTAAAGATGATCGGTTTATTGTGGTTATTTTGTATTACATCCCTTTAATGATCTTTATTATGACGGGAATGTTTTATCATTTTCTCGTACTGAATTCTGCAGGATCTGCGGCAGTGGCAGTGGGTATATTAGTCAGTCTGGGAGGAGCAGGGATTCAGGCCAGCGGTTTTTCCATTCATAAATATTTTAATCATAATGATTTATTTCATGTAATTCAAATGATTGGATATTTACTTATGTTTCAAGGTGGAATGGAAATTGGCATTTATGGTGTTTAATATAACATGAATTTGTTAGTTTTAATTAGATTGCAGTATTAATATTTTTATTTAGCCTGTTTGATGAAGACCCAACCTTTGAATACAATTATAATGGATGTGAGAGAGACGGATAATTGCCCTAAACCTTTATCCATTCTCTTTTTTTTACCATAAATTCCCCAGCTAATTTTGAATCGATGATTCTAATTAAGATCATCAAATATATTAAACATGTGGAGAAGAAGTGAATATTACCGTTAAAGAAATCAACGAATACACCCGAGAATTAAATATTGATATTTCATGGGATGAACTGGAAGCAGATTTTAATACAACAGTTAAAGAATTTGGGAAAAAAGTAAAAATACCTGGTTTCCGTCCAGGGAAAGTACCAAAAGATAAATTAATGAAACAGTATCAACCAAATATTGAAGCTGATTTTATGGAAAATAATTTTCAAAAATATTATGCTATGGCATTACAACAAGAAGATTTAATGCCGGTAAATCAAGCAGAAATCAAAGATGTCCATTTTCACTTTGAAGCTCATTTTTCATTTTTAGCTACTTTTGAGATAGAGCCAGAAATTGTCCTTCCAAAAATGAAGAAAAATATGCTTAAAGTTCAAAAAACAACTTATATCTCCGATGATCAAGATTTGGAAGATGCTATTGTTCAATTGCAAAAATCTAAAGCAAGAATTGAAACGGTAGAAGATGGTGCAGTAGAAGGAGATTTTATTGTTTGTGATCTGCAAAAGTTAGATGAAAGCGGTGTGCCTATTATTGGTAAGAAATTTGAAAATCAATATTTAAAGGTTGGGCACGGTTCTTTTACGGATGATCAAAAAGATAAACTCATAGGATTAAAAGCAGATGAAACAGCGCGATTAACTATTCCCGAAAATAAAGAAGGTCAATTGGGTGATTATGATGTTACAGTTACAAATGTTGAGCGTGAAGTGCTACCTGAAGTGAATATGGATTTTGTAAAATTAGTTGACCCTGATAGTGAAAATGAAGAAGCATTTCGTCAAAATATAAGGGAAAAAATTAACGAAAATTTTTCACAAAAAGCTGCTGAAGTTTTTGAAAGAGATATTACAGACGCATTTATTGAGAAAACGAACCCAGTATATCCGCCGAGCATGGTTGAGTCCTATTTAAACAATCTTGTTGAGGATGTTAAAAAGAAAAATCAAGGCGAACCATTAGATGAAGCACAAGTGAAAGAAACATACCACTCTCTTGCAGAACGAAATTTGAAATGGTATTTGGTTCGAAAATCTCTTATGCGTCAAGAAGAGTTAACGGTGACACCAGAAGAAACTTCTGCAGAAGTCGATCGCCTAGTTGAAAGAACACCTGCAAGCGATAAGGAAATTAGAAAATTTTATAAAAAGCCTAGTAATCTTCGCCATTTAGAAGATGATTTAATGGAAAAGAAAATCTTGGAAGTCCTGAAACAATTTGCTAAAGTTAAAGAAGTCGATGTGCAAACAAATACCCTTCGAGGGGAAACAGGAGTATCATAATATGAATATGGATCACCTTGTAAATCAATTAGTGCCAATGGTTATCGAACAAACCGGTCGTTCCGAGCGGGCGTTTGATATTTATTCTCGTTTACTCAAAGAACGAATTGTATTTCTCGGGACTCCCATTGATGATACAATTTCATCTCTTATTATTGCTCAATTGTTATTTTTAGAAGCAGAAGATGCTGAAAAGGATATATATCTATACATCAATTCTCCTGGAGGAATAATTTCATCTGGGATGGGGATTTTTGATACGATGAATTATATAAAGCCGGATGTAGCAACTATTTGCATGGGCCAAGCTGCAAGTATGGGTGCTTTTTTATTGGCTGGTGGAACAAAAGGGAAACGTTCTGCTTTACCTAACTCTAGGATTATGATTCATCAACCATTAGGCGGTGCTGAAGGACAAGCGACTGATATTAAAATTCAAGCAGATGAAATTATGCGTATTAAAAGTCAATTAAATAAAATATTAGCTACAAATACTGGCCAACCCTTAAAGAAAATTGAAACTGATTCAGATCGGAATTTCTTTATGGATGCAAAACAAGCTAAACGCTATGGCATTATTGATCAACTATTAAAAACACGCAAATAAGTATCTTTATGCAAAACGAAGATTACCCAATAGATTATAAACCAATATCTGATGATCAACCTAGAGAGTCAGATTACCAAATAACGCTCCAGAAGCCCCTTAAAATCAAACAATTCCTTGATTCGTATGTTGTGGGCCAGGATCAGTCTAAAAAAGCTATTTCCGTGGCTGTTTACAATCATTATAAACGCATCATACACCAAGCGTATTCTAATGATATAGAAATTGATAAAAGTAATATTCTCATGATTGGTCCAACAGGGACAGGAAAAACTTTATTGGCTCAAACATTGGCGCGAATTTTGTCTGTTCCATTTGCTATCGCAGACGCAACCACGTTGACAGAAGCAGGGTATGTTGGAGAAGATGTTGAAAATATTTTAGTCCGGTTACTCCAAGTATCTGACTATAATGTTCATTTGGCTGAAAAAGGAATTATTTATATTGATGAGATTGATAAAATAGGCAGACGTGGGTCCAATGCGTCCATAACGCGTGATGTATCCGGGGAAGGAGTCCAGCAAGCTTTATTAAAGATTCTTGAAGGAACAATAAGCTCTGTTCCGCCCAAAGGTGGGAGGAAGCATCCAGAACAAGCATTAACCCAAATTGATACAACAAATATTTTATTTATTTGTGGTGGATCGTTTTCTGGACTTGATGAAATTATGGAGAAACGTTCTGGGAAAGGGGAATTAGGCTTTAATCGATCTCAGAGTAATAGTGAAAAAGAGCCTATTAAGATCAATGAAAATGATATTCGTCCAGAAGATCTTATTTCCTTTGGACTTATTCCAGAATTGGTTGGGCGTTTACCCATTGTAACATCATTAGAATCTTTGAATGAAGATGAAATGTTAAGTATTCTTTTAAACCCAAAGAATGCACTCGTGAAACAATATGAGAAATTATTTCATTTAGAAGGAATTAAACTTGATTTCCAACCCAGCGCTCTTAAGGCTATTGTGCATAAAGCATTAAGTCGAAATGCAGGCGCAAGAGCGTTACGTTCTGTCATGGAAGAAACTTTACTTGATTTAATGTTTCATATTCCTGAAATGGAAACAGTTGAAAAAGTGGTTATTACCAAAGATATGGTACTGAAGGGGAAAGATCCGCTTTATTACCACAAAAAGAAATCTGCATAGATTTTTTCTCTTTTTAGACTTTTTAAAAAAATTTTATATAAAACATAATTCGGAGGCGTAAATGACAACGTTGCAGGTATCTCAAGATACTATAGAATTACAGAATAAAATAATTTCCTTAAAACTGTCTCTAGCAAAAGTAATTGAGGAGCGAGAATATATTATATGGACTATAAAGCCAGCGATTGAAGCTGATTTTCAAATAAAGATTGGTGTTTTTCAATTAGAATTATTGCAATTAGAAGTAGAGTCCCGTCGATTAAAATCTATGATTCATCGTATTCAAGCAGATATTAATCGTAATAAAAAACCGAATATTGAATTCATCGAAAAAGAATTGCAAAAGGAATTCCAGAAGTGGTATAAACAAATTGAGGTAGAAGCAGAAAAAATAAAATATGCCAAGGAACGGTTTAATAGCCAAATGACGCAAGCTGAATCATCCGAATTCAAAAAACTCTTCAGAGAATTAGTAAAGAAACTTCACCCAGATATTAATCCTAATTTAGGAGAAAAAGAGAAGGATTTGTGGCTACAAGTCATTCAAACCTATAATCGGGGTGATTTAGACGAAATGAGAGCATTATCTGTTATATTGGAGGATACGCATCAAGTTGAAATATCAAATATCAATGAATTAAAAAAACAATTGGAATCATTTAAATCTCATTTGAAGAAGGTTCAGGAAGAAATATCCACCATAAAAAGTGACCATCCTTTTGACTTAGAAGAAAATTTATCTGACGAAAAATGGGTTGAAGGGAAACAAACAGAAATAATAAATGGCATTGAGCAATGGAAACAAATGATTTTAACTTATGTAGATATAATCGAAAACCTTCTCGGGTTTAAAGTAGATACAATGTTGGACTAACGATGTCTAAAATTATCAAAATAGATCCGAAAATAATTGCTTTGATTCTAAAGTCATTAGATGGTAATGGGCTCCCAATGCCATTTGTGCAGGAAATCTACCTATTAAAAACACATATCGCAGGTACGACCTTTTTAGACTTGGAAGAAGTTGAACCAACATTGAAAGATCAAGAATTACTTATTTTTAAAAGAGAACCAACAAATAAATCTGATAAATTAGCTATCCTAATTTTAACGGAAAGCGGACAAAAATTAGGCTATGTACCAAGAGACCAAAACTCTATCATGGCTAGATTAATGGATGCAGGGAAAATTTTATTTGGAAAACTTGAGAAAAAAGAATGGGTAAATTCGTGGCTTAAATTGAATATCAGAATCTATATGAGAGAAATATAATAAAATAAGTAATAATAGCGTATACACATTATATATAAAGTGTTACATATAGATCTATTTCAATAAAATGACTTTTAGAATATGAGAATTTAAATCAGTTTTTATTTGGATAAAATATGTGCTGCTACCAAGTGATTTTCCGCTGCGTGAAAGCCCATTCCAATGGAATGTATTGCGACCACTAAATTGTTGAGAGATTTCTTCGTACACTAATTGTCCTTCCAAATTAAAAATAGAAATATTTACGATAGAAGGTTTTGGTAATGTATAAGCAATTGTTGTATTAGGATTAAATGGGTTTGGGTATGCATCCTTAACTGAGAATGAGTTAGATATTAATGCATCGTCCGTTTCTACTGTTTGAGATATAACAACTGCTCCACTTGCATCAATAAATGACAAATTAGTATTGCCTAAATAATCCATCATTAATTCCCCTGTTAATTCAAGAGTAATGACTTGGCCAATATTCAAACCAGCAGATACCTGATTATTGATAATAAAAATAGGTCCATCACCCGTTTCGATTGGAGAATCCCAAGAATTACCGATTATCTGAATTCCATGATCAATATAATTATAGCTTACATCCCATGCTGCTGTTCGTTCAGTAGTTTGTACTACAGGACTCCAAATCCCGTTCCCATTCCAATCGTCAAAAGGTTCTCCATCATCCCATATTTGGTTGCCATTCAAATCTGTATACGGCTCATCAATTGGGACAAGATAATCGGGTGTATCTACAATGTTCAAAACAAGAATACGAATTGGAACGTTATTATTTAATTCTACTTCATAGGAAGCGGAGCCACCTGATACGCCAGTACCATCATTGATAGAATAAATCTGGTCTTGAGAATAAATAGTATATGTGGCTGTTTGATTAAAAATCATTCCAATTTCTGCATCATCATCATATCGAGTGGCAAGAACATTTTTTAATGTAACATCGCACTCAAAAAAGGCACCAGTATTAGCAAATAAAAATACTTCTAAAACTGGACCCGATCCAGATTCAAGAACGGGATTATGTAGAATGAAGTCATAACCATCTACAGTAATTGAATCGACGGTTAAACGATCTAAAATTTGAACATCTGTTATTTCTAAGGGGGCAGGTGAAAAGTTCATAGAAAAGGACAATGACTGTAAATCCATTTCATTTTCAAACCCAATGTGCATTGAACCTTCACTGAAAGAATACCCAGACCCGGAAATGGGATACGCCGTGGCAGTAATAATTTCATTGAATTCAATATCAAATGCCATGTATTCATCTGGATCAGAAATATTATCTACGCGAATCATCGATGGATATCCGTAATAACTTTCGGTAGATGGAACTGTTGTATTGCTGAATTCACGATTATTTGTTGCCCCAGGGAAGACATCCCCTCCATCACTTGAGCCACCGTTTTCTAACTCAAATAATCCATCTGCTTGTTCAATAGCGACACCATAATGTGGCTCATTATTGTTTGGCGCCCAACCAGTAGAAGTCATTTCTTCATCAATATGCCAAATAGCTAGACCTGGAGATGGGAGTAATGTATCAGTGCCTACTTTTTGTCTATTTTCAATAAGCCAATATTCAGAATTATCTGTGGTATGATTTACTTTATAAATCAGATTATTTGAAAAGGATTGCTGTAATGCTATTTCATCTAAATTTTGGTTAAGCGTAAACACTTCAGACCATCCCATCTCACTTTTACTCCAAGCATTCATTGCAGAAGGATAGTAGGGCGAAGTACCACTTGTCCCCCAAGAACCGCTTGCCATAAGGGCCAGTTTCCCAGCACCAGAAGATGTATAATCGGTATCGTATAGATCAGGTAAGCCAAGCGCATGGCCAAATTCATGAGCTAAAACTCCAATTGCGACTATTTCAGCACCCTGAATTTCCGGATTAACCGTATAGGAGTTGATGGTCACACCATCATATTGAACAGAATAGCCACCCAAACTCCACTTATGTGACCAAATATTTGTATCATCACCTTGTTCTGCTCCAGGTCCTGCATGGATTACATTCAATGCATCAACATACCCATCGCCATCATTATCAAATAATGCCCAATCAAACCCGTTAGCTTCCATTTGGTCGACAGTTTGTCGAATGAGTTCTTTTAAATGAGTATAGCCATCAGGGTTGCTATGAGCGAAATAGTCATGTGGGTGTGAAGATGTAAACCAATTACCCAAAGTAGAAATAGGTAAAAATTGGCCATAAGATATTTCTTGGTAAAAATCTCTAAAACTTCCAGTATTATCTTCGCCCGGATGGGAATATCCTTCTAAATTCCACACTTGTTCTAATGCTTCTTTAGAATATGAATGAGAATAATCAGAAAAGTCAACAAGAATACAAGGAACAAAGAATGTATCCGATCGTGCAAGTGATAATTCCGGGACAGGACTTTCATCCTGGAATGGAATTTCATCTGGTATTAATCGGTTAGTAACATGACTTAACTGTGGGTTTGTTTCTGGCGATTCGTCACGTTGTACTACCTCAGACGATGGGATTAATGTTGTCCCTTCGACTCGATCTGCATAAACCCACCAGTCGTTTTGATCCTTTACAATCGACCATCCATTTTTTTCATACCAAGATCTTCGAGGATTACCACGGATATTTCCCGAAAATGTAGTACCATCAGGCTGAGTAAGTCCAATTAACCTAGGCGAAGCTGTTGTGCCATGAATCCCAGATTTAAAAATTGTGAGTAGAAAAAGTATAGAAATCGTTCTTTTCATAACGCCGATATTAGCTTGGAAAGTTTGGTACTCAAAGGATCAAGATTGAACAAAAAAACATTGAAAATAAATTTAGAAAAAACATCAACTGAAAGTTAACTTTCGTGAATCTATAAATAATAATTCCATTGAATTTGATCCAAAAACATATTTTCAAACTGATCCTTGGCCTTTTTATTTTAACACTGGTTGGGTGTGAAAAGCCTGAGGAAATAGTTGACACCATAGATGGACCTGTAAATACAACAGGCCAGTCTACCATTGGATCAGGTGCCACAGGTGCTGTTTCAGATTATTTTTATGATTTCGAAAACGATTTAGACGTAGAATTTTATCATTTTAATCAAAATATAATTAGTTATTCTTATGATAAATATTTAACACTATCTTTAGAAGAGCCTCCAAAATTAACATTAAAATCATTTCCGGATTATTTAGTCGAAATTACGCCAGATTCAACTCAATTTTTAACTCGATTTCCTATTGATTCTCTCTCGAATCAAATCGTAAAAATGGATTCTGTGAAATTATTATCAACTCAATTCAAGAATATTGAATCAATTGAATGGGATCTAGATGCGGAACCTAGTTACCAGAGATATAAACCAAATAATTCCGATTGGAATTATTCAGATACAACATTGTACTATAATGACACGATTGATGTGTCTGCCTATTATGCAGTAGTAGATACACCATTAATTACATCCGGAATTATGTTTGTTGACTCATCAGAGTGGCAAGATACAAGTTATGCTTTTATTAATGAGACACCTCTTTTCTTTTCTAACGCCTTCGTATTTACTAAAAAACAAATAAGTGCTGATTCTGTATTTTTTAGAGTTAACACAGATTGTAATGACAATAATCAATGGAATGATGCTGAAGTTGGAATCTCAGACTATAATAATGATGGCGACACAAAGGATGTTGTTTTTGAATATGATGATGTAAATAATAATGGTCAGTATGATGCTGGGGCAGATATTAATATTACTGATTATAATAGTGATGGTGACTCCTCGGATATTGTACTCGAATTTGTAGATCGTGGAAACAGTTTGTGGGATCCTGAAGAAGCATACTACGATATGAATGGTGATGGTGAATACACATTAAGTGAACCATACCAAGATCGAAATTGTAATGATGAATGGGATGGTGCAGAGATCCTAACTCTTGATAACAATGGTGATGGAAATTATGATGATGGAGATGAGTACGTTGATCGTGGTAATGGTCTTCATGACAATGCAGAAGACTTTAGGTGGTCAATTGTAGACGATGATACAATCAAAGGACTATATTTAATTGATGAAGTTCCAAATAATTTAATTGTAGATTGGACAAATTTTGAAGCACCAGAAGTTAAAATTGAAATAAATCTTGGTGATGATATTACAGATCGGCACGGACAAGTATTTACAGATCTTATAGAAGAATCTTCATTTACAGATGTTAAGCAATCTCAAGTAGATGATATTGATTCTTTGGTCACTTTATATACAAGGGAAGTAGTTGCTCATATTCCTAATGGTGTAAATCCTCAAGATTATTATGTGGCAAAATCTGAATGGGTTAGAGAAGATGCTGGTACTGGGGAAGAAATTCGTGGATATCGATATCATTTATATCGAGAAGATGGAGATATATATCAGTTAATTTATCCGAGCTATTTTTTACCACCTGGGTTTTATTATAGTGCAGGCCAAATTAATCGCGGTTTTTGGTATAAATCTGATTTAGAAGAGGATATTCTATTTTACACTCACAATGGTCAGTTAAGAGATGGTGAATTAGTTGAAGTTTCCTATTCTGACACCACTGAAATAGCTATCTATAATGTTGATAAATCCTTTAAAGTTGATTCTTATTCAAGTGGAATTACTATAGCTGCCGGACAAAGATCAAAAGGTTGGGTCGAAAATGATTCAATTTATTGTATCCGGGATTCTTCTTATCTTGGGATTATGGGAGAATATGAGATTTCAGACTGTCCGGGATTAGATACAACGTATTATGATTGTTTCCGCATAACGAGTGAATTAACATCAACTATGTTAGGCTCAGGTGTAGAATATGGACAAAAAGTTATTTCTTATCTCGCCAAAAATCAGGGAGTTATAAAAGAAGAAGTATTCGTTCGTTGGACTGAAAATCCATATTTTCCTGAATTCAATCCAACGTCCCCAGACTCAAATGGGCATTCTTGGGTTGGTCTTAGTCGCATAGAATTAAGTACATTTAAAGAGACCCAATCTGGTGGTTTATTTAGACAATTAACTCAACCTGTCAGTCAACTTGATTTAGATGAATTTGAAACTATACCAGAATTTAATTATGATCCATTTTTACCATCGCATCCTGCTGGGATTCAGACGATTGAATTAGGTAACGAATAATGAAATTCATCCAAAAAATTATTTTAACTCTAGTATTTTTATCAACTTTGTTTGCTGGCACAGACGGAACTATTCGTGGAAAAATTTCGGATATAAGTGGGATGGGATTACCCGGTGCAAATATATATCTTCCTGAAGTTGGGCTAGGTGCAGCAGCAGATTTAGAAGGAAATTATATTATATTAAATATCCCTGTTGGGACATATGATGTTGTTGTTCAAATGGTTGGATACCAGAAACAAACCATGAAGAATGTCAGAATTCTCATGGATCAAACAGTATGGTTGAATTTTAAACTTCCTGTCGAATCTATTGAAGGTGAAGAAGTTGAAGTGGTTGGTGAACGTCCAATGGTCGAAAAAGGGACTACATCAAAAAAGGTAACTGTAAGTAAAGAAGCAATCCAATCGTTACCCATTAGAGATTTATCAGAATTGTATACTTTACAATCTGGTGTTGTAAAAGTTGAAAGCAGGACAAAAGGTGTCCCTGATCATGAAGAACGCGGTTTGGAAGAAATCCATGTTCGTGGTGGAAGAAGTGGGGAAGTATCCTATATGATGGATGGAATGTATCTAAGAAATCCAATTTTTGGAGGGATTGGTTCAGGTACACGATTAAATTTATTTGCAGTAAAAGAATTTGACTGGCAGCCAGGTGGTTTTAACGCCGAGTATGGAGATGCACAATCTGCTGTATCGAATTGGCACACCAATAGTGGTGGAAAACAAATGGAATACCACATGCGTTATGAAACAAGTTTAGTAGGTGCCTTAATAAATGATTTAGCAGGAAACACAGAACCGAATCAAAATTATGATGAGCTAAGGGGATATGACGATTATAACTTTGGTGTTGGTGGACCCATTCCATTTATACCTAAACTATCTTTTTGGGTATCTGGCCAATACACAAATGAAGCCAATTATAGTGTATTTGAATTTGATGATAAAGCATATCTTGGATTAGACAAAGATTCAAATTTGGATACATTAGCGCTCAATATGAATAATCTCGTGAATCCTTGGGATGATGTTACTGGCTTCCGCGGTTTTGGATATGAAAAAACATGGGATATATTTGGGAAACTTACTTATAAATATTCGAATAAGCTTCGTTTCCATATGGGGTATTGGCAAGTGTCAAATCAAAGAATGTCTTTTAATCCGCGATATCTTTATTGGGATGATGGAAGAAATGAATTATTCCGTGATACATACCGATATAATTTTGAAATTAACCAATCTCTATCGAGCCGTACTTTTTATTCTGTAAGAGCGTCTCGCTTTATACAAGATCAATTTCAAGGTGTTCGCTGGAGAGATAATGATGAAGATGGATTTCCGAATTGGTTTGAGTGGAGGCATCCAGCTGGATATAAACAAATTTCTGATCCTGATAATCCAAACGTAATACCTTATTCTGTCGGTGAAGATGGTGATACTATTCGTTATACAATGGTAGACGAAAGAAGTGGGTGGCATTATGGGGCAACGCCTGGATTATGGAATTGGGAAACAGCAGAAGATTTTACTGATGTTAATGGGAATGGTGTTTTTGATGTAGGTATTGATGAATTTGATAAATCTCGTCATGATGTAAATGGAAATGGATTATGGGATGGGCCTGAGCTTACAGAAGAATTACAGCACAGAGATGGCGATTATTGGTTGGCTCCAGAAATGTATGAATCCTACGAAGATTATTATGATTATGATCATGTGGATTTACAATATCAAAATGTTCCAGGTTTCGGATTTATGCGCCGTTATACAGGTGCACCAGATGATCCTTATTATTTTGCTCCTTCTTTAGAAGAAGAATGGTATTGGAGAGAATTTAGAGCATTTGGAGGACATGATAACTTTTTTGCTGAATCGCATGCCGTTACAGATGAAATTCGGTTAGATCTTACATCTCAAATTTCTAATAATTGGAAATTGAGAACTGGATTTGATTATAAATACCACCAACTCAATTTTTACGAAGTGAAATACCCTTGGTTAGGACAAGCAGCTACCATTCAAACATTCTCAGAATATTGGCAAGATACAGGACCTGATGGATTATTGCCGATTGATGAAGATTATGAAGGGCCTGATACAGGTGAAGGGAATGGACGTTGGGATCAGGGAGAAGAATTCCAAGATGCTAATAAGAATGGATCCTGGGATGATTTCCGTGAACCAGAAGAATTTTCAGCTTATGTTCAAAATACATATGAAGTCCCATGGATGGTGATTAACTATGGTCTGAGGGTAGATATGGTAAATTATAATACGCAGATATGGGCAGATACATTAGGAGAATATTCTGCAGGTCGTCCTTGGTTCTTTGCTGATTTAAATGATAATGGATTATGGGACAATGGTGAAGAAGCTTCAGATCAAGCCGGGCTTGCTCATCAAAAAGTAATATTAAAAGATTCGGATTGGTTTTATAAAGTAAGTCCCCGATTAGGTATAAGCCATGTCATTACAGATAAGGCAATGTTTACGTTTAATTATGGATTGTATTATCAAACACCTGTATATCAAAATATTTACTTAAATACAAATCGAATGGAAGATCCAGAAGAGTTATTTGAAGAATCAGATGGTCAACTCGGAAATGGAACAATGAATGCGGAAAAAACCCAAGAATATTCAGCTGGTTTCAATATTCAAGTTAGTCAATCGTGGGCATTTGGTTTATTATTATGGGTAAAAGATATGGACCAATGGTCTAGATTTAGTAGCGAAAGAAGTGGTGTCTATACTTATAAAGTTATGAATAATGGAGATTACGGTAGTGCAAAAGGCATTGACTTTACGCTAGAACAGCGCGGTAAGCGGTTCCATTCTACATTACAATACACATTATCGATGGCTAAGGGAAATAGTGAATATGCATGGGAATCTATAAGTGGTGTTTATGTGGACGCTCCATCTCAAGAATTCTTAATGGGGTATGATCGTACTCATGATTTAACATTTGCCCTTTATACTACTCTACCATTCAAAATTAATGCAGGTTTAACCGCCTTCTATCAATCCGGTTATCCATATACACCATGGATATTTGCTGGACGCGATCCAAAAGTAGATGGGAGTAATCCAAACTCAAAACGAGCTCCAGCATATAAAAATGCAAACTTATCTTTCTCTAAATATATTTCAATTGCAAATCAACGAATCGCTCTTGGTTTTAATGTCTATAATTTGCTTGATATCCGCAACCCATATGATGTTTACCCACTAACAGGGAAGCCAGATGATCCGGGCGAATATTTTACAAAAAATGTGGGTTTACCAGGAGAAGAACATACTTTATCATCAGCTTATTATGATACTCCTTGGAGATACTCATCCCCTAGAGAAATGAATTTTTTCATACGAGTAGATTTTAATTAAAAGCATGAAGACACTAAAAAATATATTATTTCTGGCAATAGGGATTTTTCTTTTGAATGTTTCGCTACTTGCTTCAGAACCAAAATCAAATCAGCCTCAGTCCACACATGTTGGAGCAACTCCACGCGCACGTATTGGAGATAATCCATTCCCAACAAATCCAATGTCAGACAGGGCGATTGGATATCTGTTGCAAGGTAAAACAAAAAATGCCTTAACCAATTATGGCAATTTTATTAATTGGGATGAGCATCCAGCTGGTATGTGGGGTGATTATACCTATTTACCTTCTGTCGCCTTTTTGGCGGGTGTACGAGGACATGAATATGCGTCTAAATTCTCCTGGCAAACCGTTGAATCTATTGTGGATGCGGATGGTGCAGTTCTATATCAAATATGGGAGTCGAGTGAAGCGTACTTAGATTGGTATACTGATGAAGGTGATACTAATTATGTAGGCATATTATTTGACGCAGACGATGATTATGGTCGCTGGGAGCCGGATAGCGTTTCTAGAAAAAATGATATTGAATCGATTGATGGTGGATACCAGTGGGTTATGGATGATTTAAATGGAAAATTGAATATTTCTCTCTTAGGTGAGACAGACCCGAATTCAACATCAGCAAGAGTTGGGCTTATATTCCCGTGGGCTTTAAGGCCTCGTTTAAAAGAACGTACTGATGATTTTGACATTTATGACTATGGCGAGGACAAAGAAGAATGGACACAGGATGATAATAGGTACTACTATGGAGCATCTGTCGCAGAATCTTGGTTCACACGCTGGAATCCTTCGATTAATACGGATTGGCATGCATCTACTAAGGCAAGGGTAAATACACATAATACAGATGTAGACGCTGGTACCATGTTTGGAGACACTCCGTTTACCGATCCAGGTGATACATATCCAGTTTTAGCTCATAGTGCTTTTTCTCAAACTTGGCCATTACGGTTTGTGGAAGAAACAAATCAATATGAACCCTATTGGCCGGGCTGGTGGGCAAAAGATTATAATGTGAATTTACCTGCTTGCGAAGGATCTCGATTAGATCCAGATTGTTGGGAAGATGTTCCTGGCAGATTTGTTTCCGATATGGATGTATATATGGAATTTGACGATCGGTGGGCACATCGGGGAAATAACGTAAATACGAATAATGATTATGAACAAACTGGTTATCCTCTTGGGTTAAAAGTGATGGCTGAAGCCCATTCGTATGGTGTGTCGTATGCGGAAGATATTATGTTTGTGACTGTAAAAGTCAGGAATGAAAGCGGTGATTGGGCTGCTACGGATGAAAATGGTAACCCTGTTTTAGACGAGAATGGCATACAAAAATCTGGAGAAGGCATCATTTTGCCTGATGGAACAAAGCTTAATCGAGGAAAAGGATTCAACTACCAAGATTTATCTTTAGGTTTTTATATGGATGCCGATGTCCTTGTGGGGGATATAAATGGATATAATCCGGGCCTTCACACTAATGATGATGATTTTATGGAATTTTATGATTGCGCAACTCAACCAGAAGGGTGTACTGAAATTAATGGCCAAAAATTAAGAGTTAGTATGGCGATGATTGGCGATTTTGATGGTGGAAGTGGTGTCCCAGGTTATGCAATTGGCCCAGGTGAAGAATCACCGGGGAATGGCTTTGGCGTTGTGGCAACTCAATTATTGGACACACCTCGAGCTACTGAAAAAGTAGATTTAGACCTCGATGGTTCGTGGGATATTTTTGAGGGTGAACCATTAAAAATGACAGATTGGCATTGGTTTGACTGGTATAATCGTCCAGGCGTTGTAAGTCGAGAAGGAAACACAAATTGTTGTGCCGGTGATAAAGGGCGCCCTCAAGCGCGGAATAAAGAAGAAATTTTATTAAAACTCATGGCAGGGGATACCATTAATCTTACAGAAAACGAAAAAAAATGGTTTTTTCATACTCCAAACCCAGATACGGATTTAAGCACAGAACTTAATCCGCACTTTGATTCACTGGAAGGTCTTATGGAAGAAGATGCTTTCGAAGAAGGTGAAGATGGGTTAGATGGTGTTTTTATAATGAGTTGTGGTCCTTTTGATTTACCGGTTGGGCGAGAAGTGCCATTCTCATTTTGTATTATATTTGGACAAAATAAAGAAGATTTAATTAATAATGCACGTTTTGCTCAAGTCATGTATAATTCCCGATATCAAGGATTTACTCCCCCAACACGTCCAACAACTTATTCGGAAACTGATCATGGTGAAGTTCGTGTTTATTGGAATGATGTTGCTGAAAATGCTGTTGATGTTGTTACGGGTTATTCCGATTTTGAAGGATATCGCATTTACAAAAGTGACGACGGTGGGAAATCTTGGGGCAGTCCAGATGATATGATTTATGATACTGATGGTATTTTTGTCGGATGGCGACCTATGGAACAATATGATTTAAGTGCATATGAAGATTCTGTCCATTGTGTTTATACCAATAATGAATGTAATGATGGTAGAAATAGAGGGCATTCAATTAAGGGACAAGATCCTTTCTTTCCATGGTTTAATCTTGGTACTGATTCTGGGTTAGATGCTGTTCGTTTAGAAGAAGCAGATTGGAAAATCGTTGGGTCAGATACATTTAAATATATGTTTGTCGATAATCATGTTGTAGATGGGATGGAATACACATATTCTGTAACCGCTTATGATATGGGTGTAGAGCCTCCTAGGAGTACACGGTATGTAGAATCGGATATTGGGTATGTTGCAGTTGTAGATACAAATTATTCAAATCCAGATAATTGGGCTGATCCTGATGGTTATGCAAGTATTGAAAATTCCAAAGGAACAACAGAGTTGGACCCGAATTTTCTAAAAGTATATCCGGGAGTTATTGCTCAAGAAAATTTAGACAAAGTAACAGTTGTTCCAAATCCGTATATCGTTCATTCGCCATTTAATGAAACTGAATTTCTAAAACAAATTCGATTTACCAATCTTCCTGAAAAATGTCAGATTAAAATATTTACTGTTACAGGTGAATATATTAATACCATAAACCATGAAAATGAAAATAGTGGAAATGCTATTTGGGATTTGAGAACAATCAATAACCAAGAAATTGCGCCAGGCTTATATATCTATTATGTAGAACAAATGGATAATACTGGAAAAGTAATGAGTAATCATATCGGGAAATTTGCGGTGGTTCGATGAAGCGTGTAACCGTAATAGTATTATTTGTGAGTATAGCCTTGGGTCAGTATAGAGATATTCCAGATGTGGTTACAAAAGTAGCCACGTCCGCAGGGAATTGGCTCAAGATAGAAACAGGAG
>JABHUQ010000023.1 GCA_018658715.1 Fidelibacterota bacterium
TAAAGCAGACGGTCTTCTAGGCGATGCCTACCTGGAACGGGTGGATGTGGTGCGCATTAAACCGGACTTTACTGAAGAATTGATCAAGTTGGATCTTGGGCAAGCTTTAGCCGGAAACACAGATCATAATATTCAGTTGCAAGGTCTTGATCGTGTTCGGGTTTATGGTATGACGGAAATGGTTCCAAAAACCTATGTATCCATAACAGGCCATGTCAAACGTCCCGGCCGATTTTTATTACAGGAGAATTTGACCCTTTATGACCTAATCTTTAAAGCTGGCGGGTTTGTGGATGAAGAATTTAAAAAGCGCACCTATTTAAAACGGGCAGAACTGGTCCGGGTCAATGAGGACAACGATGAAAAAGAGATCATCCCCTTTAACCTGGGTTTGGTATTTAATAAACAGGGGTTGTCCAATACCGCACTTCGGACTGATGACGCTATCCAAATCTACAGCGTTAATGAAATTGAAGGAGATACCCGCTATGTATCCATATCGGGCCATGTTAAGCGTCCGGGTCGTTATGAGCTTTTTGAGGGAAACATGACTCTCTATGATTTGATCTTCAAAGCCGGCGGCTACGTGGATGAAGAATATAAAAAACTTACTTACTTGAAACGTGCTGAACTGGTCAGAGTCAGGGAAGATAGTGATGAAAAAGAAATTATTCCATTTAATCTGGGTCAAGTATTAGATAAACAGGGAATGGCCAATACGGTGCTTCGGACGGATGATGCAGTTCGAGTCTACAGTGTTACGGAGATAGAAGGTGCAACCCGTTATGTTTCCATTAGTGGTCATGTAAAGAGACCGGCAACATATGAATTATTTGAAGAAAACATGACCGCCTACGATTTAATATTCAAAGCTGGCGGTTTTGAAGATAAGGAATGGAAAGAAAGAGCTCACCTTGAACGTGCAGACCTTTTACGGTTAAATGACGATCAAATTACTCGTACAATTTCAAAAATTAATTTAGGTCAATTATTGGAATCTCCCAAATCGAGTGAAAATTTTCCATTATTGCCCGGGGATATTATTCGTGTCTATAATAAGAATGTATTTACATCTGTCAAATCTATTACCATTAATGGGTCGGTTAAAAAGCCCGGGAAATATGAATTAAAGGATAGAATGTGTCTCAAAGATATCATTCTTGAAGCAGGTGGTATATCAGAACATGTATATCGATATAAAGTAGAAGTAGCACGTATTGATCCTGATAATCAAAATGCAGACCAATTTGCATCCATCATTCATATTGAAATGAATGATGATTTATGTATTATTGGGCCCCAAGTATCAATTGGTGAAACATGGGCTTCAAATCAAGGTATGTTTTTTTTGCATCCATATGATGTAATTATGGTTCGACCCGATCCTAAATTTAAAATGCAACAAACGGTCATTGTAGTTGGAGCAGTCGAATATCCCGGTACTTATGTGATTCAATCACCTGATGAATCTGTGACAGAAATAATTGAGCGTGCAGGCGGATTATTACCGGAAGCTTTTCCATTCGGCTCATCTTTTGAGCGTGCTGGAGCGGAAATCCAAATGTCATATGAAACCATATTAAAGAATCCAAAATCCAATTTAAACATTACTGTAAAAGGCGGGGATAAAATAACCATCCGAGAGCATCCGGAACTAATTTATCTTAATGGTGAAGTTAATAGTCCGGGCGCTTATAAATATATTCCGGGGAAACGACTTCGGTACTATATTGAAAATGCTGGGGGATATTCACCAGATGCAGATAAGGGAAATATTTTTATCCAGTTTGCCAGTGGAACATCTCATATTCATAATATTTGGTCGCCATTGTCGCCCAAAGTTAAAGATGGATCCATTATTACTATATCCAAAAAACCTGAAGAAGAACCTTTTGACCGGACCGAATTTGCTAAGGAAGTGACCACAATCCTTGCCAATTTAGCTCAGGCGATAGCAGTAGTTGCCTTGGCGAGCAAATAAATATATCTATAAAATAATATTGACAATAAAACACATTAA
>JABHUQ010000002.1 GCA_018658715.1 Fidelibacterota bacterium
AATAAAATGAAAATTAAATTAAATTTTAGAAAATTTGGATTGTATGTGTTATTTTTAATTAGTTTTAGTGTTGTGGTTTATTCAATTCCCAATCCAGGACATGCGTTGGATGAAATTCAAGGATATTTTTCTAATGATGCTAATTTAGAATTTAGTATTCCTAAATTTCAATCAGCTATCGGTAGTTGTACTGCTGGAAAATTGATGACGGGAATTAATCCAGATGGAACAGTTACTTGTGATGATTTGAAACCTGGTTGGGTTGTTCCGAATTCTATTCTTTCTCGTAGTGGGGGTAATGGTGACTTTACAGGTTATGATGGGATGGCAGCCAAATGTACTGGTGATGATGAACACGTATGTGATGCGGAAGAACTGACTGCATATTCTCAAGTTAATGGAGATATTGGTAAAGTTGGATGGTACAATACAGGAACAGCCACAACAGAAAAATATGTTTATGGTCAAGGATATGATTTTTATCATGATTGTGGAGGATGGACTAGTTCCCTTGAAATCCATTATGCAAATTATTGGGATGATTATCGTCCCGGTTTGTCTAAATGTAGTGTTTCAAAAAATGTTTTATGTTGTAAATATTAAAAATGATTAAAATGAAAAAAATATTGAAAAAAGGAAAAAAATTTTTATTGGAAAAGAATAGTGAGAGAGTTGTTTTTATTGCAATATTTCTTTTTTTAATTAGTGTTGTGGTTTATTCTGCTGCTCCAAATCCTGGACATTTAACTACTGAAGTTGAAGGTTATGGTGCTGATGCTAATTTACAGGATACTTTGGATGATTTGCAAGAAAATTTAGATTCTTGCCCCGATGGAAAAGCAATAATTGGAGTTAATATTGATGGAACAGTTAATTGTGGTGGTGTGACTGCTGTATGGGGAGCTCCAACCACTATTACTGCTAGAACCGGCGGAACTGGAAATATGGGTGGTTATGATGGGATGGCAAATAAATGCACTGGTGCTAATGAACATGTTTGTAGTGCGGAAGAATTGACTGCATGGGAACAGAATGGTGGGGCAGATCGCTTTGGGTGGTATAATGGGGGGGTTTCTCGTAAATATGACCCTAACACCCAACAAAATGATTGTAGTGGTTGGACTTCTTCATCTTCAAATTATGGGGGAAATTTATGGAATCAAAATCGAATTAATTATGAAGAATGTAATACTGAGTGGGATGTTTTGTGTTGTAAATATTAAAAATGATTAAAATGAAAAAAATATTGTTGTTGGTTTCGTTTATGTTAATGATAATTTCTTCAATATTTTTTGTTAAAGCATATCAATCTCATACTTTGGTTCAGATTGAAGATGCTAATGGAAATAATCTAAATACAATTCTTCAAGGAAAAATGGTAAAGTCGGGAAGTGCGGTTGATTGTGTCGATGGTTATTTGAAAGGATTAGATTCAAATGGCGGAGCGATTTGTGAACTTCCACCATACTATGTTCCGTCTTCTATTAATAAATCTAGTGTTAAAGTAGTTCATCCGGATTTTGGAGGTTATGGTGGGATGAAAAATAAATGTTCTTCTAATCAACATGTTTGTAGTGGAATTGAACTTACCCGGTTTGATCAAATAGCTGGCGGTGTGGGGGATAAAATATCTAATCAAGAATCTGTTTTAGTTAATTCTGGTGTGGGTGCAAAATCTTATAACGCTCAAATATCTAATGATTGTGGAGGATGGACTTCTAAAGTTTCAACTTATCAAGGAGTTAGATGGTATAAACATTCTAACGAGGATAGATATTACCCTTTTACAATTAATTGTAATTCTTTAGGTTCTAATACTTATGTTGCTTGTTGTAGTTAATTCTTAATCCAAACATACTTAAACTAAAACTGTTATAGTTTTCATAAAATAATGCTATCAATATTAAAAAAAAAACAGAGGTGTTAATAAATGAGAGATAGAAATATAACAATTGCAGTTGTTTTACTGTTAGCTTTTGCGGCTTCTGCAGTCTACGATGATTCTGCTGGAACTGGCCAAGCTTTTCTGCAAGGAAATCAAAAGTGT
>JABHUQ010000024.1 GCA_018658715.1 Fidelibacterota bacterium
ATATATCGTTTCGGGATCAATCTACTTCTCAATATAACCAAACTAATTTTCATCTAATTAGCCTACGGGAGGCGGGCTTGCCCGCCGGAACGGAATGAAAGCGAACATGTTCGCTTGAATGAAGTGGAGGCGGGGAGATTCTGAATCGGTATCCGGGCAAATCCGCTGTATCCGTCAATATATATTGATTTACCTTCCCTGCATTTCCCGAATTTTCCCTAGTATTCCCGTAATTTGTGTCACATATCTGACACATCACTTCTTTTTGCTCTCCATGACACTATCTATCTCGGACTTCCTGTATCTTACCGTCCCGCCAATATGACAGCACGGGATTCTACCACTGCTGGCCCAATTCTGTATAGTTTTTTTCTTAACCTGAATGTAATCAGCAACCTGATCTACGGTCATTAAATCTCTAATTATAGGATCTGAAGCCACTATCTTTTGAACACCTGGTTTTACCATGGCTTGCCTTATAAAATACTGTCTCCACTCAAGGTCAGAAGAATGGGCTTTGATTTTTGAGTATGCATTGTGAGCATCAATGGTAACGGACAAATTAAGGGAAATAGTATTTGAATTACCGGGATTGTAAAAGCTATAAATCAAGGCACTATCGCCATAATATATATCGACAACTATTTCGTCAGGTTCGACGAAAATCTCGTTTAAAACCATATTGGGTTTTAACTCCAAATAAAGCAGGCCCAACGAACCAACATCATCAATAATTTTTGTATTACCGGCACTATTAAAGAGCGACATAGCCACACCAAGGCCTTCATTATATTTTAATTTTGCTTCCTTTGGAATCAAACTGCCAAAATCACCAACGCCATACTCGAAGTGATAATTTTCGGCAGAATCGTAGGCTAATCGATGATAGTTATCCCCATTATCACAATATTGTATAAACTTTTTAACTGGGTAAGGCATTAAGCCGATGGTAACTTTTTATTAAAAGAAACCATTAGTGAAAAATCTTTCCTCTGGCTTCTTTTAATACGAATCCATAGGGTATAATCATATTTGTTCTTATTATAATGTTGCCTATAATATATTCTCCCATTATCATCGGACCCAGTTGCTATATGTTTTCCTGCTTCAAACCAAGACTTCGCTGTTTTTACTCCATAACTCTTAAATTTTTCCCTGTCAAATACTAAAAAATTTAATTGTCTGCAAAGAGCTTCGTACCTCGTAAAGTAATTGGCAATTACGTCTAAAGATTCATCATCTATTTGCAATCTAGGATACATTCCCTTTAACCATTTAGAAAGTAAGTTGATGGTATCCATTTTTACCTTTGTAACAGTGATTGTTTCATTATCTTTTAGTTTCAGGATTTCTACTTCTTGAGTTAAGATATTGATGCGTTCTACAAGTTCTTCATTCTTTTCGATTTCTTCAAAAACGATGTCTTCCGCATCCTTTATTTTGTCGCTGTAATCGTCTTTTAATTGAGCTAATTCATTTGTGTCGATCTCTTTTTTCTGGTCCAAATTCTTCTGAAGTTTATTTAGCTGATATTTAGAGAATTTTGCTTTCAGCTGTAACATTTCTTGGTTATTGTTAAAAGCATGAAGTTGTTGTTTGAGAATAAGTATCTCTTTGTCCTTTTGCTTGAGTAGGTCTTGTTGTATTCTACCTTTTAATATGCTTATGTCAATTGGATCATCCAATATTGGCTCAACAATTTTCAACACTTTAGATCGAGTTAAATTTGACTTTAAACGAATGAACCAGTCATATTGTATCTCATTGTCAGATTTTCTACTGCTTTTATCGGCCCTTAACCATTCGATGCCCTTATCATCCATTATTAAAAGGACCTTTTCCATTAATTGTTGATCGCCATTAAACAGGATATAATGACCAAATTTGTTTGATTCTAAATACCAATCAACGGTTTTTATTTTTTTTATTATCGTACTATCTGTGTTTACAATTGGGCACTCTTCTTTATCAAAATAGTCATCATCAATATTAATTGTATTATCTTCAAGAACTCTATAGACCTTCCGCCGGAAAACAACACCAGGAGATCCATCAGGGCATCGACGAATAAATCTTTCTTTGGCTTCCTTAAGAAACCTCCCATTTTTTGTTATTCTCACATTTAATTTTTTCATATTAGTCTTCTTGCCA
>JABHUQ010000025.1 GCA_018658715.1 Fidelibacterota bacterium
GTGTAAGAATGGTAACATTTTCAGCTGAGTGGTACTAATTAGCCGAATGGCTTTACCAATATTATCATTTTTAATGATACAACCACGTCAATTTCCAAAAAATTTATTCCGGTGACTATAGCATAGAGGAAACACCCGATTCCATCTCGAACTCGGAAGTTAAGTTCTATTGCGCCGATGGTACTGCACGGGAAACTAGTGTGGGAGAGTAGGACGTTGCCGGGAACATTTAAACCCTTCGAAATGAAAATTTCGAAGGGTTTTTTATTTTGGTTCACTGTATTAATTAAATGTAAATTTCATTTACCAAAAGGTGATACACAAATGATGCTTAAAAAATACTCTCTCTTTTTATTGTTTCTTGTCTATGGAACTACCTTTCCTCTAAAAAGTCAAAATCTAACATTAACAGGTGAGATTTATGAATATGCCACATATTATGTGAGCAGTTTTAATATACAAGATGGTTCTTCTGACGTACCTATTTTTAGATACCAAATTCACTCGGATGTTTACCCTATTTATATAAAAGTATGGTTTAAGGCATCATTAGTTTCCCCTGCATTAGGGATAACAGCACCCCAAACAATTGTAGAAGTAGAAACCAATCCATTTATGATTCAAAATGATTTATTAATCGATAATCGTGATGTTTCAGCACAGACTACCGTTATATATGACATGGGATCTCCTCCCAATCCTGTTACGATGACTGGAGAATTATTGGATATCATTAATCCTGCAGATTCTGAAGCTATAATTTCATCTATGTTAACTAGTGGGAAAATTTCTGATGGGAACTATTCGTTTGAATTAATGGTGTCTGCTGGATATGAACCTGATGCATTATCAATTGCAGCTGAAGAAAGTAAAACTATTGTTGTCTCAACCCCTGTATCTATTACACTAGAAAACCCAGGCGGTGCATTAGCTGATACATTAGATAACTTACTCTACACTACATTTCCAATATTCCAGTGGCACTCACAAACGTGTGGCGGCTGCCAGACGTTTATACGTGTTGGTGAATTTAACCCATCCATTCATTCATCTCTAGAAGATGCAATTGAGGAACAACGAGTTTTACCATTTAACCAAAGTCAATCTTGGGAACCAATTGGGAATGCGACATCTTTTCAATATCCATTTTCAGGTGCTTATCCATTGGAAGATGGTAAAATATATGCTTGGCAGGTCAGAGTTACACTCCCAACTACAACTGGTAGTGACGAAATGCAATCATCCATTTTTGCTTTCAAATTAGGTACTGCTGGTGAAATAGAATCAACTCCAGAGTTAACAAATATACTATTGATAGCTTTACAGCAAACACTAGGGGATGGACAATTTAATGCATTATTTTCAAATGAGAGTCCATTGGGTGGGTATTTACCATCTGGAGATGTAGAAGTAAATAGTGTTTCTGTTGATGAAGCCAGTGTTACTTATATATTAAACCAAATTATGAATAATGATTATGAAATTATAAATATCCAGGTTGAAGAATGATGAGCCATAAAATGAAATCCATTATTTTTGTAATTGTTTTAGTTATTTCATCGTCACTTTTTGGTGCTAAGATTGCAGTTGCAACAAAGGTAAATGGAACAGTAGAGCTTCAAAAGGTTGGTGAAAGAGATTTTGGAAAATTGAAACCAGGTACTATCCTTGACGATGGCGATAGAATAAGAACAGGAAGTATGGCCTTTGCTGCTATTATTTTTATAGATGATAAATCTACTTTAAAGCTAAAAGAAAATTCTGAAATTGTGGTAACAGGCAAAAGATCAGCTGCAAGTATAGCAAAAAAAATAGATATCGATGAAGGAACGCTTCGTGCTATAGTTACTGATCAGCGAAAAGGTGAATTTATCATTCAAACACCCACATCAGTTGCTTCTGTGAAAGGGACAGATTTCTGGCTAATTGTTAATGAGTCTGAAGGGGATCAAGTTTTAGGATTAGAAGGAATTGTTAATCTTCTAAATATTGAAACAGGATTAAATTTAGATGTAACTGAAGGTAATACTGGGACATCAACCCCAGATGGGCAGGTAAATATAGATGAAACCAATACCTCAAATATTCCGATTGATCCAGAGGATGATGAATCAGAAGAGTCACAAATTCGAATATATTTTGAGGGACCGAATGGTGAACAAAAATCATTGTTAATCAATTATCGATAGATATTGATTGACATCTAATCAAAAATATTTCACCCTATGTTTAATCGTCAAAAATATTTATATATTTTTTGGTTAATAATATTAGTATCAACTATATCAGCTCAATCTACTGAATATTTTTACCATAAAAATCCTGGAAATTCAACAGAAGGAGATGCTGTAGAACTTTCGATTATGTTATTAAAAGATCAACCAGTTTCTCAAGGCTCCATATTCTTCAGGCCAATTGGAGAATTAAGTTATCAAGAAATTCATTTGCGTCAAGATGGTTTGTCATGGTACGGTGAAATTCCAAAAGAACAAGTTTTGTCTCCCGGAATTGAATATGTGATCATCATGGATATGCCATATGGCGCAAAATTATCTGCTCCTTTAAATAATGATCCCTTTGACGCTCCTTTAACCATATCCGTAAGAAAAAAGATTACACAAAAGGAGTTCGGACAAATTAACAAAATATCGAAATCAAAAGTTATTTCAGATGTTTTAGTTTTATCACCTGAAGCTGGATCCTTTATTCGTCCAGAAGATGTTGTGATTGCTGTATCAACTTTTAATTCGCCAAATATTGATTCAACCAAATATACTGTTTTAATTGATGGTAAAGATTTTTCAGATTTTGCAATATTAGAACAAAATATTCTTTCGGTCACACCTAATGATCTTGATATTGGATTACATACAGTTCAATTGAATTTTATTACGACTTATGGAATAGAGATTGAACCGATTATTTGGTCATTTACAATTACAAAATCTATGGTGAATGTTGTAGAACAATTATTATATAAAGGAAATATTAATTCATTAGCATCAAACAATTCTGCTTCTGGTTCATCGATAAATGAGGCTGAAATAAATGGTAAGCTTTCTGCTGAATTAAGTTGGATTAAAGGAAGAGTCAACTTTAGAAAAACTTCAAGAGAATCAGAATTTCTTCAACCTCTAAATCGTACTACTACTAGTCTATTTATTACAGACTATTTGAAAATAGAGTATGGGGATGTATATCCATCCATATCTCCCTATATTATTGATGGAAAACGAATTCGTGGTCAATTAATAGATATTCATTTACCTTTTTTCAGACTTCAAACTATTTCAGGTAAATTGAACGAAACAGTCCAATATCAAGATTATACAAATGGCGGATATACCCTTTTAGGAGATGCCACAGTTACTGATAGTACTAATTTTACAAAATATTACATGAGTCGGACTGGGTATACGTTCCCTAGGGAAGTTAATGTAATTAAACTTTCATTCTCGATGTTTAATAAAATTAAAGCGGGTCTTCATGTTATGAAGGCTAAAGATGATAAAAATAAAGTTTCTAAGTCCATTTCTGATAAAATTGAATTTTCAGTGGATTCATTGGGGTATGGGATTGAAGCAGGTGATTATACTTTCAATTCGTTTAATTCTGCTGTTCTAGCTCAAGGAGATACTATAATATTTCCAGATCATAATTGGTCCGGAAATTCGCCAGAAGATAATCTTGTTTTTGGCTTTGATTTTGAATCAGCTATGGATAATAGAAAATTATTATTTCAAATGGGGTGGAATATGAGTTTCTATAATACTGATATTTGGAATGATGAAATGACTTTAGCCGAGATGGACACTACGTTGGATGATTCATTGGACGGTTTCATCGGTAAAATTTATAATGATGATGGAAGCATTGGCGAAAGTTCTTTCTCGCCCATCGACACATTAACCTTACCAAGCCCAAGTAATTATAAGGATATTTTTACTATTAACACTAATATGATTCCTTTGTCTCCTATCGATATTAGGGCTATGGAAGAAAATATAATGGCAGCATATGTTAATATGCCATCATCTGCATTCTTCTTTAGACTGAAGGGTCACTATTCATTTAATAATTTATTAGTGGAGTATAGACAGGTTGGTCCTCAATATAAATCTCTTGGTAATCCATATTTAACTACAAATATTCGAGAATTTAATCTAAATAATCGAATTTCAGTTTTGGAACGAAAATTATCCGTTGTTTTTGGATATCAGTATAAGGATAATAATATTTCCTACACAACGGTAGAGCCTCTTAGAACAACGAAATATTCGATGAATTTTACCTTAGTCCCGGGACCGGGCGCACCATCAATTGTTGTAAATATACAATCATCTAAAAAAAATAATGATATTGATTCATTGACGGTAGATACAGCGGGTGATTATTTATCCGACCCAAGAGAAAAGACTCAAGCTTTAAATACATTATTGTCTGTTAATTTACCTGCATCTTTTGGTAAAAATTTCAATAATATTTCCATCAGCCTTAACAGTATAAAATACTCAGATTTACTTTTATCAGAACGACGACCTGATTATTTCTTTTCCAAGACGAATTCAACAACATTGAGTGCAAATATATCTTCAAGATTTTCAATTCCTTTAAAAACAAATTTATCTTTTAATCAGACTAATTTGGAAATTCCATATAGAGATTCATCTGATGTTATTATGATAAAAGAAATGCAGTGGCGTTCAGTTGGTATTGGTGGACAATATGGTATATTTGAAAACCGTTTACAAATTAGATGTGGCGCAGATGTTTTATCAAGTGAAGGAAGCGAAGGGAATATCAATTTATATGGTGGAACATTAGGACTGAATTGGTCCATTATTAACAATTTATCCCTTAATTTTTCAAGTAATATTCGATTAAATCATAGTCAATTCTTAAAAACAGATGGTTTGGATAATAATTCTGACGGGAATATTGATGAATTTGGTGAATCTTTTTCAGTAAATACCTCTGGTGCCATTTTTACTTTGGGTTACAAATTTTGATAAATAACTTTATTCGATTAATAAAAAAGCATGCTATAGATATAGGGCTTACTATTGGCTCAATTATTTTAGTTATTATATTACATTGGTCTGGTGTTTTTGATTTTTTAGAATTAAAAACATATGATTATCGTTTTCATGCGGTACGTGGCCCTTTAACTGGATGGAGAGCATCAGATTCAACAATCACAAAGATAGGTACAGATATAGTTCTTGTCGAAGTAGATGATGAAGCCTGGAGACTTATACCATCAAAATGGCCATACCCAAGAGGAGACGTATGGGCTAAAGCCATTGAAAATTTATCCAATGCTGGAGCAAAGGTAATTGCATTTGATATTCAGTTTGATTCACCGGATACACGTTCAGAATATTTACGTGATTATCATTTATTCTTGGGTGACACTAATAGTGAAATCCCTATCCCAACCCACGGTGATGAAATATTAGCATCTTCAATACGAAAAGCTCAAGAAAAGGGTGCTGAAGTTGTAATAAACGTTAAAATGGTTCGTGAACCTACTTTAAATCCACCTCAATATATTGCTTATCCTGTAGAGAAAATTATGCAGGCAAATCCGGAAACTGGATTAATCAATGATATGATGGATATTGATGGTTTTTCAAGAGAATATAGTATTGCAGGATATATGGATCATGAAAAAGATCAAGCTTATTTAAGCCTTGCTTTAAAATGTGTGAAAGCATTCGTAGGGTTGCCTGATACCACATTACCCAAATTTAATTATCAAGATTTATCTTGGTCATATGGTCCCTATCAAATTCAAGCAAACGGTCCTACAAATAATTTTTTAGTGAATTATTATGGGCCTCCATCTGGTTATAAAATGCCAGGGGAGAAAAATTTACCTCCTTGGAGCACATTTCCACGATATTCTATGGCGCAAATAATGGATACAAAGGATTATGACCTGAAATATGTTGATGAAGATTTAAATTGGATGGACCAATTTTTGCCTGGTGAAATGCCCGAGTGGATAAAATCAATTGAAGACCCATTAGATAGAAAAGAAATGGCATTGCAGTTTGGTTTTGGGGAAAGTTATGATATTACAAAATCCCCATTTTACAATAAAATTGTAATATTAGGCGTAGCAGTAGAAGTATTGCATGATGTTAAATCAACACCATTTTATAATTATATGAATTTGAGTCAATTGACTCCTGGAATGGAAACGCATGCAAATGCAATTCAAACAATATTGCATAACAACCATCTGTCTATATTTGGTGGAAAATTAACCCGATTATATAAAACAGGGTTATCCTATCCAATTGAAAACTTTCTATTAATTACTTTTTTGTCTGTATTAGCATTTATTTTATTAACCAAATTGCAAATTCATCCTGTTCTTGCTGGTGTACTAATTTTAGGTGAATGTATTATTTATTATGGTGTTGCAATTGGTTTATTCATTAATGATATATGGTGGCTACCTAAAACAGTAGCTCAGTGGTTTGTCCCACCAAGTATTGATGCATCACTTTCATCAGCATTACCAGGGATGGGTGAAAGTTATGTAATGCCCATAGTTGCACCAATCGTTGCAATTGTTTTCACTTATTCAAGTAACGTCATTTTCCAGTTTTTGCATGAACAACAGGATAAAAAATTCCTTCGTTCTACTTTTGGGGCTTATATATCCCCAAAGCTAATTGAGCAAATGTATGAAGAGAAACAAGCTCCACAATTAGGCGGGATAGAAGGATATCATACTGCTTACTTTTCAGATATACAAAATTTTTCAACATTTTCTGAGGCGTTAGAACCCGAAAGAATGGTTCGATTAATGAATGAATATTTAACAGAAATGACAGATGTTTTATTAAATAGCCAGGGAACTCTAGACAAATATATAGGTGATGCAATTGTTGCTTTTTATGGAGCACCCTTGGCTGTCGACGAGCATGAAAGAAAAGCATGTTATGCTGCTTTGGAGATGCAGGATAGATTAAGGAAATTACGTGCTAAGTGGGAGTCAGAAGGTGATTGGCCTGATATTGTTTACTATATGCGCCACCGAATCGGATTGAATTCAGGCAAAATGGTTACTGGGAATATGGGATCAGAAATGAGAATGAATTATACAATGATGGGAGACACGGTTAATCTTGCGGCTCGTCTTGAATCTTTAGCAAAACAATATGGAATATATAATTTTGTGGGTGAAAATACCTTTGAAGCAACTAAAGATGATTTCATCTATAGATTTATCGACTTTGTCATGGTAAAAGGAAAACACATCCCTGTAAAAGTATATGAATTAATCTCAACTAAAGAAAATGGTGATGATAATATTAAAAAATTAATTGAGAAGTTTGATCAAGGGATTGAATTCTATCATAATCAAGAATGGGATTTGGCCATTAATAGTTTCAAAGAATCTGAAGAATTAGAAGATCATTTTGTCAGTCGAAACACAACGCCATCGGCGGTTTTTATTGATAGATGTATTCATTTTAAAGACAGTCCACCACCCAAAGAATGGGATGGTGTCTGGGCAATGACTACAA
Organism: Fidelibacterota bacterium; assembly: GCA_018658715.1. GTDB lineage: Bacteria > Fidelibacterota > Marinisomatia > Marinisomatales > UBA1611 > JABHGY01. The sequence continues at coordinate 7,545 of JABHUQ010000025.1, forward strand.
AGTAAGATTCTGAGTAAATATCTTACTATAATTTGTAATTTAAGCATCTAAATAATATGAATAAACCTCGCGCACATATATTATGGGTTGATGATGAAATAGATCATCTTAAACCACATATCCTATTTTTAGAAGAAAAAGGGTATACACTTACAACAGCAACGAATGGGAGAGATGCTGTTTTGTTGGCTGAAAATACTTTTTTCGATCTGATTTTATTGGATCAAACTATGCCTGGAATGGATGGACTTGAAACATTGAAACAAATTAAATCTGTTCGTCCAGATACTAAAACCATTATGATTACGAAGAGTGAAGATGAGTGGTTAATGGATGCAGCTATTTCTGAGTATATTGCTCAATTATTAATTAAGCCTGTTAATCCAAATCAAATATTGATGGCATGTAAGCAAGTTTTGGAACAGAGTAAAATTCAGGAAGAAAAAGCTACCACCGATTATTTAAAAGTATTTCAAAAAATAAGTCAAAAGCTTCATAATGAATTAACTATTGATGAATGGTGGGATCTTTATAATGAACTAGTAACATGGCAATTAAAGTTTGATGAACATAGAGATACTGGACTTGGTGATATATTGAAAGAACAATTACAATCCTGTAATCGAGAATTTGTTCATTTTATAGAAAAGCATTATACATCATGGTTAAATAGCGAAGAGAAGCCAACACTTTCTCCACAATTTTATAAGTCATTTATTAAACCAGAAATTGATAATGACCAAAAAGTTTGTTTTATTGTAGTGGATTGTATGAGGCATGATCAACTCATGGCTATTATGCCGGATATTAAAAAATATTTTAATGTTTCAATGGATTATCAATTATCATTATTGCCTACAGCAACTCCTTATTCAAGAAATGCAATATTTTGTGGGTTGTACCCAGATGAAATGATAAAGAAATATCCAGAGCAAGGGAAAATGATGAAGGAACATGCTCCCAGCCTAAATCAGCTCGAAAAAATCTTTTTTGAGGATTTACTAGGTAGGAGTGGGAATGGACATAAATCCTTCCATTATCATAAAATATGGGCTGTTGGAGAAGGGAAAAAATTTAAAAACAGAATCCAAGATTATTTAAAACAAGATATTTTGGCAATCGTAGTCAATTTTGTAGATATACTTGCGCATAAAAGTTCTCAGTTGGATGTATTAAAAGAAATGGTTCCCGATGAATCTGGCTATCGAACGGCAGTCAAGACTTGGTTTGAAAGTTCTTGGTTATTCCATGTTCTTAAAGTTTTAGCAGAAAGTGATTATAAAGTAATTATAACCAGCGATCATGGGAGTATTCGTGTCCAAAGGGATGTCATGGTAGCCGCAGATAGGGATACTTCTTCTGGAGTTCGGTATAAATATGGTCGTAATTTGAACACAAAATCACGTAATGCTCTTGTGATAAAAGATCCAAGCCAATATAGACTTCCATCGTTTGGTGAACAACCTAGTTATATCATGGCTAAAGATGATATTTATTTTGTGTACCCTAACCAAGTACATAAATTTCAATCTATGTACTCAAATAGTTTTCAGCATGGTGGCATTTCAATGGAAGAAATGTTAGTCCCTGTCGCAACTCTGACCGGAAAATGATTCAAACTAAACTGAATTCAGTAGAAGAGACTCAAGCATTTGGAGCAAAATTAGCACAGATAATACCATCAGGATCTGTCCTTGCGTTGATGGGAAACTTGGGTGCTGGCAAAACTACCTTTTCTCAAGGATTTGCTAAAGGACTATTAATTGAAGAACATGTAGGTTCACCAACATTTAAATTAGTTGGCGAATATGAAGGAACACCGCACAAACTGTATCATATTGATTGCTATCGGATTGAAAAGCCAATCGATTTTATCGCTATTGGTGGTGACGATTATTTACATCCATATGATGGTGTTACTTTGATAGAGTGGGCGGAAAAAATTGAAACTTTATTATCTTCGGATACTATTAAAGTACATCTTGAACGAAATAGTGAAAATGCAAATATTAGGAATGTTAAAATAGATGGTATTGAAATTAAGATATGAAAATATTAGCGATTGAAACATCATCAAATATTTGCGGAATTACTTATAGGAAGGATGGGGAAAATATATACACAGTTGAATCAGATTCAAAACGGAAGCATGCTGAAATACTTCCATCCTATTATTACGAAATAAAAAATCAATCATCATTCGAATTAAGTGATTTAGATGGGATTTCAATTTCAATTGGGCCTGGTTCATTCACAGGATTACGAGTGGGATTAAGCTTTGCCAAAGGATTGGCTTTTAGTCGAGACTTACCTTTGATACCTGTTCCAACATTAATGTCAATTGCCCATGTATCTAAACAGGATGGAACTATTGGAGTATTGCTCCATTCTCATGGAGATAAGGTATATTATCAATCGTTTCAAAATTTTGATAATACAATCGTCCCAAAGAATATAGTTGATATATATTCTTGGAAAGAAGTATCGGAAAATGATTCAGGCGAATTAAAATGGGTTCACTGGGGCTGTGAAAATTTTGCACATGAATTCCAAAATAATATAAAAGCACAACCTTCGTCCACAAGTATCGCTGAATTAGGTGAAATATATTTTAATGATTGGGTTGAAAAAGATCCTAAAATGATAGTTCCTGATTATATTTCGCCTTTTAATTTTGGAAGTCCAAAATGATTTTTCGTATAGCTGATGAAAATGATTTTGATTCTATTGTTAATATTGAAGTTGCTGCATTTAATGAGAATGCATGGACAAAAAATCAATTAATGGAAGAATTAGCGAGTACAAAAACAAAAAAATGTTATGTCCTTGAACATAATAATGAAATAATTGGCTATTTAATGTGTCGTCAAATAATGGATGAACATGAAATTATTAATGTAGCAATTTTGCCATCCATTCAAGGTGAAGGGTATGGGAAGTTAATACTAGAAAAATATTTTGATTCAATTCCTGATGAATCTTCTGTTTTTTTAGACGTAAAACGAACAAATTATCCTGCGATAAAACTATATTTAGGATGTGGGTTTGAAGAAATTGACATCCGCCAGAACTATTATCACGACGGAGAAGATGCCATTGTGATGAAAAAGGGAAACATTAAATCTCATGTCATGGTTTAAACGAAAAGATAAAAAGATTAATCAATCCGAGAAAAAATCCATCCCCGATGGATTATGGGAAAAGTGTCCATCTTGCACGGAAATAATTTATCGACCAGAATTAGAAAAGAACCGAATGGTATGTCATCATTGCAAACATCATTTTAGAGTATCTCCTCAAGTTTATCTAGAGTTGATTTTGGATCATGGAAGTGCAAATCGATTATTTACTAATTTACAATCAAAGGATTTTTTAAAATTTAAGACGGGAAAAAAATATACAAATCAATTAAAAGAAGCAAAAATTAAGACTGGGGAGCAAGAAGCAATCCGTATTTATCAAGGTTCAATAAACGAATTACCGGTTATACTTGGCATCATGAATTTCAAATTTATAGGTGGAAGCATGGGCTCAGTTGTTGGTGAAGCTGTTTCTCGTGCAGTCAAAAGAGCAGATGAATTATCTCTACCTTTTATTTTGGTATGTGCGTCAGGAGGTGCTCGTATGCAAGAAGGAGCCATCTCTTTAATGCAATTAGCTAAAACAAGCGCACATTTAGCCAAATTCGCTAAAAATGGTGGATTGTATATCCCAATCCTTACTGATCCTACTACAGGTGGCGTAACCGCAAGTTTTGGGATGCTAGGGGATGTAATATTAGCGGAACCAGGTGCACTTATAGGTTTTGCAGGACCCAGAGTTATAAAACAAACAATTGGTCAAGATTTGCCAAAAGGATTTCAACGTTCAGAATTTCTCATGGAGAAAGGCTTTATTGACCATATTGTTCCAAGATCTGAAATGAAACAAAAATTATCACAACTAGTACATATCCTTAAAAATGAAAAAGCCTAATATTTTAATTACAAATGATGATGGAATACATGCACCTGGCATATATGCATTATGGGAAGCAATGTCGCAGATTGGGAATCCAACCGTTGTTGCTCCTAATACGGAAAAAAGTGCAGTAGGGCATGCAATAACAATTTCGGATCCAATTCGAATACAAGAAATTACCCGACATGGTGGATTTGAAGGATATTCTGTTAATGGAACGCCAGCAGATTGTGTGAAAGTTGCGATTCATTCAATCTTAGATGAAAAACCTGACCTTGTGGTATCTGGGATTAATATGGGAGCGAATATTGGTACTAATATTCTGTATTCTGGGACTGTTTCTGCAGCAAATTTAGGTACAATGTTAGGTATTCCATCCATTGCTTTTAGTTTAGACGCTCTTCGAAAAGGGGACTTTTCAGCATCCAAACCCATTACTCAAAATATTTCTACGATTGTTATTGAGAAAGGATTACCTACAGGGACATTGTTAAATGTAAATATTCCAAATTGTAATTCAAGCGATATGCAAGGATATAAAGTTACAGAACAGGGTACAGAATTTTGGGAAGATTGGTTAGAGAGTCGTGAAGATCCACGAGGACGCAAATATTTTTGGATGACTGGCAATAGGCTAAATGCCGATGATTCTATGGATCTGGATGGATATGCCATTGCTAATAATTATGTAAGCTTAACTCCAATTCATTATAAACTCACGAATGAATCATTTATACCAGAGTTGAAAACCTGGGAAATGAAATGAATTTATTCAAAAAACAAGGAGTCTTAATTCTTGATTTTGGTTCTCAATATACTCAACTAATAGCTCGACGTGTTCGAGAACAACATGTATATTCAGAAATATTACAACCCAATGTTAAGGTTTCAGACATTGTTGAAAGAAATCCTTCGGCTATAATTTTATCTGGTGGCCCTTCAAGTGTATTTGGTAAGTCTGCTCCGGAATTTGATATTTCTATTTTAGACCTAGGGATTCCGATTTTAGGTATTTGTTATGGGCTCCAGTTACTCGTTCACCACAGTGGAGGAAAAGTTGAATCTACTGGCAAGGGTGAATATGGTTTTGCCAAATTGAATATTCAAAGTTATGATTCACTTTTTAATGCTGTTTCTGAGAGGACACAAGTATGGATGAGCCATATGGACCATGTAACACACGTTCCCGAACATTGGTCCGTTTTAGCTGAATCTGAGAATGGAATTATTGCATCTCTATGTCATGATAAAAACAAATGGTATGCTACTCAATTCCACCCTGAAGTGATTCATACGATTGAAGGTGAGCAAATTTTACAGAATTTTCTTTTTAATGTTTCTGAATGTTCACCCACATGGACATCTGGAAATTTTATTAAGGAACAGGTTGAGCAGATACAAAAACAAGTTGGTGATGGGCAAGTATTAGTAGGTGTCAGTGGTGGAGTAGATTCATCCGTTGTGGCAGCTTTATTACATAAAGCTATTGGTGAACAGTCGAGTGCTGTATTAATTGACCACGGATTATTAAGAAAAAATGAAGCTAATTTATGTGTCCATGCACTAAAGGATGGATTAGGTGTAAAGATTCAATCCTTTAATGAGTCAAATGTTTTTTTACCAAAATTGAATGGAATTTCAGACCCTGAAAAAAAGCGAAAAATCATTGGTGAACAGTTTATTAGAAGTTTTGAATCTATTTCTGATAAGTTGGGGGATTTTAGTTTTTTAGCGCAAGGAACGCTTTACCCAGATGTCATTGAAAGTGGGGTGAGTCATGGAAAAACAGCACATGTCATTAAAAGTCATCATAATGTGGGAGGGTTACCAGACGATATTGATTTTGAATTAGTCGAACCATTACGAGAATTATTTAAAGATGAAGTCCGGAATGTTGGTCGTGAATTAGGGTTGCCTGATTCATTAATTGATAGACATCCTTTTCCTGGTCCTGGATTAGCTGTTCGTATCATTGGTAAAATCACAGAAGAACGGATCCAAATTCTACAAAATGCAGACCAAATATATATGGAGATTCTACATGACGAAGGAATATATCATGAAATTTGGCAAGCTTTTGCTGTTTTAATTCCCATAAAAACTGTTGGTGTAATGGGAGATCAACGCACATACGAAAATTTATGTGGAATTAGAGCTGTAACAAGTCACGATGGTATGACGGCCGACTGGTATCGTATGCCCGAGCATGTAATGGCACGAATTTCGAGTGAAATCGTAAATTCAGTACGAGGGATAAATCGTGTTGTATATGATATAACATCAAAGCCGCCTGGTACAATCGAATGGGAATAAATATAATTGTGAATGATGAAACGTTTATGATAAATTTGATTTAAGGACGAATAGATTGCTTATAATAATAAATAAAAGGAACGTTAATTGATCACTGATCATTAACAATTTTAATATGTGTGGAATTGTTGGATATTTTGGAAATAATAGTGCTGCTCCCTTACTCATTAAAGGGTTAAAGAGACTGGAGTACCGTGGGTATGATTCTGCGGGTGTTGCCATAATGGAGCAAGATGCATTTACCGTTACAAAAAAAGCAGGAAAAGTAAAAGAATTAGAAACAAAGCTTAAAGGGGCTTCTGTTAAGGGAACCATTGGAATTGGACATACAAGGTGGGCTACTCATGGAGAACCTTCAGATTTAAATGCCCATCCCCATGTAGATCAAACAGGGAAATTTGCATTAATTCATAATGGTATTATTGAAAATTATGCTGTCCTTAAACAAATATTAGAACAAAAAGGTGTTGAATTTTATTCAGAAACAGACACCGAAGTTTTGGTCCAACTTATTTCAATGATTTACCATGAAGATAATACATCTTTTGAAATGGCTGTTACTCAAGCATTAAGAAAAGTTATAGGTACATATGGTATAGTAGTGATGTGTTCAGATGAACCAAACCAACTTATTGCCGCACGTTTAGGGAGCCCACTTGTTTTGGGAGTTGGAGATGGAGAATATTTTTTAGCCAGTGATGCATCACCTCTCGTAGAACATACACGAAATGTTATTTATTTAGAAGAAGGTGAATGTTTATTGATTGGAGATGATGGGTATGAAATCAAACAAGTAAAAAATAGTGAAACAGTAGAAAAAAAGATTTCACATATAGACTTTTCAATTGAAGAAATTGAAAAAGGAAATTACCCACACTATATGCTTAAAGAAATATATGAGCAAGAAAACACAATTGTGGACACGATGCGAGGTCGTCTCAGGTTAGATGAAGGGAATGTACATTTAGGAGGTATTCAGGATCATATACTTAGAATTGAACGTGCTCGTCATTTTTATATTACAGCATGTGGTACATCTTGGCATGCCGGACTCATCGGAAAATATATTTTAGAAGAATTTGCTGGCATTCCTGTGCATGTAGAATATGCTTCTGAATTTCGATATAGAGACCCAGTGATTAATAGCCAATCAGTTGTTATTGCTATTTCTCAGTCTGGAGAAACTGCTGATACACTTGCAGCAATCCGAAAAGCAAAAGAAAATGGTTGTTTAACTTTTGGTATATGCAATGTTGTGGGTAGTTCAATATCCAGGGAAACTGATTGTGGCATTTATACACATGCTGGCCCAGAGATTGGAGTTGCATCTACTAAAGCATTTACTGCACAAGTATCCGTATTATACATGTTAGCTTTACATCTGGGACGAAAAAATGGATACTCCAAGGAGGATGGAATTAAATTGGCTCATGCGTTACATGATTTAGGTGATAGGGTTAAATATATATTAAATCAAACAGATCAAATTCGAAATATTGCAGAAGAAATTGTGGATGCGGATAATTGCCTATATCTTGGGCGAGGAACTAATTTCCCAGTTGCACTCGAAGGTGCCTTAAAGTTGAAAGAAATTTCATATATTCACGCTGAAGGCTATCCTGCAGCAGAAATGAAACACGGCCCAATTGCACTTATTGATGAAAAAATGCCAGTTATTTTTCTTGCACCACACGACAAGACTTATGAAAAAGTTGTATCCAATATCCAGGAAGTGAAAGCCCGAAAAGGAAAAATCATTATCGTAACAGATAAAGTAACGGATGATTTAAAGTCCTTATCAAATCATGTAATTGAAGTGCCTGTTTCTCATGCTAGAACATTCCCAATTTTAGCCACTATCCCGTTACAGTTATTGGCATATCATTTAGCCGTTCTCCGCGGTTGTGATGTAGATATGCCAAGAAATTTGGCTAAGTCAGTCACGGTGGAGTGATTTTGATAGGGGGTATTTATTTCACCCCAATTACAACTCCTATTTAACTTGTATAGTTGAATTAACCTCTCCAAAGTTTTGGGTTATTCCATTATCTAAAGGTCAAAAAGACCGATATAAAATAGTAAAACAATTAAGAGATGAGGGACTTACTTATACACAAATAAGTGATTACCTGAATACAAAAACTCAATATAAACCTCGTAGAACCAAACAATTCTCTCCATCAATAGTTCATTCACTTGAAAAGAAAATGGAAAAGAGGATTGATAGATTAGAACAAACCTTTAAACCATCAATCTATGGTTTTGGATTAATATTAGAAAACAAA
>JABHUQ010000026.1 GCA_018658715.1 Fidelibacterota bacterium
AACCGCGCATTGATCGGTGGATATTTTCTACAGATGGTGTTGGATTCCCGATACCAGAAGAGACTGATACGATCGAAATTTCCAATCAAAAAGATTGGGTACATGCAGGTGGATATAAACATCCAGCCATATTTGGCATTGGACCTGGGATGGAACAAAATACCCATAAAATTGGTGAATGTGTTGATAAAAGAGAATTGAGACTGGCGATTGCTTTCTTATCTTGCTTTCCGAGTGCCTACGCAGAAAAATAATCCAATTCATTCATATTAAACTGAGTCTAAGGTGAATTGAGTAATACTATTCACATTGGACTTATTAGTAAATAATATTTTAAAAAACCTTATTCCATTTCTTATTCGATTTATTTGTAAGAGATTCCCGCGCTAATTTTGAATCAAAAAAAAGAATTTCATGCGAAAAAATAATTTTAGAAATATTGCAATCATTGCCCATGTTGATCATGGGAAAACTACATTAGTAGACGGATTACTTAAACAGAGCGGTACATTTCATGAACGACAAGAAGTTGAAGATCGTGTCATGGACTCTATGGATTTGGAAAAAGAACGTGGAATCACCATCACCGCTAAAAATACAGCTGTTCAATATAATGATATTAAAATAAATATTATTGATACACCTGGTCACGCTGATTTTGGAGGGGAAGTTGAGAGAAGTTTAAATTTGGTAGATGGTGCATTATTATTGGTGGATTCCAGTGAAGGCCCGTTACCACAAACACGATTTGTTCTGAAAAAAGCATTAGACAAACAGCTCCCAATTATATTAGTTATAAATAAAATTGATCGTGGTGATGCCCGTATTGATGAAGTTGTGAATGAAGTCTATGATTTATTTATCGACTTAGATGCAGATGATGATCAAATAGAATTTCCTATAATTTATACCAATGCAAAAGATGGGATTGGACATCTTGAAATGGGAGATTCATCCACAAATCTGGAACCCTTGTTTGATACAATATTAGATAAAATTCCAGGGCCTGCTGTAGACGATGATCATACGCCCCAATTTTTAATTACCAATTTAGAATATGATCCCTACGTAGGGCAAATTGCAGTTGGACGCTTAAATAATGGCAGACTAGAAATGAATAAACAATATAGTTTATGTGGGGAAAATGGAATTAAGAATGGAGAAAAATTTTCTGCTCTTTATACCTTTAAAGGTTTGCAGAAAATACCTGTAGATACATTAGAAGCAGGAGATATTATTGCCGTTGCCGGTATTGAAGGTATTGCAATTGGAGATACTATTTCATCTAATGAGAATCCTGTACCAATGCCTAGAATCCAGATTGATAAGCCAACAGTATCTATGTTATTCTATGTTAATAACGGCCCCTTTGCAGGACAAGAAGGAAAATATTTAACATCTCGTCATCTAGGAGATAGGTTGCAAAAAGAAACATTGGGCAATGTGTCGCTAGAAATTATCTTAACTGATCGACCTGATATTTTTGAAGTCTGTGGTCGTGGCGAACTTCAAATGGCTGTTCTCATTGAAACGATGAGACGTGAGGGATATGAATTTATGGTTTCTAAACCTAGAGTTATTACCCATGAAGAGAATGGTAAAATGATGGAACCTATGGAAGATGTTTTTCTTGATATTCCTGAAGACAAAGTTGGTACCATTACAGAGAAATTATCTATACGAAAAGGGCGAATGACAAATCTGCAAAACCATGGTCATGGACGTGTAAATATGGAATTCAAAATTCCTTCACGTGGTTTAATTGGTTTTAGAAGCCAATTCCTAACTGACACGCAAGGAGCTGGTATTATGAATAAACTATTCGCAGGATTTGCACCTTGGTTTGGAGCGATTCCACAACGGAAAAATGGTGCTTTAGTTTCTGATAGAAAAGGAAAAACAACTACATATGCAAGTTTGGGAATGGTAGATCGTGGTGAATTATTTATACCAGTCACCACAGAAGTTTATCCTGGTATGATTATTGGGGAGCGTAATCGTTCTGGAGACTTAGATGTAAATATTACAAGAGAGAAGAAATTAACCAATATGCGAAGTGCAAATTCGGATATGACAGTTACACTTAGACCCCACCGAATACTATCCTTAGATCAATCATTAGAATTTATTGCAGAAGATGAATTGGTTGAAGTAACACCTGAAAATATTCGATTAAGAAAAATGGAATTGGATGCGGGAAAAAGGGCAGCAGCTAAGAAAAAAGAAAAATATGCAAACGAAGCATTGAATTCATAATCATTCGATATTATTCTGCACCAGTACTGTGTAAATAGCTATCATAATCACTTCCATATTCAATAAATTTATTTTGTTTCAATTCAATAATTCGTGTGGCTAATGAATTAACAAATTCTCTGTCATGGCTCACAAATATTAATGTACCATCAAATTTTGTAAGAGCTAAGTTGAGCGATTCAATAGATTCCATGTCTAGGTGATTTGTTGGCTCATCCATAATAATGACATTTGGGCGTTGTAGAATTATTTTCCCAAATAACATTCGTCGTTGTTCTCCTCCAGATAATACATTTACAGGTTTATTAATATCATCTTGAGAAAATAGTAGACGTCCCAAGGTTCCTCTTATTGTTTGCAAATCATCGTCTTTTTGGCGCCATTGATCCATCCAATCAAATAAAGACATTGTTGAATTAAAATTTTCATCATGGTTTTGTGCAAAATATCCTATTTCTGCATTATCTGACCATTTTATCATTCCACTATCTGGCTCTAGATCATTGACTAAACATCGAAGTAATGTTGTTTTCCCAATTCCATTCGCTCCAATAATGGCCAATCGTTCTCCTGCTTCTAGTGAAAAGTTTAATTTATTTAAAACAGATAATTCATCGAAACCTTTACTTAAGTCAGTCACTTCTAGTGCATGATTAAATACTTTCGAATTTTGCTGGAAACGAATAAAGGGGTAGACGCGACTAGATTTTTTAATATCATCTAATTTTATTTTATTAATTTGATTCGCTCTTGATGTAGCCTGACGAGCTTTAGATGCATTTGCTGAAAAACGTTTTACAAAGGATTGTAATTCGTCAATTTTAGCTTTTTTCTTAGCATTATCAAGTAATAGCCGTTCTCGAGCTTGGGTTGATGCTAACATGAAATCGTCATAATTACCAGGATAGAGCCGTAATTCTCCATAATCAATATCAGCCATATGCGTGCAAACACTATTGAGGAAATGACGATCGTGAGAAATAATAATCATGGTGCTATTCCGAGAGTTTAATATATTCTCTAGCCAACGAATTGTATTAATATCTAAGTTATTTGTTGGTTCATCCAATAGAAGAATTCCTGGGTCACCAAAGAGAGCTTGTGTAAGTAATACTCGAAGTTTTAATCCTGGGGCCAATGAGCGCATTGGTTCATCATGCTTTTCTATGGGAATACCAACGCCCAATAATAATTCACCTGCATGTGACTCTGCAGTATATCCATCCATTTCAGAAAAATGAGACTCTAGATCAGCAACCTTCATTCCATCATCTTCACTCATTTCAGGTAATGCATAAATACGATCTCTTTCGCGCTTTATCTCCCATAATTCTTTGTGCCCCATCATAACACAATCGATAACATTTACATCTTCAAATCCAAATTGGTTTTGGCTTAGGACAGCTAAGCGTTCTTTAGTATCACGTTTAATACTACCAGATGTTGGACCTAGCTCGCCAGATAAAATTTTCAAAAATGTGGATTTCCCAGATCCATTAGCTCCAATAAGCCCATATCGATTCCCTTTTGAGAATGTAGTATTAATATCTTCAAATAGGGGTTTTGTCCCAAATTGAATGGAGATATTTGTCGTAGATATCAATTGTTTCCCTCTCAAATTATTATTTGTATTAGCAGTTAATCATTTGAATTCTAGATACAGATTATATATGAATTAATTGTCCAATATTTGGTTAGAATTCAGATAAAAATTTAGATGTTAATTTTATAATAATCTAATAGTCATTGATGAATCAACTAGGAAAAATTCTATTATTCCAGCAAGTCAATTTTGTAATATTACTTTATAACTTAAATTAGTGAGTGAAATGAATACTACTAATTCCATTTATCTCAAAATTATCCTAATGTTATCTCTAGCATTGGGACAATCTATCTCTTATAAGGAAGGTGCTCAATTTTATGATAGTGGGAATCTTGAATTTTGCTTCTTAGCTCAATCAGAAATAATCTCTGGTCAAATATTTGAAGAGGGGACAGGTGTTCATTTTAAAGAAAATGGTGATATGGATTGGGTCTTTTTACAAAAAGATACTATGATTCAAGGACATTTATGTCGCGGAAATGGACATGGATTTATGACAAGCTTTTATCCAAATGGAAAACTTAAAACAGGTTGGTTGACTAATGATGAAATAATACAAGGGATACCATGTTCAAAATTTCGGTTTGTGTCTGCAATTTTTGTAAGTTTTCATGATAAAACTGGTCAAACAAGTTTCCATGAAAATGGAATATTGCAATATTGTGAACTTTCAGAAGATATGATAATAGAAGGAAAATCATATAAGAAAACAGATGTTGTCAGGTTTGATTTTGAAGGGAATTTACTTAGTGAGTATTAAT
>JABHUQ010000027.1 GCA_018658715.1 Fidelibacterota bacterium
ATGTAATATTTGTCCAGGCATTCAAACCGATGATGAAAAAACACCTAGTTTCACCAGTTTATGTTCAAATTGTGCATCAAGCTCGCAAGTTTGTCTACAACGGTGTCCGTTTGACGCCATTAATAAAAAAGATGATTTAGGGAATTATCAAAAGGATTTTCCTCTTTTAGATTTTCAAAAATTTACCGAAGCAGTGGCAGTGGATAAATCAAAGTTTCCTAAATCAATGAAAATTGCAATCCGAGGCATTGGCGGGCAGGGGAATTTATTTTTTGGAAAAGTATTAACCGAAGTGGCACTACGAACACCCTATATAGATACAAACATTATTAAAGGGGATACATTGGGAATGGCTCAATTGGGTGGATCTGTCATTTCAACTTTTAGTTGCGGTGATGTGCATTCTTCCGTTCTAGCACCTTTTTCAGCTGATGCGCTTGTTGTTATGGAACAAAGTGAAGTTCTTCGCCCTGGATTTTTAGATCTATTAAAACCAGGTGGAACCATTATTCTAAATGAATTTTCTGCATTACCCATCAATGCTAATAAAGATGACTATCCAAAAATTGAAGATATTCAGGATGCTTTAAGTAATTTTAATACAATACATATTAACGCTCATCAAATTGCTATAGATATGAATGATAGTTCTGGGATTTCTACAAATGTTATCATTATTGGATTATTATCAAAGATTAATCCATTCAGCCAAATTCCCAGTGAAATATGGCAAGAAGCTATTTTAGAATTATCACCAAACGATTTGATAAAAACAATTAACCTATCTGGCTACAGCCAGGGTAGAACATTGGCTTAAGATAAATAATATTAAATCAACACTAATATGAAAACAATTAAACATAAAATATCCTTCAAGTTAAATGGGGAAAGAATTGAACAAGAAGTTCCATCTTCTTTGCTCCTTATTGATTTAATTCGTGGTACTTTAAAATTAAAAGGGACAAAACCTGGCTGCTTAGAAGGTGAATGTGGCGCTTGTACTGTTCTGATTGATGGTGTGGGAATTAATTCTTGCCTTTACCTCGCTCTTAATGTTGATGGCAAATCTGTAACAACAGTTGAAGGTTTAGCCAGTAACGAAAAGCCGTTAAGTGATGTGCAAAATTCATTGGTACAACATGGTGCTGTTCAGTGTGGTTTTTGCACATCAGGAATGGTTATGAATATTCATTCTTTCAAAGATAAATGTGACGATGATAATATGACTCCGGATAGAGAAGAAATAAAGAAAAGCCTTGAAGGCAATATTTGCCGTTGCACGGGTTATGTTAAAATAATTGATGCTGTTGAGTCCTTATTTTGAATCAGTCAAAACCATTTAAAGTCATTGGAAATCGAGTCCCAAAAATTGATGCGGGTGACAGAGTAACTGGTAAATCTGTTTATGGGCATGATATTGAGCTTCAAAATATGTTACATGGATCCATACTCAGATCTAAATATCCATCCGCTATTATTAAATCTATTGATACTTCAAAAGCTGCACAATTACCGGGCGTTAAATGTGTAATTACTGCAAATAATGTTGATACACATAATCTTAATTATCGTACAGACCATCCTGTTTTGAAAGGTGATGAAGTTAATTGTATTCGTGATGAAGTTGCAGCAGTTGCTGCCACTTCAAAAACTATTGCAGAAAAAGCTATTAAATTAATCCATGTTGAATATGAAGTTAGAGATGGCATCTTTGATCCAGAAGAAGCTTTGAAAGAAGATGCGCCATTACTAAATAGATTTAATAAAGGCGATTATAAAAATAAAAATATTTCTGAATCTTTTCATTATGAGCATGGAAATATTGAAAATGAAAAAAAGAAAAGTGTTTGCATCATAACACGGCAATATACGCTACCGAAAGTTACTCCCGCATGCATGGCACCCAGTAATATAACAGCTACTTATTCAGCAATTGATGGGCAACTCACTCTTTATAGTTCTACGCAAGTCCCCTTTCTATATCAAAGAGAAATGTCTCAAGTATTAAAAATGGATCCATCCAAAATTCGAGTGATTCAACCCATCATTGGTGGTGGCTTTGGAAGCAAATTGGATATCCACCCATTTGAACCTATATGTGCCATATTGTCGATTAAAACTGGACAACCCGTTCAAATATTATTTAACCGTGAAGAAGAATTTCATCACTCCGCTATTAGGCAATCGATGGTGATAAACCTTACTACGGGGGCAGATAGAGATGGAAAGTTCACTTTTAGAGAAGTAGAAGTTATTAAAGATAATGGGGCTTACACTTCTTGGGGCGCCAAAACATCATTTGTTATAATGCAAACTTTTTCATCCTTATACCAAGTTCCTGCCTGCGCTTATAACGCAGATGCTGTTTATACTAATAATGTTTTTGCTGGTTCTATCAGAGGGTTTGGAAATCCGCAAGCTACTTTTGCCTTGGAACGAAACATTGATTTGATGGCTGATAAACTTGGAATTGACCGGGCGGAAATAAGATTAAATAATGCAAACTTCCAAGGTGAATTAACTGGTCAGGGGCTTCAATTTGATTCGTGTGGCCATAAGCCTGCTCTGGAGGCTGTAATCAAGCAAAGCGGTTATAAGGGAAAGAATGAATCACACGGACGATATAAAAGGGGAATTGGTTTTGCGTCCATGCTACATGTGGGGGGAGGCGCAAAAATATATCCATCAGATGGGTGTGGAACGACTCTTAAAATGGATCCATATGGTTACCTCACCATTATAACAGGATCGAGTGAAATTGGGCAAGGATCTGAAACAGTTTTAGCTATGATTGCGTCTGAAGAATTGGGTATTGAATTAAAAAAAATAAAAGTCATTAATACGGATACAAATGTTAAACCGTGGGATGTTGGGGTTCATGCTTCTCGAACAAGTTTTGTTGCTGGAAATTCTATATTGGGGGCTCTAAAACTATTAAAAACTAAATTGTCTAATAAGGCATCTGAAATGTTAAATGCATCTGTAGATGACTTATTATTTGAAAATGGTGAAATAAAATCATTATTAACTGACACTTCTTTTAAAATTGATAAAATAGTTCGTGCTTTACATTTTAAACATCCTCATGAATTATGCGAGGTATCTTATTTTTATGAACCATCCAGCGAATTTCAAGATAAGCATTTTAAAGGTAAAGTGTCTGGGTGTTATGCTTTTGCTTCTCAGGCGGTCGAAGTTGAAGTTGATACTTTAACCGGTAAAGTAAATGTATTAAATGTGTACGTTAGCCAGGATGTTGGGAAAGTGCTAAATCCTCTTGGACTTGAGGGGCAAATTGAAGGTGGTGTTGTAATGGGTCTTGGGTATGCACTAACAGAAGAAATGATATATGAAAAAGGACAATTGATGAATCCTTCTTTTCATGATTATAAAGTCCCCACTGCAACAGATATTCCGAAAATACATTTTCACCCCATTGAAACAAATGAAGTATCGGGTCCATATGGTGCTAAGGGAATGGCGGAAGCACCACTTGTTCCAACGCCTGCAGCGATCGCAAATGCTGTTTCTAACATTTTAGACGTGGAAATAAATTCGTTACCAATTACTCCCGAAAAAGTACTTCGTGCAATTCATGAAAAAGATCAAACCAAAGCTTAATTATGAATTTTAATACAATTAGTCCACTTACAATCACAGAACTGC
>JABHUQ010000028.1 GCA_018658715.1 Fidelibacterota bacterium
CAAGTGAATGCTGCACATATTTTATTAAAATTTGATATTAGTGCTATGACACTCGATAATCTAAAACAAGCTTCCACTCTTTTTAGCTATGATGCTCAAGATAATGGTTTTTCTGCTGCAATTGATTCACATAAAGTAGAATCGGGCATCCAAGAATGGACCGTTCCAGTGACTGGCATCTATCGGATTGAGGCCTCGGGCGCACAAGGTGGATCTGGATGTGGAATTTCATCGGGTTTAGGTGCGAAAATATCAGGTGATTTTGGATTAAGGAAAGGTTCAATCTTATTGATAGGTATAGGGCAGACGGGGAGTAACGGTGATGATGGTACACAGAGTCCTGGTGGAGGTGGAGGTAGTTTTATAGCACAAGGTGAAAATAATGCAACTGCAATTCCATTAATTATAGCTGGCGGCGGCGGCGGCGTATGTAAAGGAACAACCGGCCCAGATTATTATGAAACACATGGTAGAATACAGAAAGACGGAGGAGATGTAAACGATTCTGAAAAAATTTATGGTGGTGTAGATGGTAGTGGTGGCAAAAAAGGAGGGGAAAGTAACGATTCGGGTAGCGGTGCTGGGTTTTTTAGTAATGCTGGATTAGGAAGCGATGAATATAATGGAGTTGCACAAGGGTTTAGATCTTTATATCCATTATTAGGTGGTGTTAATAGTAATAATTATGGCGGTTTTGGTGGTGGTGGTGGTGGAAGTAATGACAGAGGTGATATGGATAAGGGCGGTGGCGGCGGCTATTCTGGCGGTGCTAATGCATACGACTATTCAAAGGGTGCTGGCGGTGGCGGTTCCTACAATTCTGGTTCAAACCAGGACAATGAATCCGGTGTTAATGTCGGACACGGCAAGGTTGTTATCACATACCTTCAGGAACCTTCAATATTGATCACCAACGTTCAGGTTCGTCAAGAAGATTTTGAAGTGATCATCACGTACGATATGGAGGGCGAACTTCAGGGAAAAGATGGAGTCATGCTTGCCTATTCTACCGATGATGGACAAACTTATAAACCTATCTCAGATGCGGATGGTGATCTAGGCAAATATGTCAAATCCGGATCTGGCAGAAAGATTTCTTTTCTGATAAACGCGGGGTATGCTGGAGGTAATGCAAGTTTTGAGGTTTTTGTTTCTTCTACGCCTCTCGGTAGCCCGTGGACATTCAGTAACGCAGGTGCTACGGGACGCTTAGGGCCGACGCAGACGCTGGTAAACACAGCCTACAGCGGTAGTTCGCTAGAAGGCGATGTCACTATCACCACCCAAGGTATCCAGGAATGGTCCGTTCCGGCGGGGGGGACTTATACCATTGAAGCATGGGGTGCACAGGGCGGTACATCGAGTAGTAGATCTGGTGGATCAGGTGCAAAAATGAAGGGTGATTTTATTTTGCAAGATAAAGATATTCTTAACATATTGATTGGACAAATGGGAGAAGACCTTGGAGATTGCAACACTGGTGGTGGCGGCGGAACATTTGTCTGGGATAATAAGGAATCTCCAATGATTATTTCAGGTGGCGGAGGTGGTGCTGGTGATACATACAATGGAAATAATGGCATAATCACAGGAAATGGTACTACGGCTAATCCAAGCGGTGGTTCTCCTGGCACGAATGGAAAAGGTGCTAATCCAGGTGGAGCAGGTTGGTATAGTAATGGGAGAGAATTCGAAGGAGCAAAGGGATGTACTAGGCCACTGAATAATGGTACTGGTGGTTCAGCAGGGACAAGTGAAACTGGCGATGGTGGTTTTGGTGGTGGTAGTGGTGGAACAGGTAATGATTGTTCATCTCATGGTTCAGGTGGGGGTGGTGGCTATTCTGGAGGAGCAGGTCAAGGTGCAGACTCTTATGGCGGTGGTGGTGGCGGTTCCTACAACGCTGGAACCAACCAGGATAATAAGAGCGGCATAAACACCGGCCACGGCAAGGTGGTCATCACATACGTTCAGGGAGCTTCAGAAACAACTATTGCAATAAGTGGTGTGAGTAGCACTATTGAGTTCAATGGTGTAGAAGACATCGCTGGGGAGCGAAACCCGGAACTTTTTCTACCCAAAGATGAATTTGAAACTACTCCAGAATACGATCAGCGTGTGGCCCAGAAAGAAGCACTCATAAAAGGCCTCCGTACTCAAATAATTACTGATCAGAAAGTCCGCATAAAAGAACGTGCACGCCTGGCTGCTGAACGCGCAGTGGAATTTGAGCGTCAGTTGCAAGTCAAGATTACCGAGTCTCTAGTACCTGTAGAGTTTACCCCGTCGGGTCTAGACAGATATGATGCAGATAAAGGCACCTTTCCGCTTACGGTTAACGGGCAAACCTACACCGTGGCTATTCCCCGCAGTGAAGCTAGAAGCTTTAAAGTAAACTATACTACCGCCAAAGTAGAAGGTTTCAAACAGTTGCAGCGGGATCTGGAAACTTATAATTACTTCGATATGGTCGTTATCCACCCCATTACAGGTTCTAGATTTCCTCTCGGATCCACCGAAGCCGCTGCTAAAGAAATAATATTAGCAGAGGAAGTGGATCTCACAGGAATGTGGAACTTGACATATGACTGGAACTGTGATGATGAAAGTACACAAAGTACGGTTACTTTCAATGCAGACAGAACTGGCAAAATTGGGGATTATGTTATTACATGGGGAGCTTCAATAAGTGCAATAAGTTTGGGTCCGGGTAAATGCGACGACTCTATTAATTTTGATTATAATGCCTATTATAAATTTGACAGTGGTACAACCTATTACTTCTTAGTTGATGGAGATGTAGCTAGTGGCATTATGGACAGTGGTGGTGATGGTACAGTTGATGGTATAAATTCTATGGTGCGAAAATAATATTGGTGGATATATAACCTAGCCCCTCATTCGTGAGGTTTTTTGTTTGGTTGGAGATGTGTAGATTTATAACATGATTAAAAATACTTAATGAAAACACCCAAAAATACACAGATCTTCTCATTGTACAATTGTTTCATCATCTTGATTGTTTCTCAAGTGGGAGTAGGCTCAAATCCTGTTGCCCCAATAAAAAAGCATCCAATTTGATATTTTTTTATATTTACTTAAAATCTTAAGGATGATTGATCTTTGATTCGCTAAATTTGCCGCCAATAAATAAACATATTTATGTTCGATCCACTCATCTTACTCATCACAATAACTCTTTTGCTTCTAATTGGGGTAGCTTATTGGCTTGAAATACCCAAATTATCCATTCCGTTAATTGGTGTTTATATCATATTTTTATTCTTCTCAATTACAGAAAATAAAACTGACCCGCCAAATATTTCAGACTATCCATCTGATGCTTCTCAAATTAAAAATTTCATCAACGATTCAAAAACTAAATCACCATCTGATATTGTCCAAATAGAAAAAGAAAACAATAAAAAGATTGAACTAAAACCACTAGTATTTGAAAAAAATGATGTCTTATTTAAGGATACCCTTAAAAAAGAAGTCACTCAAAAACCAATTATAAATAAAGAAATTACTAAAGAAGAAAGTATTTTAAATGTTAAGCAAATTTCTATTTGTAAAAATATTCAAAATAGACAACCCGTCCAATCAGGTAATACTTTTTCAGCTTCGGTTGATTCCATATTTTGTTATACACTTCTTTCAAATACAGGTGGGAAACAACATTTAAGCCATATTTGGGAATATGATAATAAGGTTATGAGTGAAATTAGTTATTCTGTAAAACACTCTTTGAATTGGCGTTCATGGACAAGAAAAACAATTTTACCGCACCAGACAGGTCTTTGGAGTGTCTCGGTCAAAGATTCGTCTGGTAAAATCATTAAAAAAATTCAATTTAATATAGTAAATGAAAATACAGAGTAATCTATTAATGCGTTTCATCGTGATATTGATTCTTTTTATCTCTGGGTGCAATCCCATTAATCAAGAAGGGAATGTTCCAATATCTTGGACTGAATTAAATGAAAAAACTGCAGAAGGAATTCGTTTATACTATGGTAGAAATACATCTCTACCTTTGAATGTATGGTATGCTGATATTGATTTAAATAATTCTAGTATAACAGCAAAAGTCATTTCATCCCATGATGATGATAAACGGCAAACACCATCTGAATTATTATTGTCAACTCATGCTACTATTGTGTTGAATGGTGGATACTTTATCATGAATCAAGCGCCAACCAGTCATGTGGGTTTATTAAAAGAAAATAATATTTTACTAGAACCTGCTTCTCAAAGTATATTGCGCGATAATGCTCGATATTTTATTTCCCGTGGTGCTATTGGATTTAATAATCAAAATGTCCCGGATATATCTTGGGTAGCAACACGGAATGATTCAATCTTTTCTTGGGATAAACCATTGAATAATCGCCCAGGTAATCCCGTAGAATTACTTGATTACTCAACAGCGACCTTTTGGGACATGGTAGGAGCAATCCATGCGGGACCCGTACTTTTGCAAAATGGAATTGCAGAAGTAACAACCGAAGAAGAAGTCTTTTTTAATACACCGGTAGCAGGTGTACAACCTCGGTCAGCTGTTGGTATTACAAAAGATAACCATTTAATTCTACTTGTAGTTGATGGTCGTCAACCTGAAAGCCGAGGAGTTTACTTAGAAGAATTAGCAACAATATTGATGGATTTAGGGTGTGACGTAGCTCTCAACTTAGATGGAGGTGGATCCAGTGCACTTGTCACCTCAGAAGGATTATTAAATAGACCTGTTGGTTTACGTGCAGAACGAGAAATTATGTCCGCAATTGGAATTTATGTGAATGATTAAAAATGAAATGGATAAGAAATATATATGATTGGGTATTAAAATGGTCAGAACGTCGATCAGGTCCACGTGTTTTATTTTTACTTTCATTTGCTGAAGCTTCATTCTTTCCGATTCCCCCAGATGTTCTATTAATTCCCCTAGCATTAGGTTTAAGATCTAAAGCGTTTAAATTTGCTTTATTATGTAGTGTAGGTTCCATATTTGGAGCAATTTTAGGGTATAGCCTTGGATATTCAGTTTGGTGGGCAGGAGTAAGAGATTTTACACCATTTGCTCATTTTTTCTTTAATCATATACCTGGAATGTCCATAGATGGATTTTATTCAATAAAGGAATTATATGATTCATGGAACTTCTGGATCATCTTTACAGCAGGATTTACCCCAATTCCATTTAAATTATTTACAATTAGTGCAGGCGCATTTGGTGTAGATTTTGCCATGTTTGTTATTGCATCAGTTATAAGTCGTTCCGCTCGTTTTTTTCTTGTGGCAGGTCTTATAAAGATGTTTGGTGAGCCCATTCGCGAATTCATTGATAAATACTTTAATATATTAGCTATTTTATTTACAATATTATTGATTGGTGGATTTTTAATTATCAAAATGTTTATTTGATTTAGTGCTATACTGATGATAATTGTACACCTTGTATTTAGATTATTTTTCGGCTCAAAAAATGAACGGTGTGTAGCACAGCCTGGTTAGCGCGCGTCGTTCGGGACGACGATGTCGGAGGTTCGAATCATCTCACCCCGACAACAAAAAGGCATAAACAATGAAAGCAATATTTACATTCCTTCGAATGAGCGGATGCTATTGTTTGTGTTCGTTTTACTACATCAACCATTATGTCTGGGATGGCAGAATTCTTGGCTTATGGTACTGCAGTAAAACTTACTCATCCATATGAATCAAAACTGTAAAGTTTCATTAGAATTATTTGTATAAAATTATCCCAATATTATTGGAAGTCAAGAATACTACATCTATATTCCTACTGAAAGGAATGATATAAAATGATATTGCATTACGAATCAGACGATGAACAACAATGGCTGGATAGTATGGAAACGAGTGACCAACCAGAAATGGGAAAAGCTATTAAAATTCAAGACCCTATTTCCTCACTCAACTTAGGGGAACCACTCGTTTTAGAGAAGGGAACATCTATCCGTACAGCTTTAAATAAAATGCAAAGTAAGTTAGAAAATTATATAATGGTTACATCTAATGGATCATTAATAGGCATTTTAACCGAGAGAGATATTTTAATGAATATTACAGGGAAAGAATATGATTTAGAAATTTCCCTTATTGAAGAATTTATGACTCAAGATCCTGAAACATTAACCATGGAAGATCCATTAGCTTATGCATTAAATAAAATGCATGTGGGTGGATTTAGACATGTACCTATTGTGGATTACCAAAACACTCCCGTCGGTATTATTACATTATCAAAAATTATTTCAATTATTGCTGATTTTTTCAATCAAGACATAATCAATCTACCTCCATTAGATCGAATGATAGATACATCAAACCCTGAAGGTGGTTAAACTAATTCACCGTTTTATTGTTGATTATACTTCCATCAAAATGAATTAACATTTTGATGAATATATTCCGTATTTTTCCTTCCGAATTTTGATACAAAATTTGTTTTATTGTCTCAGATAAAACAATTAATAAAATGGAGTCTATTTTGGCTAAAGAAAAACCAATTACGATTGATGGAGTTATTAAAGAAGCTTTACCGAATTCAATGTTTCGAGTTGAAATTGAAATTGGCGAACAATCTCATGAAGTTTTAGCCTATGTATCTGGCAAAATGAAAAAGTTTTTCATTAAAATTTTACCAGGTGATACGGTAACCCTTGAAGTTTCTCCTTATGACTTATCTCGTGGTCGTATTGTTTATAGACACAAATAATTATTTAAATTATAATCATTAATAATATACTTAAAGTGTATTGTTTAACTAACAATATAATAAGGTATAGACGTCATTATAAAATTATTTATAAAACTAGTATCTCATTAAATTATGAGATACTTAAATGACTAGCCGAACGAAATATCTCTATCTAGTTCTGATTGTCAGTATCGTATTTTCTAATTGTTCTTCAACCTATAGAAGAATTGAAAGTGAAGATGATTATAATTATGATGTAACCATATATCGAGATACCTGGGGTGTACCGCATATATTTGGTATTACAGATGCAGATGTTGCTTATGGGTTAGCTTGGGCTCATTCCGAAGATGATTTTAAAACTATTCAGGATATTTTACTTGCTGAGCGAGGAAAGTTAGCATCTGTTTATGGAAAAAGTGCAGCTGTAAATGATTATTATGTGGCCTTTTCTTCTATTTGGGATCATGTAAATAACGGCTATTATCAAAAAGTTCCCCCTGATGTAAGGGCTATTTGTGAAGCTTATGCTAATGGGGTTAATAAGTATGCTTCTATGCATCCAAACGAAGTCATATCAGATATATATCCTATTATGGGTAAGGATATAATTGCAGGTTTTCTTCATCGTACCCCGCTCATGTTTGGTATAGATAATACCATAAAAAACTTAATGAAAAAGAAAAACAACGATTTATCTTTATTGAATGATACAGAATTAGAAAATTTCCCATGGAATATAGATATGGTTGCGAGTAATGTGGTGGCGGTGAATCCTAATAGATCAGAAGATGGATTTACACGACTTATGATTAATACGCATCAACCATGGTCAGGCCCAACATCGTGGTATGAAGTGCATTTGCATAGTGAAGAAGGATGGAACATGGTGGGCGGCCTTTTTCCTGGTTCTCCGGTAGCGCTTATTGGGCATAATGAAAATTTAGGATGGTCTCATACAGTAAATAGTCCTGATTTAATTGATGTTTATGCATTAGATATTAATCCTGAGAATGACAATGAATATTATTTTGATGGGGAATGGAAACCACTCATTAAAACAATTGTACCTATAAAAGTAAAAATTTGGGGTCCTATTTCTTGGACTTTTAAACGCGATTTATATCATTCTGTCCATGGACCTGTTATTAAAGCCGAGCAAGGTTCGTTTGCTCTAAAATGGGCAAAAATGGATGAATTAAATATATTAACAGAATGGTATAGGATGAATAAAGCAACCAACCTTGATGAATTCAAAACCGCCATGTCTTCTTGTTCAATTCCAATGTTTAATACAGGATATGCAGATAAAAGTGGAAATATATTTTATGTATATAATGGAGCAATACCCGATCGTAAAGTTACCTATGATTGGGAATCGATTCTTCCCGGGAATACGAGTCAAAACTTATGGACAGATTATTTATTATTTAATGATTTACCACAAACAACAAACCCACCAAATGGATATTTTCAAAATGGGAATAGCAGCCCTTTTTTAGCAACGGGAGAGTTGACGGATGTTTCATCAAATATAACGGTAGCTTCTGGTGTCGAAACCTATCAAACTAACAGAGCTCTTCGAATGTTAGAAACATTTGGTACTGATTCGTCCATTTCAAAAAAGGAATTTTATCAATATAAATTTGATTTAACCTATTCAGAAAAATCACTGATTTCTGAAGTAAGAGATAGATTCGTAAATGATTATTTAAAAAAGAATTCACAAAATCTTGATGGCATTAATATCATTAAAAATTGGAATTTGAAAGTAGATGCCAATAATACAAATGCCGCACTTGCAATTATGACATTTAAGCTAAGATTTAATAAAGATAGATATAAATACAATTATGATAAAATTCTAAAAAGAATGAATATGTCTATTGAGCGATTAATGACACATTATGGAAAGTTAAATGTTCCACTTGGCGATGTGCAAAGATTAGAACGGGGAAATATTTCATACCCATTGAGTGGTGGTCCTGATATTGTTCGAGCTATATACTCTAAATGGGAAAAAAACAAATTGATTGCATTTTCGGGCGATTGCTATTTTCAAATGGTAGAATGGGATAGGGAAGGGAACGTAAGCGCAGAAAGTATCACTTCATTCGGAACTGCAACGCAAGATAGTTTTTCCAAACATTATAATGATCAATCGCTATTATTCTCCAAAGAAGAAATGAAACCAGTCTGGATGGAATTAGATGACATTCTTAAAAATCTTAAAAAATCTTATAAGCCTGGTATCAATTAATATATCTAATTTATAAGATTTTTCTATTTTAGCCTACTGGGAATACTTCAAAATTAATATGTAGTTTTGCTCGTGACGATTCATCTAAATCAATATAATAAAATAGTCTTTTTTACGGGAGCCGGTATGTCGGCTGAATCTGGTGTCCCAACTTACCGTGGTCGTGGAGGGATATGGCATGAATATAAATGGGAAAATTATGCCTGTCAGACCGCTTTTATTCGAAACCCAGCCCATGTTATAGATTTTCATGAATTACGGCGTATAGAAGCTTTAAAGTGCGAACCACACGTAGGACATAAAATTATAACGGCACTACAAACAAAATATTCTAATACATCCATTGTCACTCAAAATATTGATGGTATGCACCAACGTGCTGGCTCACAGGAAGTGATAGAATTACACGGTAGCCTTTGGCGAATGAGATGTGATAAAGAAGGAAAATTGTTTGAAAATTTAAGTCAAGGGAAGTATGCGAATAGAAAATGTTCCTGTGGAGAATTCTTAAGGCCAGATATTATTTGGTTTGAAGATCAATTAAATGAATCAACAGTTGTAAATGCAACCCATGTGATTTCTCAATGTGATTTATTTATTTCCATTGGTACGTCTGGGGTTGTGTGGCCAGCGGCAGGGTTTCAACAATTAGCTAAAAAGGGTGGAGCTCATTGCATTGAAATCAATCCTGAAAAGACGGAATTATCCTATTTATTCGATGATGTACATCGTGAACCTGCGGGACAGGTTCTATCTAGATTATTTGACTCTCTCTTATAGAGTAACTGGACTAAGAGTATCTGCTACAGCAGGTTTAGGAGGTACTTCTCCCCAAAATGTAGCATTTGTGTTCAATAAATATTGCACATTTACATTGGTACGATATACTTCAGGTTTATCCCCTATTCGAATGAAATTGCGGCTATAATCTTTTCCTTGTCCAATGACGAATTCACCTAGACTAATATCATTTTCATCCATTAAAGTGAACCATTTTCCTGTTGAATCACCCACATTGAAAATGTTCCATTTTTCCGGATTTTTAGATATCAAAATTTCTTTTTCTAATGTTACAACTTTATCAAAGAAATTGTTGATTTGATGATTTTTCATAATCAATGTATCGACATCTGAAATAGACCAAGTTGAATCAGATTTGACCAATGTTATAGATTGATCCTTCTCTTTAATGATAATTTTAGATATAGCATCTGCATCACCTGTATAAATTCGGTCAGATGATATTTCAAATTTGGTTTGACTCTTTTGATTCACAAGGAATAACACTGCTAAAACAGCTAAAATTCCTAAACTATATTGTAATGTTTTAGTCATATATCTGCCTCAATATGTCTGCCCTATTTTTTTCTCTTTTCATGTTAAATAATCCCACTCCAATTACGAGAAGAGAAGGAAGTAAAATATTAATCCATTTCCAACGAATCCGTGTATTGTCATCTAATTCTTCCAATGGGCGATTTGTAATTTCACGCGAACGTAATGCAATTAATCCTTGGTCTCCAGCTAAATAATCAATAGCATTTAGAATAAATATACCATTTTCGCCACTTCCGCCGCCACCTTCATCTGTCAGGAATCTTGAGTCGGACACAAGCATTAATTCTCCACCGGATGCAAGCTTAGATGTTGCGGCAACTATAATTTTATTTTGATTCAACATTTGGATTTGTGGATTTACTTTAGGATCAGGATGAATTTGAAAAGGTGCTTCCATTATTCCTGATCTCTTGGATGTGGTGAATAATACATTTACACTATCCACCAAATCTGAAATAGTTGTATCAATTGTAATTTCACTGGGGAAAACTACTTGTAGCGCTTCTAAACCTGAAACGACCGATTCCTTCTCATTGAAATTTTGAATAATAGGGAGGAAGGGATATTCCATAGGAACATTCATTCTAAACATTCCCATTTGTTGCTGTACACTTACACGACCAGCTCGTTTGTCCATAGCCAAGTTCTTTTCAACTATTAGTCTGTATTTGTGTAAAAAATTGAAAATATTAGATTCAATGATAGAAGCTTGTTGTGTTTGAATATCAGTTAAGACACCATTTTGAGCAACAAAAATGCCTTTTCCTGTACCTAGAAAAGAATCAAACTGTGCCAATACATTTTCATCAACAGAATCAACAGTTCCATTAACAAGTAAAGCTGAGATATTTTCGGGTATGGGTTGACTCATATCTATATCTTTTATTGAATAATGACGTCCCAATTGGAGTTTTAAATTATCATTCACCACTTCTGAATTACCTAATGATATGATTCCAATAGATAATTTTTCTGTTGCCACTAAATTTTTGATTTTAGTGGTTAATTCATATTCTAAGCCAGTGGTCGATTGTATAACAGGTAATGTTTCTTTTTTATCTTCATAAAGTAATACCATCCCCATATAAACACGTTTTATTTCAAGTTTATCATTTTCGACAACTTGCATTTGAACGGGTTGGATTCCATCCTTACGGGCTTGTTCTTCAAGATTCTCATTTGATTCTGGATCATGAAATACAAAACGAATGTTACCATCTGAAACAGCCGAATATTCTTCTAAAATATCTTGAAGATAACGTCGAGTATTTCCGAGTTCATTGGGTAAATTATTTGAAAAATATACTTTCATGGTTAATAAATCATCTACATTTTTAACAACATTTATACTTGAAGATGATAATGAAAATATTTCATTTTCTGTTAAATCAATTCTGTGAAATATATTCCGTGATAATAGATTTAATAATGTTAATCCAGCTATTAGAATAACTGTATATGTCAGGAATGATTTTTTAGTTTTTGCTAACATGATTAACCCCATTTCCTAGATTCTACAATGCGCGTTGTTAAAAAAAGAAAAAATCCAATAACTGATCCAAAGTAAACCAAGTTTCGAGTATCAATGACACCACGACTAATATTAGATAAATGAAAATCAACACTTAAATATTGAACAAAGCCTGCAAATGCATCTGGCACAAAGATAAGTGTTTTATCTAAAAGAAAGAAAATGAGCACAATGAATACGCCAATAATAAAAGCGACAACACTATTTTCTGTTAAACTGCTAGAAAATATACCTACAGCAGAATAAACACCGCCAAGTAATATGAGCCCAAAATAGCCACTCAAAACAGCACCATGATCCACATTAGTTCCTACAAATGCAAGTGTAATATAATGAATGACAGTAACCATTAATCCAATGATGATTAATGAATATCCAGCTAAAAACTTTCCTAAGACTACATCCCTATCTTGAATAGGAAGGGTAGAAATCGTTTCTATTGTGCCCACGCTTTTTTCCTTTGCAATTAAACTCATTGTTACTGCTGGAATAAAAAACAAATATACCAATGGAACGATACTAAATAATGCTCTCATATCTGATTGATTGTATAGGAAAAATGTATTCGTGAAAAAATAGCCAGTTACAAGAGCAAAAATCACAAGGAAAATATAGGCCATTGGGCTATTGAAAAAGGACTTCAACTCTTTTTTAAAGATAACAAGTGTGTTATGCATTTCCTTGATCTCCTTTTTGAGTTAGACTCCTAAATACATCTTCAAGATTTGTTTTCGATTGACTCATTTCTAAAATTGACCATTGACTTTTTACTGCATAATCAAAGATATCTTTTCGTGGGTCAGATGTATACTCATATTCGAGTGTTACCAGTGAACTGTTATCATTTGAATTGATAGAATGGATGGAAACAGAAGGTATGAATGCTTTCATTTCTTGAATCCCATCTTCGGTTGCACCCGTTAATTCTAATTTTAATTGGGCTAAACCTTGTGCACTTGCAATAAGTTCATCACTAGATCCTTCTGCCACGAGTTCACCATTATTTATAATGATAATTTTATCTACTGTCGCTTGAATTTCCTGTAAAATATGGCTGGACATAATAACTAGTTTTTCTTTTCCTAATTGTTTAATTAATTGGCGTATTTCAACTATTTGATTGGGATCAAGTCCAGTCACGGGCTCGTCCAAAATTAATATTTCAGGATCATGAATCATAGCAGCCGCAAGGCCAATACGCTGTTTATATCCTTTAGAACAATCACCTACATTTCGATGAATAACTCCACTCAGTCCACAATCATGGACCACACGTTCAAGAGCTGTCTTGAAATGTTTATCATTCATTCCGCGTACTGAAGCATGAAACTTGAGTAAATCAAATACTTTCATATCAACATACAGTGGATTCAATTCAGGTAAATAACCGATTTTTTTTTGAATTTCATGCTCATGATCGAAAATATTCAAATTATCTACATACACGTTTCCAGACGTAGGACTTAAAAATCCTGTCATAACTTTTAAGGTTGTACTTTTACCAGCCCCATTGGCGCCAAGGAATCCAACAATTTCACCGTCGTTTACTTCAAAACTCAGTGATTTTACAGCCTCCACAGGTCCATAGGATTTAGATAGGTTTTCTACTTTTATCAACGATTTCCTCCGATAGAATTAAATGAGTATAATGCTTTATTTGTATAATTGTTCCCAATTATTGGGTGGGGAAAATATATAATTTATGATCAAAATCAAATACAGAATTATACTTGATAGATTCAAAATATTAGTATCAGTTTAGAGTTAAGAAGAAGTTATGTGGATTTATTACTTGATAGTGGTATCGCATAACTATTAGATTTATGTTACCTAAATAAAATGTTCTGGCCAATTAAGGTTTGGACTATTTAGATAACAAAAAGAGAGGATTATCATGAACAAAATTATGAAATTGCTAATTACATTTGTTATAGCGCTTTCCATGATTTCTATTCTTCCTGCTGAAACAACTGTAGCAAAAACAGATGCAAAAGCAGAAGTAGCTACCCAAATTGATGTTGCTGATTATGCTGTAATTGCAATGGAAGATAGCAAAAAGAAGAAGAAAAAGAAGATCAAAAAGAAGAAATGGAAATGGGGAAAGAAAAAGAAAAAAGGTTCAAGTGACTGATTTTTAAATTCTCACACATAAAAAGGGCATATTTATGCCCTTTTTTTTTATTATAATTAGCCAAAGTAATATTTCTTGACAACCATCTACTATTACCAATAATATTGTATCGACTAGTCATTCAATTTTGGCTATTCATGGTTAACCAAAACAAATAAAACAAAGGAATCATAATGACACGTTTATTTAAAATGTTTATTACATTTGTCATGGCTTTTTCTATGCTTTCTGCTATTCCAACAAATACAACTGTTAGTAATACGAATGTAAAAGCTGAAATTGCTAACCAGGTAGATTCTGCAGATGATGCAGTAATTGCAATGGAAGATAGCAAAAAGAAGAAAAAGAAGAAAAAGAAGAAGAAAAAGTTTAAATGGGGAAAGAAAAAGAAAAAAGCTTCAGGCGACTAATTTCTTCTTATGACTTATGAAAGGGCGTAACACTGTTACGCCCTTTTTTTGATAAATAATTTACTTATGATTAAAACGTTTTTCTAAAATAGGGGGTTCAGTATGTCTAAAAAAATTACAATACTTATTATATTATTTAATATGATTGCATTCTCGCAGAATGAAGACCCTGCTGCTGAAGCAACTATAGAAGAAGCAGTTCTTGAAGAATCACCTTCTGAAGAAATGGAAGATGACGAAAATGAAATGTTCAATGATATCTCATTTTCATTTGATCTGGAAGAAGGAAATACAGACCATTTGGCTCTTTCAGGAGGATGGAGTTTTTCACTTACCGGGAATATGGGCCCGTTTAAGGATACTGAATTCATGACATCAATTAATGTAAATAAAGCAACATTAAGTGGTGAAGAATATGCGAATGATTATAGCGCTCATATTCAATTTGATTGGATGGCTAATGGATCTTTTTCACCGTTTCTCTTTGGTGATAAATCGGCAGATGTTTCTATTGGTTTAAAGAATAGAACCAATTTTGGTATCGGAGCAAAACAACGATTTGGCCGAATATTTTCTGTGAGCGCAGCAGCTTTATACGAAAATGAAACGACAGGTATTTGGGATGATGAAATTGAAGAAGAAATCGACTCCCTAATGACTTTTTCACGTCTGTCTGTTCGCCCGAAAGTAAAAATCAAATTAAATGATGGAGCCACTGTAATCGATTATCGTACCTATTGGAAACCGAAATTGTCCAATTTTGATGATTATTTATGGGAAAATGAATTAACGGTTTCCATCGAAACATTTTATGAGTCATTTATGATTGATTTTTCCTTTACTCATAAATTTATTAGTCGATATAAATATGGAGCTGTTTTGCGGTCCGAAGATAGTTGGATAATATTAGATTACGAATATGACGAAGATTTAGATGATTATTTGCCTATATATGATGAAGATTCAAAGTTCTATAAAGATACAGATACAGCTTTATCAATTGGTCTCTCATTTAGTCTATAAAAAGCAAAAACATTTATTTAAATATCCGGGGCGCGGAATTAATTTCTCGCCCCATTTTTTATGCAATACAAACATTTAAAAATAGAAAAAAAGTGGCAGGTTTATTGGGAGACTAAAAAAACCTTTAAAGCTGAAATAGACCACGATAAAGAAAAACTATACATATTGGATATGTTCCCATATCCATCTGGTGCTGGATTACATGTAGGTCACCCGCTGGGATATACTGCAACAGATATATATTCAAGGTTTAAACGCCTTCAAGGTTATAATGTATTACACCCTATTGGATGGGACGCTTTCGGTCTTCCAGCAGAACAATATGCAATTAAAACTGGAACCCATCCTGCTAAAACAACCGCGAAGAATATTAATAGATACCGCACTCAATTAAAAATGTTGGGTCTTTCCTATGATTGGGATAGAGAGGTAGATACAACAGACCCTGAATATTATAAATGGACACAATGGATTTTTCTTAAGTTATTTGAGAAAGGTTTAGCTTATGAAGCAAGAGTGCCAGTCAATTGGTGCCCAGAATTAAAAGCTGTTCTTGCGAATGAAGAAGTAATTGATGGAAAATCTGAAATTGGGGGTCATCCAGTCTTCCGAGTACCCATGAGACAATGGATGTTGAAAATTACAGATTATGCAGAATCACTTCTAGCGGGTTTAGATGATTTAGATTGGCCGGAAAGTGTAAAAGAATTACAACGTAATTGGATTGGTCGTTCTGAAGGCGCAAAGGTTCTATTTAACTTACCATCTATAAGTGCAGATATTAAAGTATATACTACGCGCCCAGATACACTTTTTGGTGTTACCTATATGGTGTTAGCACCTGAGCATCCTTTTGTGGAATCATTAACTGTTTCGTCAAAGCAAGATGAAGTAAACACATATATTGAAGAAGCGAGTAAAAAATCTGAATTAGATCGGGGAGAGCTTGCAAAAGATAAAACGGGCGTATTTTTAGGTTCTTATGCTATTAATCCAGTCAATAATGTGGAAATTCCAATTTGGATTTCTGATTATGTATTAATGTCCTACGGAACGGGTGCCATTATGGCTGTTCCTGGTCACGATCAACGTGATTATGAATTTGCAAAAGAATTTTCTCTTGATATTGTTGAAGTTGTGTCAGGGGGTGATATTTCTACTGAGGCATTCACAGACAATTCAGATGGATTGTTAATCAATTCTTCTAATGATTTTGGACTTGATTTAAATGGAAAAAAAGTGCCTGAAGCTATTTCTGAAACGATTCAATGGTTAGTGCAGGGTGAAATAGGAGAATCATCCATTCAATATAAGTTGAGGGATTGGTTATTCTCCAGGCAGAGATATTGGGGTGAGCCAATGCCAATTATCCATGGAAATGATGGCCCTAAAGCATTATCGAAAAATGAATTACCTTTATTGTTACCGAAAACTGAAAAATATGAACCGTCAGGGATAGGAGAATCGCCTTTAGCTAATATTGAAGATTGGGTAAATACTCCTGAAGGTCGGCGAGAAACGAATACAATGCCACAGTGGGCTGGGTCGTGTTGGTATTATTTACGGTATCTAGACCCTAGGAATTTGAACCAATCATGGAGTCCTGAAGCAGAAAATTATTGGATGCCTGTGGACTTATATGTTGGTGGGGTAGAGCATGCTGTATTACACTTATTGTATTCTCGTTTTTGGCATCATGTATTGCACGATATTGGTGTAGTCTCTACTCGTGAGCCATTTCAAAAACTCTTCAATCAAGGTATGATTCAAGGGGAAGATGGTCAAAAAATGAGTAAATCTAAAGGTAATGTTGTTAACCCTGATGATGTTGTGGAAGAATTTGGTGCAGACTCATTCCGTTTATATGAAATGTTCATGGGTCCTTTAGATAAAGCAAAACCATGGAGTACTACTGGCTTACAGGGATGCCATCGGTTCTTGCAGAAGATTTGGAAGTTATACATAAAGCATGGCGAAAGTGATTCTATTTCTAGCGATAATTCAAAAACAGAAACTTTATTTCATCAAACAATAAAAAAGGTTACAGAAGATTTACAAGTTTTACATTTTAATACTGCCATTTCTCAATTAATGATATTAACCAATCATTTAGTCAATCAAGAAACGGTGAGCGATTCATTATTAAACAAACTATTAGTTATATTAAATCCATTTGCACCACACATTACTGAAGAAATTAATGAAATGCGTGGGAATCAAACTGTTATTACAGAATTAGTTTGGCCCAAATGGGATAAAAATAAAATTCAAAATAATGAAACAAATATTCCTGTACAGATAAATGGTAAGGTACGGGTAAATATATCTGTAAATCCTCAATTAGATTCAAAAGAAGATATATTAGAAAAAGCAAAATTAGCAGATAGAATTGTTGAATTAACTCAGGGTAAAACAATTGTAAAAGAGATATATGTGCCAGGACGTATTGTTAATCTCGTGATTAAATAATTCAAATCTTCTCCTAATTGATTATTTCTTTTAAATTATAGTTCCAAATGTAAGTTAATAAATTTTTAAGGAGAGATTACATGAACATTAATCATTTTCATATTGTTCTTGGAGGAAACAGGACATTTATAAGAATTGCTTTATTCTTCAGCTTGGTATGCTCATTGCTAGTTGGACAAATAATCCCTGTCAGTAACATAAATAATGTCACCATTAATAAGTGGGTTGTCGTTAAAGATGAAAATTTTAATAAAGACAAATTAAACCTACTTATTAAAGACCCCGCCAAATTTATTACAGCATCAGAGCAAACAGTAACAGTTGACCTAGGAACTGTAAAAGACTCCCCTATCCAAGTCTATCAATTATTTAAAAACTTCACACATACTTCATCAATTGCTGCTATAACAAGAGTTGATTTACCTTCTGAACAAGACGTTGCTATAGGCTTTGGTAATTTTGATTTAGATGCTTCTATCTATATAAATGGTAATTTAGTCATGTCTGAAAATAATAGAGACGATTCTAATTTTAAAGTTCAATTCAAAAAAGGAGAAAATGACATAATTATCACAGGGAATGTTATTGGCGGAAATAGGATGCCTAGTTTTTTCGCACGGTTTTATGGAGAACAAAGAGGCGAGATTGAAGGAACTATCCTAGATGCGAAAAATAAACCGGTACCATTTGCGACAATAGATTTTAAAAGCGAATATATTAATATGACTTCACAATCTGATAAAAATGGTAAATATAACCTATGGGTATATCCTAATTATGGAAATTATACGATTGAAGCATCCAAAAATAATTATTATGGTCACTCTGAAGATGTGTATGTAAAAGAGTTTGGTAGATATAATATAGATATTAAGCTTATCAATACATCATCTATCTCCGGGACTGTATTTACAATGGATAAAAAAACACCGCATCCTGGTGTTGTGGTCCAACTAGAAAATATTGTCGATCAAAAAATAATTCAGACAAATATTACAGATCAAACAGGTAAATATACATTTACACCACCAATAGGGAAGTATAAAATTCGACTTTTTGCGAATAATACATATATCTATAAAAAGAATAATAAGAATGAAAATGATATTATTAACCTTACGAGCAAGGGACATAAATACGAACGAGATTTTTTCATTCAAAATCAAAATAGAGGATCTTGGAATAGTATTGGCATGTTTGATGGTATGCTGAGTATGGCAGTTCATATTACATTACTTTCTAGTGAAGACATTCTATACACAGGAACTTATAATGGATTATCTGTTTATGATGGATTATCGGTCAAGACATACAATTATGATCATGACCTTCCAAATAGTCCTATATTCGATGTTTTTGAAGATAATGAAGGATTCATATGGCTGGCCTTTGCATCTAAAGGAATTGTAAAATGGAAATCAGGAAGAGTGATCCAACATTATACTATTGATGATGGCCTTGTATCAAATCATGTAAACACAATTGATCAAGATAAAGACGGAAATTTACTCATTGGTACTCAAGAAGGGTTATCCATTTTTGATGGTGAAAAGTTTACAAACTATAATTTTACTCATGGAATAGGAAATGGATTTATTACTGATATTGAAGTCGTGGGTAAAAATATATGGATTGGAACGGGTGCTTTAGGGAAAGCAGGAACTTTTCGTACATATGGAGGAGGCTTAACACTATATAATGGCAAAACATTTAAATCGTTCGATTTAACTCCATTCACAGGAATTGATTTAAATATAGCAGTTATTAATTGTATAAAAGAGTATGATGGAACTATTTGGATAGGCACTTTGGGCGGTTTATTAAAATATGATGGTTCAAAATTTCATATGTACACAAAATCAGATGGTCTTCCTTCGAATAATATTAATGATATTCTTATTGATAATAATGGTATTTGGATATGTACTAATAGTGGTTTAGCCAATTTTAATAATGGGGGATTTAAAGTCATTACAACGCTTGATGTGAAATCGGATGGATTAACTGGGCTTTATGGGACAACTGCGATCTCAAAATCACGGGATGGTATTTATTTTATTGGCGGACAGGGTGTTAGCTTGTACGATCCTAATTCACTAAAAACTATTTCTGCTTATGATGGAATGCCGGTGCCCAACAATTGGACAAATGGAATATCAGATATAGAACTAGGCAAAGATGGGTACCTTTGGGTTACTTCAGGTTGGAATGGTATATATAAATTGAGTGGCGAAGTAATAATAGAAAATTATAATATCAATAATAGTAAAATTCCTGCTAATAGGACGATTGCTATATCATTTGCTAATGATGGTTCAATGTGGGGTGCACATGGTAATGCTGGGGTTTCAAGATTTATAAATGGCGAATTTGAGAATATGACTGACAAGCTTAATATTCCTGCTAATACTATAATTACTGATATCGCTTTTGATGAACAAGGCACACTATGGTTAGCTACAAACCGTGGTTTAGCAAAATATAAAAATGATACATTAACTATTTTTGATGAAAAAGATGGACTTATAATGCCAAAAAGGAATTGTGATATTAATATTGGACTGAATGGAGAAATTATATACAGTACTTACGGCTCGGGTATATCGATTTATGATGGAGAAACATTTAAAAATTATGACGAATCAAATGGCCTGGTTGATAATAGAATATGGGACTTAACAGTTGATTCAAAAAATAATATTTGGATGGCTACGGACGGATCTGGCGTTCAGATGTTTGATGGCGCCACTTTTGTTCATCACTCTGTAAATGATGGAGTAACGGCTGGTGAAACATTTTCTATTTATGCGGATGATTTTGATAATATTTGGGTGGGTACTTTTGGAGGTGGTGTTTGCTTTTATGATGGGAATGTTTGGAGTAGTGTTGATACTAGAGATGGATTGCTACAGGATTTAATTGGGTCCATAGAAGGAATTGATGGGAATAAATTTTGGTTTGGAAGTGAAAATGGGATTACTGTTTATGAGCCAAAAAGACAAACACCTTATGCATATATAGAACAAATAAAAACGCCAAACGGAAATTATAATACATTGGAAATAAACTTACTTAGAGTTGATGATTTACTTGAAAAATCTCGTATCTCTTTTACATTTAATTCAAATAGCTATAATACTCGAAAAGAAAAACAAAAATATATTATTCATATCAAAGGAAATGGGCAAAAAGAGACACATCTAATAAAAACAAATGAATTTGAATATTTTCCTAATAAATCTGGAGAGTATACTATAGAATTTCAATCCATTGATCGTGATTTAAACTATTCACCTCTGAATAGGGTCCAATTGGGAGTTATTGGACCGTGGTATAAAAATCCAGCAACAGCAATCCCATTTTGGGGATTTATTATAATTATATTATTATTTTCAGGCTTTACGAGTAATAAATATTTAAAGCAAAAACAATATTCAATGGCCTTAAAAGATGCTTCTCAGAAAAAAGACAGAAAAACTCGAAAACATTTAGAAGAAAAAAATACTGAGTTAGTCGAGTCTCAAAAAGCAG
Source organism: Fidelibacterota bacterium (assembly GCA_018658715.1). Taxonomy (GTDB): domain Bacteria; phylum Fidelibacterota; class Marinisomatia; order Marinisomatales; family UBA1611; genus JABHGY01. The sequence continues at coordinate 21,421 of JABHUQ010000028.1, forward strand.
CAGAAGCTGCTAATGAAGCAAAGAGTACTTTTCTTGCAAATATGAGTCATGAGCTCCGTACGCCTTTAAATGCAATTATTGGCTATAGTGAAATGTTAATGGAAGATGCTGAAGACGAGAATGAAGAATTTATTCCTGACCTTGATAAAATTAATAATTCAGGTAAACATTTATTGGGTCTCATAAATGATATTCTTGATTTATCGAAAGTAGAATCAGGAAAAATGGAACTCTTTTTAGAAGAATTCAACTTATCTAAGATTATGGACGAAATTGAATCTACTATTTTGCCTATGGTGGAGAAAAATAATAACTCACTCAAGATTAATATAAAATCAGATACAAAAACCATTGTGGCGGATATAACAAAAATTCGTCAAATCATACTTAATTTATTGAGTAATTCATCAAAGTTCACAAAAGATGGTACCATATCAATTAATGTAGTTGAATCAAATAGCCAAGATGATTCCATTGATTTTATTATTGCAGATACAGGTATCGGAATGTCTCAAGACCAAGTTGAAAAAGTATTCATGCCTTTTACGCAAGCTGATGAAAAAACAACTAGAAAGTTTGGCGGAACGGGTTTGGGACTCACTATTACAAAAATGTTTGCAGAAATGATGGGCGGTGATATAGCTCTTTCATCTGTAGAAGGTGAGGGGACTACTTTTATTGTAACTATTCCAAGATGTGTTGTTGATCCAAAAAAAGAATCATCTGAAATATTGCCTGTAGATTTGAGTGAGTCTGATTTTACCATATTGGTAATTGATGATGATGATAATGCTCAAGGCTTGATGAAGAAATTTTTGAATAAACAGGGTTATTCCATTATTCAGGCTCTTTCGGGAAAAGACGGAATAAAGTTAGCAAATGAACAACACCCCGACCTTATTACATTAGATGTGATGATGCCTGAAATGGATGGGTGGGAAGTTTTAGCTGAATTACAAGCTAATGATTTAACTAAAAATATTCCTGTTATAATGTTATCTATGGCAGATGAACCCGATATTGGATTCTCTTTAGGGGCCACAGATTATTTAACAAAACCAATTAATTGGAGCAGATTATCTGATGTTTTGGGCAAATATCATATTGATGCTACAACAGATGCTATATTAATTGTTGAAGATGATAAAATTACACGAGATATGCTACGGAAAAGCCTTGAGAGTAATGAATACAAGGTTAGAACGGCTATTAATGGAAAAAAAGGACTTGAAGCAATTGAAGTGTCTAAACCAAGTCTCATAATTTTAGATTTAATGATGCCTGAAATGGATGGTTTTGAGTTTGCTGAAAAATTACGTGAAAATAAAGAATGGCTTGATATCCCTGTTGTAGTAGTCACTGCAAAAGATCTTACTAAGGATGATCATAAGAGGTTAAAAGGCAATGTGGAGGCTATTATGCAGAAAGGGTCTTATAGTAAAAATGATTTATTGTCCGAAGTCGGTGAAAAAATTAACAAATTAAAAACAGGGAGTTAGGAAAATGGCCAAAATACTAATTGTAGAAGATAATGAATTGAATCGAGATATGCTCTCAAGAAGATTAATTCGGAAAGGATTTGATATCGTTATGGCTGAAGATGGACAAAAAGGTGTCGATATGTCTAAGAGTGAAAGTCCTGATCTTATTTTGATGGACCTCAGTCTTCCGGTGATGGATGGGTGGGAAGCAACGTCGACCATTAAAGATGAGACTGCCACGGCTGAAATCCCTATAATTGTACTTACAGCACACGCTATGGCAGGAGATAGAGAAAAGGCGTTAGAAGCTGGTGCAGATGAGTATGATACTAAGCCTATTGAATTCAAACGCTTACTCGGTAAAATCAAGAGCTTTCTAGCTTAACACCTATATAAAATTGGTTAATGAACGCATAAAAAAAGCCTTTTTAGGGAAGGCAAGACATAACTTAAAAAATCCAGTAAATGCCATTATTGGCTATAGTGAAATGCTCCTAGAAGATTGCGAAGAATCAGGAAATGAGAATTTATTAATTGATTTAAATAGTTTATTATTAGCAGGAAATGAAATTTTAAACCACATTGAAAATCAATTAAGTGACAACAGAATTAATAAAATTGAACATTCTGTTGTACAAATGGGCAAAGATGCTGAAATTGCTATACGTACTCCATTAAATACAATTATTGGTGTTTCAGAACTATTGTTAGAAGATGAGTTTGACCATATTGTTAGTACTTTTTCTAGTGATATGAAAAACATCAATGATTCGGGTCAAATGCTTATCCAGGAATTAAAATCCATTATTGATTTCAAAATATCTGATTTAGAAGAAATCAGAAACCAAAATTTGAATGTAGGCAATTTATCGATGGTAAAGGATGTATTAGACAGTATACAGCCATTGGAATCAGCCGATTATAAAAAAATGGTAATTGGTCAAATTTTAGTTGTTGACGATAATATAAATAACACAGAATTGCTTAAAAAAAGGCTTGAAAAACAAGGACATGAAATAATAATTGCAAATAACGGGAGGGAAGCACTTATTCATTTGATGACAAAAGACAAATCACTGGATTTAATGCTTTTAGATATTGTTATGCCGGAAATGAATGGATATGAAGTATTAAAATTTATTCGTAATGATAAGCGATTTCATGAATTACCAGTCATAATGATCTCATCTATGGATGATACAGACAGTATATATCGTTGTATAGAAATTGGAGCTGATGACTATATTCAAAAGCCGTTTAATCAAGCTGTACTAAATGCGCGAATCAGCAGTTGTATAGAGAGAAAACAATTAAGAGACAAAGAAATTACTTTAATTTCGAAACTAAACATAGAAAGAGAAAAATCTGAAAATTTACTTTTAAATATGTTACCAAATAGTGTCGCTTCAAGATTAAAAGCAGGTGAAACAGATATTGCAACTAAACATGATGAAGTAACTGTAGTATTTGCTGATATTGTAGAATTTACACCCCAAACCCAAGAAATGAATCCAAGTATGGTCGTTCATATACTTAATAATATATTTACTTCCTTTGATAAATTAGCTCAACAATTTAATGTTGAAAAAATTAAGACAATTGGAGATAGTTATTTCGCAGTTGGTGGTTTGAATTCGAATAACCAAAAACAATCAGCTATTAATGTTATTGAAATGGCCAAAGAAATGCTTAATGTATTAGTAATTTTAAACAAAGAAACAAAAGAAATGAAATTAGTACTAAGAATTGGCGTTCATACAGGACCAGCTGTGTCCGGAGTCATTGGCAGAAATAAGTTTGCTTATGACGTTTGGGGTGCTACAATTAATATGGCCAATCGATTAGAAACGACATGCGTAAATGGGAAAATACATATTTCCAAAAAAACAAAAGAATTATTAGGTAGCCGATATAGCTATATAAAATGTAAAGACACAGAAATAAAGGGAATTGGACTAAAAACAACCTATATTATTAAATAAATTGCAATTATACATAATATATATTATGTGCAATTTATAGATTAATATATTTACCTTTAAATCGATTCATATTCTCTTTATTTCCCATTAGAAGGATGCTTGAATTCGCATTTAGGATGGTATCAGGTGCGGGGTTTATTGTTGATTCACCCTTATTATCTATAATGCCTACTATTATTAAATTAAATTTTTCTCTTAATTTGCTATTCTTTATAGAAACGTCATGAAATTGATTTAATGGTTTTAAAGATATTTCATCTAAACTTAAATCAATATTTTGATGAGATTGAGAAACGACCGAAACAGAATCTTCAACTAAAGGTGAAAGCAGCATCTCGGCAATTCTGTGTCCACCAGCTGTATAAGGATTTACCACCTTGTTCGCCCCTGCTCTTTTTATTTTGGCATGATTTGCTTCTTTACTACAACGGCTCAATAAAAATACATCTGGATTAATGGTTCTAATAGACATTGTAACAAAAAGATTATCTTGATCCGTATCCAGAACAACAGCAATACCAGATGCGCGTTCTAGATTCGCTAATTTGAGCGTCTCATCCATGGTTGCATCACCCTGAAGGCATAAAATATTATTATGATGCATTATTTCGATCTTTTTTTCATTCAATTCCACCACAACGAAGGGAAGTTTTTTTTCAGTAAGTTCCTTCGCAATGACAGCGCCCATCCTACCATAACCGCAAATAATAAAATGATTTTTAAGATTTTTAATATTTTTTTCCATCTTTTTGCTCCTGTAATCTCCAAATTGAGATAATATATCTCCAAGATTTGATAATAAAATTCCTACTCCAGTTACACCAAATAATATTAATATAATGGTCCATACTCTTCCAGCATCAGTTAATGGATGTACTTCGGAAAAACCTACTGTGGACAAAGTTAAAAAAGTCATATAAAAGCTATCAATTATAGACCATTGATCTCCACCGATAAAAAAGAATCCACCAGTGCCAATGACCAGCAGGCTTATGAAATAACTAATAAATACAATTTTGCCTTTAAACATACGAGAAGGTGATCAATAATTGAGTTTGTGTCCAAAATGATTTATTGAAATTTAGGACAATTGAATAAAAAAAAAGGCTGAATATTTCTTCAGCCTTTTTAAATGATTAGTCAAGGTGAAGTTATTTGCTTTTTTCTTCAGCCTGTTTTGCTTTATCTTTTTGAATAACAGGTAAAACTTCCATTTCTTTTACGCGATTATCTATGGATGTCACCTCTTGTTCTATGTCTGAAAATTGACGTTTTACTCTGGGTTTATGTTTTCTCAGGTCTTCAGCAACATCAGCAATATCATTTTCAACATTTCTGAATCTTTTTTGAACGTCACGATCTAGTACATTTAATTGATACTCAACATCATCAATTAGACTAGCTAAAGAATCAGTCATTGCTTGAATGAGTTCAGAATTGGATATAATATCTTTCTGTGCTTGGCGTACATGCTTTCCGCGACCAATAAATTGGAGATTCAATTTTCGTAAATCTTCGCGAAATTCTTGGTGGACAACATCAACATGAGCTTTATCTTGCTCATTCAATACATCCATTCTTTTGTTTAATTCAGTGGACAGGTATTGGAAATAGCCAGCACCTGCAATTAAAATAATTAATAATCCGAATACAATTTTATCTTTGACGTTCATTTTTTCCTCAAATATCTATTTATCTAATGCTTCTAGCCTTTTTTCCCAATCATTTAATTCCGCAGTATCTTCGGAAGATGGCTCGGGTGATTCTTCTTCAGTACTTGGTTTTTCGGCACCTGGATTTTTTTCAGAATTAATGATTGAATGAAGTAATTGAGAACGTTTATCACTATTCCCTTTTAATTCTTCCATCATTTGTTCTACTTCATCATTGAAGTCAATGACAGTTTGATCTAAACGATTCATAAGTTCATCAATGAGTGCTTGCCCATATGAACCATTTATACCATCCAGTAAGTCGGTAAAATTCCCTGTTAAATAATCAACACGGGACTCTTTGTTGTCGAAATTATTACTCATAACAATTTTTAGTTAAATTACTGTTTAGTCCTACTAATTAGGGTTTGGAATTTGAATAAAAGCAGACCTAATCGGCAATCAATATCTTAAGAGAATTTCAAGATTTAATTAGGTGGAACCCAGCACTGTCTAATGATGTCGCAAATTGCGAAAAAATAGCTTTTTGGACACGGTAAGGCAGTTTATCCATTTTTTGCTTTTTATCAAATGAACCGCCTCCAATCGAAACTTCTGAGCCACGGGTAAGGATTTCCCTAGATGAAATCATATAAATTTTAACTTTATCTTCAATTTGAATGGATAATTGATATTTATATCGGCTTAGATTTATTTCAGTTTCCAGAGGTGTTGTAAGAATATAACCAGATTCAGGAGCATAATGTTCTATGATAAATCCATTTTGCTCTAAGAATTGTCTCATTTGTGATGTGGCTTCATTTTGTGAAACAGTATAGGAGAAATGCCTGACCATTCTTGGCGGTTCAGGGCAAAATGAGAATTGGAAGGAAAGAATCAGTAGAAATGATGTTAGCTTCATTTCTCTGTTATTGAATTACAGTGCCTACTCTATCAAATCTAGGGAGCCACGTGTTGAAGATATCTAAGGAAAAATAGATAAATAATGCTTCACCTAATATATAATTTTCACCGATAAAGCCCCAATATCTTGAATCAAGACTATCATCTCGATTATCTCCCATTGCCCAATAATAGTTTTGGGTTAATTCATACGATGTCCATTCTGAAATAGGTTTTCCATCTATATATAAATATTTAAAATGGGCGTCTTTTACGGATTTAGACCAAGGTGTTAATAGACTTCCAGTGGGGAAGTAATCATTGAAAACAGTCTTATTTTCTTTCCTTCTATATAATTCATTCGGATCTTGTAGTGTAAGAGTATATGTTTTTTCATCACTCACTAGAGTTACATTATGACCTTCCATCATTATGAGTGGTAATAAATGTCGCCAGTTCGTTTCAGAATTAATTAAATATTTATCTCCTTTTTTCGGGATAATAATTGGGCCAATGAAATCTTTATTTCTATTTATTGCTGAAGTAAGAAAAATTTCTTGCTGTCGAAAATTATCCGGTAATGTAGGATAAAGAAATTTGCCATTTTCTGATAGGGGTACTTCTTTCCCATTAATATATACTTTTTTCGAATCAACCAATAGTGTATCACCTGGGCCTCCAACACATCTTTTTACATATTTAACAAAATGGTCGCGAGGATATTTAAAAATAAGGACATCGTCTTTTTCAGGGATTTTAAAAGCTGGGAATTTGACATAAGGAATGAAAAACCCTTTATCCGTGTATGGTATTCCAATCCAGTCAGGGGTTCTCATTCCATAGACAAATCGTGAACCAATCAGGAAATCACCAGTCATAATGGTATTCTCCATACTTCCTGTTGGTACAATATAGGCTTCGAGGACTGTAACTTTAATGAGTAAAGCAACTGTAACAATTATTCCAATTGCTTTGATTTCATTTATAATCTTTTGTTTTTGTAACATAATAAGGTGGCGAATTTAGGGAATCAGTTTAAAGAGATGCTGGGAAAATATTTTATTTTTGGTCCACCCTTTTGAAATTTCACTGTTATTGCGTCCAATTGTATGTCACATTCTATATTTTGTTCCTTTTGGTAGAATTGAATCGCATCATATAAATGGTTCAATTTTGTTCGTGTAAATTTTTCTAATAGATGATTTTCAGAATCTTTTAGCCCAGATTTAACTTCGATAAAATGAATACAATTATTTAATTTTGCTATAATATCAATTTCGCCGTGTGGATGACAATTCTTATTTAATTCTATAATAGTAAATCCTTTATCTCTTAAATATAGTGCAGACATTTTTTCTCCAAGCCATCCTACTTTTTTATTTTCATGTATCCATGATAGCGTTGGTAACCATTTTTTAACTGGTGAAAAAGATTTTCGATGAATAGGTGTTGATTTATAAGTTGCTAAAGCATCCATATGTTGTTTTGTACCATATCCTTTATGTTTCTCAAAACCATATTCAGGAAAAATAATAGCATATTCTTTCATCAAATTATCTCTTGTTACTTTTGCTATAATACTGGCTGCTTTGATTTCATCTACTAAATCATCTCCTCCTACAATTCCTTCATTAGGAATTACTTGATTTGGTAATGGTGTTCCATCAATTAAAGCTTTAGTAGGTTTCTGCGATAAATGCCCAAGTGCAATCTGCATTGCTTTGAATGTTGCTTGCAGAATGTTGATTTTATCAATTTCTTTACAACCAATTATACCAACTCCAATTGAAATTGCTTCTTTTTGAATAATGTCATATAAAAGCGATCTTTTTTTTGGTGTTAATTTCTTGGAATCACGCAATCCTTCAATTGTGTGGTCCTTGGGTAAAATAACAGCTGAAGCTACTACGGGACCAGCTAATGGTCCGCGACCTGCTTCATCTACTCCAGCAATTATTTCCATTTATGCTCCCACATATCTTTTCCATTTGTTTTAAACCATATTGCACCTAATAAATCTGTCCGTTTAATTTGAATATTTAAATCTCTTAAACGATCCATTACTATATCAGATGGGTGGCGAAATTTATTTCCTTCTCCTACAGAAACGATAGCATATTTCGGTTGAACTTCCTTTAAAAACTGCGGAGTTGAACTAGTAATACTTCCATGATGCGCTATTTTTAATATATCAGACTTTAAGTATGAACCAAATCGGGATAATACATGATCACCTTCTTCTTCTAAATCGCCCGTAAATAAGAATGATTTTTCACCAATAGTTAGATTAAAAACAATACTGGCATTATTCACATTAGATTGAGAGTTTGCATACACCGAATCAGGTGAAAAAAAGATTGCATTAATGCCCGGATTCAAAGATTTTATTTCTCCAGGTGATGGCTTAATTCGAGTAATATTTTTCTCATCAAATAGGGTGAGTAATCGATTGTACGTCCAAGAATGATAGTCAATATACGTATCGAGGACAGTATCAACTTTTACAGCTTGAAGAATGGATTCAATTCCGCCAATATGATCTGAATGAGGATGGCTCATAACAAGCCAATCGATTTTATCTATTCCAAAATGATTCAATACAGGAATAACAACTCTTTCACCCATATCTTCTCGTCTTGATCGAAATCCAGCATCTATTAACATTGATTTTCCATCTGGTAACAGAATTAATGCACCATCACCCTGACCAACGTCTAAATATATAATATCTGTAATATTCCTTTTTTCAAGAGCATATGGCCAAGCAAGAAGATTTAAAGATATTAAGAATGACCAAATTGCATATCTTTTATGTGTGGAATGAATGATGAGTATAATCGTTGCTATTATAAATGTATAAAGCAATATTTCTATTAATCCAATAGAACTCAGCTGAATAGTTGCATATGGAAAAGATGCGAAATTTTGGGCAATCTTTTTTATAAGCCACTGCAAAGCCCATGCAGATTCGCCTAGCCAATCCGGGAACAAAGGCATCCATGCGAATCCAATAAGAGCAAAGCCTAATGCAACTAATAGACCAATCAATGGAACGATAAATACGTTTGCAATAGACGAAATAACGGGTGCTTGCCCAAAAGTGAATGCTGTGATAGGTAATGTGCCTATCTGTGCTGCAATTGAGACGAGAAATAAACCTAATGAGAATTTTATAACTTTATTATCAATTTTAGTTGGATTAACTATATTGGGTAAATGCATTTCAAAATATTTATAGAAATAAATAATTGAAATCACTGCTGAGAAACTTAATAAAAAGCCTAAATCAAGTAATGAATGTGGATTGTAAATCAATAATATTATGGCTGATGTTCCAATAATATTCCAATTATTGGAGCTTCGATTTACTACTGGAGCAATCATAAATAATCCGGCCATGAGTGATGCTCTAATGACACTTGGTTTCATTCCAGTTAATAAACAAAAAAAGATTAATCCTATAATAATGATAAATCGATCCCAACCCCATGGAATGCGGAATACGGATGTTAATAATGATAAAACTAATAATACATAGCCCACATGTAAACCAGATACTGCAAGAACATGGATTACGCCCGTTTTTGCAAATGATTCTCGTAAACCTTCATCCACGTAAGATTTTTCACCTAGAATAAGAGCGGTTAGCATCCCTCCTGTTTCAATATCAGTATATCTATTGAAAATCGATTTAATAGAATGACGAATATCCTCTAGAAACACTGAAAGATTTTTATCATTATTGTGGATAATATTTGGCGGAATCTTTTTATCAGAAAAAACTTTACCAAAAATATGTTTTCTCATAAAGAAAGATCGAAAATCAAAATCTCCGGGATTACGTTTTCCTTGAAATTGTTTAAATGTCCCCTGTCCTGTAATTGAATCAGCAAGACTAATGATTGTTGATTTTTTTCCGTAAACAAATAAAAATACATCGTCTCTATTTAGTTTTGAAGAATCCGTTTCTAAATGTGTAATTAATACTTTAGCTCTCCACCCTTTCTCAGTTTCTTTTATTCCTTTAATAAAACCCGAATATTCGATTTTTTGTAAATGAATCGAATTGGCATATTCTTGCAATTGATCTAGGCGAACTTGTTTTATTGATGATAGATACCACCCAGTGGAAAAAGTCATTAATATAAAAATATATACATCTATATTTTTACTAGAGATCAAAATCATGCCCAGACTAAATAAGCAAAGAAAAATAATTGCAAACCAAGGATATGAATAAAATATCCCTATAAGTGTTCCAAACATTAAACTAAGTGCAATGACTCCTAATGGAGCTTTCTGATATAATTGATTAAACATATAATGCATAATGTAGTGTAAATGTCTTGTAAAACAAAATTGCCAATCTCATTACCTTCTGTTAATATCACCTATCTTTTTAACAATACTACAAAGGATTACTGATGAATCGTAACAAAGCAGGGATGATTGCTTTTGCCCTTATTACCTTTTTTATTTATGCATTTGGTTTGCACTTTTTTGAAGCTGTTTGGTCCTTTCCTGCTCATCGTGCCATACCTTTCATGGTTGTTGCACTTGTTGGTACAGGTATTTTCGCAACCATTAAACTCAGTTTTCCGCAAATTCGGTATTTTAAACATGGTTTTAATGTAACGCGTGGTTTATATGATGACCCTGAAGATGAAGGCGATTTAAATCATTTCCGTGCTTTAACCACTGCCCTTTCCGCTACAGTTGGAATTGGTAATATTGCTGGAGTTGCAACTGCAATTTATTATGGTGGTCCAGGAGCATTATTTTGGATGTGGATTACAGCATTTTTTGGAACAACATTAAAATATGCTGAAAGTGCTCTTGCATTAAAATATCGGGAAATTCAACCTGATGGCTCTACAGCTGGTGGCCCAATGTATACCATTGAAAATGGTTTAGGAAAACAATGGCGTTGGCTTGCAGTAGCATTTGCAACATTTGCGATTATATGTTCTTTTGCAACAGGAAATGCTATTCAATCTTTTACTGTTTCGGATCAAATATATTCGGAATTTTCCGCTGTCATTGGGAATGGACACTTTTTAACTATGAAACATACAGTATGGACTGGGTTTGAAGTTTCATATTTACAGGTCATAAATGGACTATTAATGGCAGGAATTGTAGCAACTGTCATCATAGGTGGAATTAAGCGTATTGGGCACGTAACAGGCTTTTTAGCCCCTTTTATGGCTATAATATACGTTTTGGCAGCTTCTCTCATTATTTTGTCAAATTTTGATAAAATAGCTGAAAGTGTTTCCTTGGTTTTTACAATGGCATTTAATCCTCCTGCTGCTGTGGCTGGCACAGGTGGCGGAATATTATTAACCATGTTATGGGGAATAAAACGAGGCTTATATTCTAATGAAGCTGGACAAGGAAGTGCGGCAATTGCACATTCTACAGCAAAAACAAAATATCCAATTCGAGAAGGATCAGTTGCAATGTTAGGGCCATTTATTGATACATTAGTCATATGTACATTAACAGGGCTTGTGATTATAACTACCGGGGCATGGATGCATACTGAATTTTTCGTTAATATTACTGCTACATCTGTTGATGAAGTAAATGTAGCACTTGCTTCGGGCTTTTTCCACGGAAAGCAATTATTAAATAGTAGTCTCTTGACATCTTTTGCTTTTAAGGAAGGATTGTCATGGATTTTTTCTTACGGTGATAAAATTGTAACAATTTCCGTATTGCTATTTGCTATTTCAACTGCGATTAGTTGGTCCTTTTATGGAAACCGTTCCGTTGTATACTTATTTGGTGAAAAAGCTATTCCCACTTATCGATGGGTTTTTGTTGCATTTATATTTATTGGCGGAATTGCGGAATTAGAAGCAATATGGGCTTTTGGCGATGCTGCACTCGGATTTATGACATTCCCGAATTTGCTTTCTATTATTTTATTATCTACAGCATTAAGAAAAATGACGAAAGAATATTTTTCTAAGAATCATGTTCCGTATGTAAAATAAATGACTGACACTTTTACATCTGATGCTACAGATGATATTTTATGTGTTGCCGTGGATGCTGCGCTCTTGGCTGTAAATGTAATTATGTCTGCAAAGGACAGACAGATTTCAAGTGAGCATAAAGGTAAAACGGATCTTGTTACGGAAATTGATCGCGCGGCTGAATCAATCATTATTTCTTCCATTAAAGACCATTTCCCTTTCCATAGTATATTAGCAGAAGAATCAGGAAAACAGGATGAAAAGTCTGATATCCTATGGGTAATTGATCCATTGGACGGTACAACTAATTTTGTTCATGGTTATCCTGCCTTTGCCGTATCAATTGGTGTTCTTATTAATGGTGTCCCAACTATTGGTGTTGTTGTTGAAATGCCAAATATTAATTTATATACTGCCATTAAAGGAAAAGGTGCATTTGTTGAAGGAAAACCTATTTCTGTAAGTACTACGTCCGATTTGATTCAATCTTTATTAGTTACAGGCTTTGGGTATGAACATGGAGATAATTGGAATACGAACATGGATTTATTCAAATCCTTTACCCACAAAACTCAAGGCGTTCGTCGATTAGGGGCTGCTGCTGTAGATATTTGTCACGTGGCTTGTGGTAAAGTGGATGGTTATTGGGAATTTGATTTAAGCCCATGGGATTCAGCTGCAGGAATTATTATAGCTGCAGAAGCTGGGGCAATGATTACACGAATGGATGGTGGTGAATATTCCATTTATGATGATCAAATATTAATATCAAATGGCCAGCTTCATGACCGAATGCTTCAGGAAATTAAGGTGTACCTTTAATTTGATCTAATAGTTGTCTTTCTGACCATTGACTTTGAATCGATTTTACCGTTATGTTTATAGGATTTATTTCATAAATCTCAATGGTAGAAAATGTATACTGAACAGATTCACCTTCTTTATTTCCAATCCAATTATATGATATAACAATATTATTTCTTTTTGAAAAGTAGGAAACATTTTGCAATTCAGATGATTCCCATAAGGATGAAAATGATTGTATATGGTCTAAAAATTGTCCTAAACCCTGCTTTTTCTGAATAAGATCTAATGCCCCCTGATACTCAATAAAATTGGACGAATCAGATGATTGAACAATCAATTGGATAGATTTTCCAATGGGCCCTATAAAAGGGTTTTCTTTTCCAATAACTTTTTGTGAAACGAGTGAATGATTAATTTCAAGAATATGGTCATCCTGATGTAATCGATTATAGGCAGGGCTTTCTTCAGATATATTTTTAATGAATAAAGAATCATGTTTCCATTCCGTGGTAATGCCTAACCCAACATAAGGTGTATTAAAGTAAATAAAGTCTGGCGAAGAAAGTGATTTTAGCATTACTACATTCCCTGAATATCGAGCATCTAAGAAATCAAGGACAATACGCTCCTTCCTATTTTGCCCCATTGCTAGACTGATTTGAATAATAATTATTAAGAAGAATATATTTTTCATAGGTTTAACCATTTAGAAATTAATTATAAAAAAGATGCCCAAAAGGCTCATTTTTATTCAGAATCTAAATTTGTCAAATAGTCAACCACCCCACTTGTTTCAGATCGATAAATACAACGACCCATTTTGGATGATATTTGATAGTCATATAATCGATCGTAATAAAGGGTCAGTAAATCATGTATCCAATCATAATGTGAGTGAGATTTAGGATCTAAAAATGCATTATCAATCTTTGTGCGAATACTCATAAATAATTCATGCCCTAGTCTTTTCTGAATTTTAAATAATGATGAACGAAGGGATAAAAGTAAATCTGTCTTTGGTACGCCTACATTTAAAGGTTTATCAATATATTCTATTTGTATATTCTGAATACGTTCTTCTAGGGGAATATCAATTAAAACCCATTTTGATAATCGCATACGTCCATACCAACTATTAGGAATAGCAACACGTCCAATGGTACGAGATTCATCTTCCAAAAATAATGTATTGCCACTATGGTTTAGATAATGAATAGCTAAAGAATGTTCGAAATTAATTTGTGATGGTTGTGCTGAATCTGTTTTCCCGAATGCAGACCCACGATGATTTGCTAATTCTTCCAAGTCGATGGTAGAAATCAATCGATTCAAAATATTGGTTTTCCCTGTCCCTGTTTTTCCGCCCAAAATAATCCATTTTTTATTATCATTTTCTGCTGAATCCAATATGTTAATAGCGGTATTTCTTAAAAGTTTATAACCACCCGAAATCCTTTTAACATTTAATCCCCTGTCTCGAAGCCAAGTTTGAGCAATCTTTGATCGTAATCCACCTCGTGCGCAATAGATCCTTGTCGTTGGGTGATCTTGGATAAAATCTATCCACGTATGAATTCGAATTTCTTTAATCTCGTTGGAAACTAATTTATGACCCATCTTTATTGCAGCATCTTTTCCTTGATGCTTATATGTTTTGCCTACTCGTGCACGCTCATCATCCTTCAATATGGGGAAGTTAACACTTTGTGGAAATGCCCCTTTTTTGAATTCCCCAGGAGATCGTAAATCAATTAATGGAATCTTTTCTTTAAGAATTTGATAATATGGGGATATTCTATCCATGAGAGGATTGAAATTATTCAATTTATTGTATATGGTAGTCGTTTTTAAATAAAAGGGTCAATGCATAAGACAGGTGGTACGCCCGGGAGGATTCGAACCCCCAACCTTCTGGTCCGTAGCCAGACACTCTATCCAGTTGAGCTACGGGCGCATATCTTAATTTGTATCAAAACAATAAAATAAGTTGCCAAAAAAAGCCCGAGAATTTATTAGAAGAATTTCCCGAGTTCAACCGTCTATTTTAATAATAGTGCTTTTTTTGTATCAAATCCATTCGGTGTTTGAATTTGGATAAAATACATACCTGATGCATGCGATGATGCATCCCATTGAAATGAATGATCACCAGCTTGTATGAGTGATTTATCTGCTAATACTTCTACTTCTTCGCCTAAAGTATTATAGACAGCAACTTTTCCTTTAGTATCAAATGGTATTGAGAAGGAAATAGATAATACAGGATTGAATGGATTTGGGGTCAAATTCCATATTTCTGGACGAGATGCTAAAGCAATAGATATAGCTTCTGTCTTATCTAGGCGTTTCATATTTATTTCTTGTCCAAATTCATTACTTACGACTAAATCTTTTAAATCTATCGCATGAATAGAAGAAGCCACATCGAAAGATATAGATTCTATAGCATTTGTCCCTGTTTCATCAAATGCTAAATAAGTAATTCGTCCATGTTTTATCATTGAATGCAAAGACCAACCTTCAGGAAGTATTAATCGATTATTTAAATTGTAAGATTCGGGAATTGAAAATTGAAAACCAGAAATCATTTCCACACTAGATATTGTAGCAACTTTCTCTAATCCATTTTGCTGTACGCTTAAAATGCCATCAAGTGGTTGCCCCCCAGGTGAAATACCACTCCATGTATTATTCATAATTCCTTGTACAAGAGTAACAATATCAATTACGTTTATTATTTCATCACCATTCATATTTGCAACATCAACGTGGCATCCCATTGATTCTTCAGTTAGAATAAAATCAACTAAAAACAAAACATCAAAAACATTAATGACAGGATTTCCATTTACATCTGTATCACCATTAAGATTACCTGTTACATAAACATTATTATTGCACGGGTCACATTCGTTGCCAATAAGATCATTATCTTCATCATCCTGAGATGGATTATAATCTTGGGGACAGTTGTCTACCCAATTCATGACACCGTCATCATCAACATCAGGATTCATATCATCTATATATACATCAGAAACTTGTAATATTTGTTTTGTTGTATTGTTCTGTACAATAGCAATTATTTTAACATTATCTTGAACCCAGCTATCGGATAATGTAAAAGAGCCATTGAACGTTTCAGTCTCTCCTGAAGATGAAATATTGACTGAATTAGGGTCTTCCCAGATTCGAGCAACATTTCTAGCATTATGCCATTGACTAGCGGAAGACCAATAAGAATATATTTCATCTTCTACAATAAATACATGAACAATATCATTTGAAGATGGATGGTCTGAATCCAAGGAAATAGTTATGTCGTAAGTCACATCATTATCAAGTATCATACCATTAATTTGAATTTCATAAGGTGTTTCATCACCCAACATCGAATTAAATATTGGTAGAAAAGTATTATACATTGGCTCCCAATTACCACTGGGATATCCACCAACAGTATTTTGAACTCCATTCCATTGAGTATGAGGTATTCCCCCTACTCCATAATAACCTGATCTTTGACTATATTCAGATGGGAGATCAAAATCTGAGCTCCCAGGGGTATAACTAGGGCTATGCCATTCAACGCTAAAAAGTGTTTCTGGGAATTCGTTTAATAAAGTATCTATCGCAAAACTTGCGCTTGGACAATATGGTCATTGAAGACCAGTAAAATCTTCTACAAAAACACGTTGAGATGATCTTGCAGCATTTTCTACAATTTCTCTTAAGTTATTGATGGGAACTTCTTGATTATTAACAAGAATTGTTTGCTCAGCCAACATAAATGATATGGCTGCAATCATAAATAGAATTATTTTTTTCATAATAGGAATCCCCCTTGTTTACTTAACTAAAATTGTGAAAGAAATTAGATGGTATATGCATTTTAAAACAAGGATGTTAATTCCAGTTTAAAACCATCTGTAAATGGTTCTATCTTACGGCATACTCCATTACTGCAAAGGAGTCCACCCTTTTGGCTGCCGTACATCAATGAAAGTCTATGACTTGAATTAATGTTATACACAAACTCAATGGCTGCCCAAGTATTTTCTAAACTCATAAAATTTCCAAGAAATGTTTCAAAGAATGTTTCAGTATCAATGGCATATGGATCAAATGTATCATCATAAGATACGCGATCAAATAATAGAGCAACGGACCAAGTTGGAGCATTCCCTAAACCAATCGAAAAGAAATGATTATACTGTTTTGGCCGTTCAGTATGAACATCTGTTTCATAATCGTAAGAGTCAAAATCTGATTTTAGACTATCATATTTTACAATACTTGATGAGTCAGAATAACTCCACGTTCCACGTAATAATTCCTGATATTCCCATTTAATATTAATATTGATTCCATTAGAAAGATAATATGAGAAAGAAGTGGGAATCGTAAGTGCTTCTTGATATTTATACTCCAATAAATGATTATGCTCGTCATACTTGTTTGTAAAAATATCTGTTACGTCTTTGGTATTTGCGCCAGAAATAACATAGTGTAACCTGTCGCTAAAAGCATAACCATTTAGCTCTAAATATAATTCTTGATAAGGTAAACCCTCAGCCGATTTAATAGGTAGCCAAGAATCATTATTCGTTTTAAACCATGTATAGTCTGGTCTGGACTCCCAAATATGGGTTCGACTGGAAGTAGCATAATGAAGAAATAATGTAGTCCCGAATATACCCGGACCTGTTAAATCTAATTGGTACCCTAAATTATTATTGAAATCAAATTGGTGTGATATTCGTCCAAGCAATGATGTAGAATGGAGCAAATTCGAAATAGCTGGTTGTTGATAATCTAAAGCTAACCCATAATTATTAATAAAATCCCAACGAGTAAATGCGTCAGGTGCAAGATGCGCAAAACTATAACGAATATAATCTGCAGATAAAGTCCAATCTTGGAGAAAAGAAGTTATATTTGCATAAAACCCGCTTCCGCTTCTAGCGAAATCTAAATCATTATATCCAGCAGATTGTTTATCAGCATATTCAAGGAAGAGCTCAAAATTGGGACCTGTGTAAGTAACCCGCCCTCCTAATATTCGATGTACTACATGGACTGTATCTGGGAAATTCCAAGATGGTAACGTATGTTTTTCTCTCGATTGTAAATAGGAAAGACCCATTTCGAAGGAATCACGATACCAATCAATATTTGTTCCCATGACTGAATGATTCGTTTCATAATTATGTGAATAATTGTTAAAGCCAGAATAAGTAGGTGATGATTTCCATAGTGTGGAATAGCCAGTTAATAAATTCCATTGAATATTATTCTTATCTAATGAAAAGTATAAGCCACGAATGCCATTATCAAAATCAACTGATTGATCTTCATTCTGATTTAATACAAGACCCCTTCCCCATATTTCATAAATATCACCAAGTTTTAATGATATTGGACCATCCGAATAATCAAAGCGTATTTTTCGTAAACCATCTTGATAAAATCCTAACTCGGGTGGTTTACTAAATTCGAATTGTGACCAAATAGTAAACTTATCGAGACGAATATTTGTATTAATCAAAGATTCTGAATAATTAAACCCAGTTTTACTTTCGCCATATCTTAACTGACTACTACCTGAGAATTTAATTTGTGCAGAAAGGATAGATGATATAATAATAAATAAAAAGGAATAAAGAATAATTGTACTATTAATTATTTTCATTATTGCATTAATAAAGATTTAATTCGTTCTTCAACTACGATTTCATCACCTGGAATATATCCTTGATGACGCCAAGCAATTGTCCCATCTTTATTAATAAGAATCATGGTTGGTAGTAAAACAGCATTAAATATTTTCGATATTTGTTTATTAGGATCAACTCCAACTTTAAACGAATAATTTTTTGATCGAATATATCCTTTAACCTTGGATAAACTTTTAGGAGAATCTTGATTAATAGTTAATACATTAAACCCTGAGTCTTGATAAGCTTTATGAAAATTATCTTGATGTAACATCGCCTTTTTACATGGACCGCACCATGTTGCCCAAAAATCAAGTAAAACAGGTCCTTCTTCAAGTAACTCGTACAATGATATCCGCTCCCCTGAAAGAAGCTTAACTTTAAAGTCTGGTACTTTCTCAACATTCACAGTGGTTGCGAATGTGAATGAAATCGCTAAAATGTATGCGATTCCAGCAAAATATTTTTTCACATTGAACTCGTATTATTTATAAAATTGGATCTAAAAACCTTCTTAGATCTAACTCATTAACGAACTTAATTGTGACATTACTCAAATTTTCTACCGCATTAACGGGTAATGTAAATTCATAGGTAATGGGAATTGTAACAGTTTCCATTGCTATTTGCATAGACCAACCGCCCATTGTGAAATTAATCAACGGAGAAAATTGGTGGCTAGGAATATAAAGGACTTTTGAACTAGAACGAGAATGCCAATATGAATCAGGTGTATCTGTGAGAACAACAGATGGGTTTCTGGATTTATCAAAAAATTGAATGACAGGTATTTTTCGATAGGTTTCAGAAATAATATCATCGATTAAATATTGCGGAAAGTTGAATTTATCCCTACTATAATAAAATACAGTTAAGCTACCGTCTTCTTGCAACCCTGTATAAGGAAGAGTAGTTAGCATTTCATGAATAATATTTTCCTTCAAGGAGTATTCCACCTTAAACTGAACCGTAATAAGTTGTTCGTCATCTTCATGATAAATAAAATTAGGTCGTTCCAGTTTAACTTGATAGGGATTAGAAATTAATTGGTCTAATACAGTTTCCAATAGAGCTGAGTTTTGATCATTCTCAGGATTAACATCAACCTTTTGCTCAGCCGTAAAGTCCATTGACCATTCTCCAACAGATTGTTGTACAGTTTTTTTCTTTTTTGCGTCTTCTTCCCTTTTCTTAGCACCTAAAACAAAATCCATGCTTGCTTCCAATTCAAGGATTGCAGCATCTAATGAACTGGCGACTCTTTCAGATTCAATAGAAACTTTTGGTGGAAGTATTTTTTGTGGTCTAACGGAAATATCCGGGAAAGGAGATTTAGCTTTATCTACTTGTTTTGGTAAGTAATCAGCCAACATTCCTTGGACAGTTGCTCCTACTTGATCTTTTAATGTCGGAAGAGCAGAATAAAAGCCAGAAGCAGATTTGTTCCCAACTTCTTCCCATGTAGCAATATCAATTAATTGCATAGTTACAGATATGTCATCAAGCTTCCTATTGAATTTCCCAAGTAATAATAAATTATTTGATCCACGAGGTTGCTTCAATAATTCAGAACGATTATTCATAATATATTCTAAATCATCATTATTTTGAATTCGTAATGTTGACTCATTCTTTAATTTATCTTTGACAATTTCGGATAAACCGGGTCCAATCCATTCAACAGAAGCATCATTTTGCACATTGTCAAATGGAAGTAGGTAGAAATACACAAGAGGGTCCCGTGCAAATAGTGTTGACAATAAAAGAAGATGTATTAAGATTTTGTTCATGGAGTTGTAGGTTTCATGGAGAATAAATTAATAGAAAAACAGGAGTTTAACCACATCCAATTTTAGAGGTTTGAAATCCCTTTTCAATTTTTTTCCATGAATCTCTCAATGCTACGGACCGATTAAATACAAAATGTTCAGGTGAACTGTCAATATTATCCAAACTAAAATAACCCAATCGTTCAAATTGATAAAATTCACCTACGGATGCTTTCTTCATTTCTGTTTCAATAAAGCATGTCTTTTTAAGAACAAGTGAATCAATATTTAATGTATCATTAATATTATCTGACTTGCTAGGGTTTGGCTCTAAAAAGAGTCTGTCGTATAGCCGAACTTCCGCTTCAATATTTTCTGTGGATGAAACCCAATGTATGGTTCCTTTGACTTTCCGTCCATCGGGAGATGATCCTCCCCGTGTTTCGGGATCATAAGTACAATGCAATTCAATAATTTGTCCTTTGCTATTTTTTATTACATCAACACATGTAATGTAAAAAGCATATCTTAATCTTACTTCTCTGCCAGGAGCTAAACGAAAATATTTGCGAAATGGCTCTTCCATAAAATCACTTCGTTCAATATATATTTCTTTAGTAAAAGCTATTCGCCTTTTACCAGCAGATTCATCTTCGGGGTTATTTATTGCTTCTAAATAATCAATCTCATTTTCCGGGAAATTAGTAATTACAATTTTCAATGGTTCAATCACACCCATAACTCGATTAGCTTTTTTATTGAGATCTTCTCTTAAACTATGCTCTAAAAGATTCATTTCAACGACATTATCTCGTTTTGCTACCCCTACTTTTTCTGCGAAATTACGAATAGATTCCGGGGTATATCCTCTACGTCTTAAACCTGAAATTGTGGGCATTCTTGGATCATCCCAACCTGAAACATACCCATCGTCAACGAGTTTTTTTAACCATCTTTTAGACATAATTGTAAAATTTAAGTTTAATCGAGCAAATTCTATTTGCTGCGGATGATATGTATCAAGTTGATTTAAATACCAGTCGTATAAAAGTCTATGGTCTTCAAATTCTAATGTACATATGGAATGGGTAATACCTTCTAGGGAATCCTCTAATCCATGAGCCCAATCATACATTGGGTAAATGCACCATTTATCCCCAGTCCGATGATGATTAGCTTTCAAAATACGATACATAACTGGGTCTCTCATATTCAAATTAGGATGACTCATATCAATTTTCGCCCGTAATGTGCGGCTTCCATCTTCAAAATCACCATTTTTCATTTGAGTAAATAGGAGAAGACTTTCATCCACGGTTCTCTCTCTGAAAGGACTATCAGTGCCAGCTTCTTTTAGATTACCACGAGTTGCTCTAACTTCATCAGCTGATAGGTCACAGACATAAGCTTTCTTTGATTGAATGAGAAATACAGCGAATTCATACATTTGATCAAAATAATCTGATGCATAAAATAACCTATCTCCCCAGTCAAAACCCAACCAGGAAACATCTTCTATAATTGCTTTGACATATTCATCTTCTTCTTTAATTGGATTTGTATCGTCGAATCGTAAATTACATAATCCATTATATTGGTGTGCTAGGCCAAAATTCAAACAAATTGATTTTGCGTGACCAATGTGCAGATATCCGTTAGGTTCTGGTGGAAATCTTGTATGAACGTTTTTATTGAATTTTCCAGATAAATTATCTTCATCAATAATTTTTTGAATAAAATTCTTATATGGTTTTTCAGCTTCCATTATTATCACTTTCTATGATTGGGAAATGGTTGATAGCATAGTTTAATCGAGAAATACATACTTTCATCCCTAACAATTCCATGATTGAAAAAAGTGAAGGACCCCCAGAAACACCGCTAATAGCCAACCGTGTGGGTTGAATGATTTTTCCTATTAATATTTTATTTTCCTCAGCATATTTTTTTATAATGCCTTCAATTGATGTCGAATTCCATTCTGACAATCTATTCAATTCAATTAATAAGGATTCAATTATCTGTGTTGTAGTGTCTGGTTTCCAACATTTTCTCATAGTTTTTTTATCAAATTGATTAGGATTATTAAAGAAATAATGAGAAGAATCTATGAAGTCAACAATAGTTTTTGATCTTTGTTTTAATAAATTAATAACATTCAACACATAAGGTGTATCAAAATTGGAGCCCCAGGATGGATTAAGCTGTTTAATATGATTGTAAATAGAATTTGATGGTAATATCATAATATGTTGAGCACTTATCCAATTCAGTTTTTGAATATTGAATACAGCTGATTTTTTCTGAACTCGTTTTATATCAAATTGAGCAATTATATCATCAACGGAAAATATATCTTGCTCCGTTCCAGGATTCCAGCCTAATAATGCTAAATGATTTAATAAAACATCTGATGTATACCCAAGATCTTGATATGTTTGTACACCCGTAGCGCCATGCCGTTTACTAAGACGCTTTTTATCTGCGCCAAGAATCATTGGTAAATGAGCAAAAATAGGTATAGAATAATTTAATGCTTCATAAATATAAATTTGTTTCAATGTGTTGGCGACATGATCTTCCCCTCTAATTATGTGAGATATTTCCATATCATGATCGTCAACTACAACGACGAGATTATATACTGGCCTTCCATCAGATCGGGCAATAATAAAATCATCAATTTCAGAATTATCTACTTTAATAGAACCATAAATTTCATCAGAAAAAGATACAATTCCTTCTTTTGGTGTTTTTAGTCGAATAGTAAATGGAGATTTATTATCTAGTTTAGCTTGAATTTCATTTTCTGAACGATTCCTCCATATTTCTGGATAGAAAAATGAACCATCTTTAGATCGGTAGGAATCTAATTCATCTTTAGATGCAAAGCAGCGATACGCCTGCCCTGATTCTAATAATGTTTGAATAGCGGCTAAATAAAGGTCAGTACGTTTTGACTGAAAAATAAGTTCATCATCCCAATCGAGCCCCAGCCATTTCATTGATTGGCAAATTTGTTCTGTGAATTTATCTTTTGAACGAAGTGTATCTGTATCTTCAATACGAACTAAAAAAGAGCCATTATGATGTTTGGCGAAGAGCCAGTTGAATAATGCGGTTCGAGCACCCCCGAGATGAAGTTGGCCGGTTGGGCTTGGTGCAAATCGAACTCGTAGTTTAGAATTGGCCATTTATAAATTTGCGGAGGCGGTAGGATTCGAACCTACGAGGGGCGCGAACCCCTGCTGGTTTTCAAGACCAGTGCATTCAGCCAGACTCTGCCACACCTCCATTTTGTTTATTTGCGGAGAGGGAGGGATTCGAACCCTCGAAGAGGCTATAAACCCCTTACTCACTTAGCAGGCGAGCGCCTTCAGCCACTCGGCCACCTCTCCATATTCTTTAAAGATTAAACCTCTGAAATTACTCCGCGAATCCCTTAATCCCAAAAAAGAATTAAGAAATAACGAACTGTTTTCCACTTAATTGGGTAACAGCGTTTTTCATCTCTAAATTTAAAAGAATTTGAAGCAATTGAGCGATATCTAAATCTACCTTTTTCCGTAAATCATCAATTTGGATAGGATCATGTCCCAAGAATTTGAAAATATTTTGTTCGTCGTTAGATAATTCTAATGGAATCTTTTTTTGAACACCACTTATTGGTCGAAATAGACGATCATTAATAATGTCTAATATTTCATTACCATCATGTACAGGAAACGCTCCATTTCTGATGAGACGGTTGGAACCAACAGACATTGCATCTGTCACTCGCCCAGGAACAGCAAAAACATCTCTATTATGATCAATAGCGTTAAAGGCTGTGAGGATAGACCCACTTCTATCACCTGCTTCAACAACAATAGTGCCATGGGAAAGACCAGATATTATTCTATTTCTTTGTGGGAAATTTTTCCTATTCGGTTTCTCTCCTAGGGGAAATTCAGAAATGATTGTACCATTCTTTAAAATATCTCGATACAACTGTTTGTTTTCGGATGGATAAACCACATCAATCCCACACCCCAATACACCAATTGTTTTACCGCCTAAATTGACTGTTTCTCTATGAGTCATTGTATCAATTCCTCGGGCGAGACCACTTACGGTTGTAATACCTACTTCTGTTAATTTTTTAACAATTAGCTTTGTCATTGTACGCCCATACTGTGTCATTGTACGAGTCCCGACAATAGATATCATATCTTCCGTTTTAGTGAGTTCTTTACCATGAGTATATAATAAAACCGGTGGATCATAAATTTTCTTTAACAATACAGGATAATTATCGTCCCAATAAGAAACAATATTAATATTTTTCTCTGCGAGTTGTTTTAGTTGAGTTTCACCGTATTTCAGGTGCCGATATTTCTTAATTGCAGAAGTAGTTTTAATATCAATTCCATCTATTTTGCATAGTATTTTTGAATCCATTTCAAATGGATCATCATGAACGCCAATAGATGACAATAGAATACGTACACGATTTCTGCCTACAGATGGTGTATTCAATAAATTGATTATTGTTTCGTGTTTAAATTTCATTTTGAATAATTGAAGTTATCTTATGCATCAAACGATTTAAACCAGAACTAGTAACTGATGAAATATCAATATATGGATGTTTAAAGTTTGACCAATAATCATCAGAATTATCTTTTTGGATTGTATCAATTTTTGAACGACAAATCAAAAATGGCTTTAGCATTAAGTCTTGATTGAAATTAATTAATTCTTGTTTTAAAACATCAAACGAATTTGCAGGATTTTCATCCAATGCATCTATTAGATAAAGTAAAACTCTATTTCTTTCAATATGTTTTAAAAATTGATGCCCTAGACCTTTGCCCGTACTAGCTCCCTCAATTAACCCGGGAATATCAGCCATAACAAATGATTTATATTCTTCATATTTAATAATACCTAAATATGGTTCTAAAGTTGTAAATGGATAACCGGCAATTTTTGGCTTCGCAGATGATAATCGAGCTAATAAGGTCGATTTCCCGGCATTGGGAAAACCAACTAAACCAACATCAGCTAATACTTTTAATTCAATTTCAAAATGACCAGACTCACCTTCAATTCCCGTCTGATGTCTTCGCGGTGTTTGATTAGTAGAAGTTTTAAACCGACTATTCCCCTTACCGCCTATTCCACCTCTGCAAGCTATACATTCTTCTCTAGGCAATGTGAGATCTGCGATAATTTCACTTCCTACCACTTTTCGAATAATTGTCCCTAATGGAACCAATATGATTACATCTTCTCCAAATTTTCCACTTCTATTATTTTTCCCACCAGGCTTACCATTCTCAGCTTTATACATTTTGCGATATCGTATATCTTGAAGAGTACGAAGGTTGTCATCAGTTTTAAAAATAATATGACCACCACGTCCGCCGTCACCACCATCAGGGCCACCCTTTGGAACAAACTTTTCCCGGCGAAAGGATACAGCACCACGGCCTCCTTTTCCTGCAATTAATTCAACTTTTGTATAATCAATAAACATTGGAATTCAACAACATT
This sequence comes from Fidelibacterota bacterium, assembly GCA_018658715.1. Classification (GTDB taxonomy): domain Bacteria; phylum Fidelibacterota; class Marinisomatia; order Marinisomatales; family UBA1611; genus JABHGY01. Next base: position 47,254 of record JABHUQ010000028.1, read on the forward strand.
GAGATGAATGAAACTACACTAGTTTTATTGATTAAATATCATCAATAATTGAATTTAAGGTTGCACTTGGTCTCATTGCAGCTGATACTTTAGATATATCGGGATTATAATAACCACCGATTTCTTTTGGTGTTCCTTCTACAAATAGTAGTTCATCCATAATTTTTTGTTCATTATTCTCTAATGCATCTGCAATAGATGAAAATTTATGAGCAATTACATTGCTATTTGTTTGATTGGCAAGTGCGCGTGCCCAATATTGTGCTAAAAAGAAATGACCGGATGTATTCCCTGGTTCGCCAGCAACTTTAGATGGAGATTTCTGGTTATCTAAATATTTTGAATTGGCTATATCAAGACCATTTACTATAATATTCAATTCATTTGATTCATTATTTTGTGCAATATAGCGTAGAGATTCAGCTAAAGCTAAAAATTCGCCCAATGAATCCCATCTTAAATGACCTTCTTTTAGAAATTGAGCAACATGTTTTGGCGCAGACCCACCTGCTCCAGTTTCGAATAATCCACCGCCTGCAATTAATGGAACTATGGATAGCATTTTTGCAGAAGTACCAAGTTCTAAAATTGGAAATAAATCTGTCAAATAATCACGCAATACATTGCCTGTTGCACTAATAGTGTTAAGACCAGCCCTGACTCTTTTCAATGTGAAAGCCATTGCTGATTGTGGAGATAAAATATGATATTCAATGTCTTTATTTTTGTTATAATCTGGAAAATATTTTAACACACTATTAATAATATTAGCATCGTGCTTTCGTTTTTCGTCTAGCCAAAAAACAACAGGCTGCCCAGTAATTTTAGCTCTATCATAAGCAAGTTTAACCCAATTGTTAATAGGAATGTCTTTTGTAGTTGACATCCTCCAAATATCCCCCTTCTCAACTTGATGACTTATTAATATATCACCATTCTGGTCTACAATATTCACAATACCATTAGATGGAATTTCAAAAGTTGTAGGATGAGAGCCATATTCCTCAGCTTTTTGTGCCATAAGGCCTACGTTAGAAACATTGCCCATAGAAGTAACGTCGAACTGACCATTATTAACGCAATCTTGTAATACTTCTTTATACATTGTCGCATATGATCTATCTGGAATAATGGCTTTGCATTCTTGAAGTTTCCCATCAGAATTCCACATTTGTCCACCATCACGAACTACAACTGGCATGGATGCATCAATAATAATATCATTCGGAGCATGCAAATTTGTAATACCATTATCAGAATCAACCATGGCCAATGGTGGCATTGTATTATATACATTCTGTATAGAATTTTTAATTTTTGATTTTACTTCTGATGGTAATGAATCTAGTTTTTTATATAGATCACTCAATCCCAAATTTGGATTAATACTCAATTCATCAAATTCTACAGAATATGTATCAAAAACATCCTTATAATATTCACTTACACAATGACCAAACATGATTGGGTCGGAAACTTTCATCATTGTTGCTTTTAAATGTAAAGAGAATAATAATCCCTGTTCTTTTGATGATTTTAGTTCATCTTTATAGAATTCTTTTAAACCTTTTATCGACATGAAGGTTGCATCTACAACTTCCTTATTCTGAATAAAAAGTTCTTTCAAATGAATTGTGTTGCCATCCTTTGAGTGAAACTCAATATTTACAAGTCCGTCTCCATTTTTAATAATAGATTGTTCATTTCCATAAAAATCATTCTCGCTCATATGAGCAACGTAGGATTTAGGATTTTCAGGGAATTGTTTAAGTTTATGCGGATTGTTTTTAGCGAAATTCTTAACAGCATCAGCTGCTCGGCGATCAGAATTCCCTTCTCTTAAGACTGGATTAACAGCCGACCCTAAACAGGTAGAATATTTATTTTGGATATTGACTTCGGCATCGTTGGTTGGATTTTCAGGGTAATTTGGTATATCATATCCATTTTTCTGAAGTTCATTAATGCATTCTTTAAGTTGCGGGATAGAAGCGGAAATATTGGGTAGTTTTATAATATTGCCATCGGGTTCCTTAACAACTTGTCCTAAATAATTTAGATCATCATTAATAATTTGATCTGAAGTTAAATTATTAGGGAAAGTTGAAATAATTCTTCCAGCAAGCGATATATTCCTTGGCTCAATTTCAACATTGGCGATTTTTGTAAATGCATTAACTATTGGTAAAAGGGATTGGGTTGCCAATGCTGGCGCTTCGTCTGTTATAGTCCAGATAATTTTTGACATTTATTGATCCTTCTTCTTAATATTTGTTTGAGAATTATTAGTTGAAGCAGGTTTAGTTTTGGGCTTTTCTTTATTTTTATAATCAGTAAGGTAAAACCCTGACCCTTTAAAAATGAGACCTGCGCCACCACTTACAATCCGAGTAATTTCACATTTTTGTACTTCACAATTTGGCTTTTTTTGAAAAACATCGTCGGAAATTGATTGAAAAATATCAAATCGTTCTCCGCAAGTATTACATAAATATTCGTAGGTTGGCATGAGTTCCAGCTTATTTAGATAAAAATTGAGAGAAAATTTATAAAATAATTATATATTAAATTTTATTTTTAATGCGTCAAATACATCTTTTGTTACATAATCTCTTAGATCACCACCCAGTTTTGTTACTTCTTTAATTACAGAAGAATTTAGATGGATATATTTTTCATCTGGCATCATGAATATAGTTGTTATTTCGGGATTAAGATGGTAATTCATCATAGCCATTTGAAATTCAAATTCAAAATCGCTAACATGTCTTAATCCACGAATAAGTGCACATGCATTTTCTTCACGAGCTGTTTCAGCGATAAGTTGTTGAGTACTAATTGCTGAAACATTATGAAGATCACTAGTACTAGCTAAAATTAGTTCAACCCTTTCATCCACGGTAAATAATGGGTTTTTAGATGAATTATCTGCAACTGCAAAGACCAATGTATCAAATAATTTAGATGCACGTACTGCAATATCTAAATGACCTTTGTGAATTGGATCGAATGTACCAGGATATATTATTTTTCTCATTTGTTTTTCCAGAACGCTAATTGAGTTTTACCATAATTACGAATCTTGGGGTCGTGGAGTAATTTACGATTAGAGCGATTGACTTCTAATATAAAAATTCCTTTTGAATTCAAGAGTTGAATAGAAGATTCGATTAATGGATAAATATCTATACCATTATAGGGTGGATCGGCAAAAATAATATCAAATGATTGTGATACTGTATTTAAATATTTAAATACATCTTGATGATGAATATGTATTTTATCTGGAAAAAAGCCCGAATTAGTTTTAAGCATTTGAATATGGTAATGATTTGATTCCACAAAATGGATATGAGATGCTCCCCTACTTAATGCTTCAAAACCAATGATTCCAGAACCAGAAAAAAGATCAAGAAATGAGTGACCATTTAAAGGACCTAGAATATCGAATAAACTTTTTCTAACAATAGATTTTGTAGGACGATATTGAGCTTTTAAACTCGTTTCAATCTTTTTCCCTTTATAGGGGCCAGATAGAATATGCATAGAATTGATTCGTTCTATTTAGGATTTAAAAATGAAATATAATACCCAGCTTTCGGATTTGGGTCAGATGGATTATTAAATAGAACAAATTTTCTAAAAAGGACACGATTCCCAGCTTCATTTAGGATACGACTAACTGTTGTAATCTCATCAATGGATTTTACCCTAATTAAGAGTGGTTCAAAAATATGGGTATCTTTATATATTTGATCAAAATATTTTAATGAATAACCCGTTAAAGATGAATCTAATTGAGCAATGACATCTTCTGGGGTTAATCCAGTTCGCGCATTGAGAATAGCACTCCCTTTCGGCATATCAAAACTATAGTAACGAGTAATATTTGAACTCTCTGTTTCTTTTTCTTCAGAATAACTTACTAGGTCACCAGGCAAATATTTTCCAAATTCTGGATCGACAATACTTCTGTATTCTAAACTGATAAAATTCTTAGTAATTGTGAGAGTTGAATATTTATTTATATCAGAATTCAACAAAATATCATTTAATGCTTTAGATATGAGAAATGATTTATTTATTAATTCTTGAGGGAGTGTATTACTTTTTTTTACTAATTGTTCTACTGTTTTTGGCGAGGACCTATCTACCTTAAATATTATATCTGTATTTATAAAATTAAATGGCCATATTGGGTTGTTAATATCAGACCTATATTTTAAATAATTCATTCCAAGAAAAAGAATTCCAATCATAAGTAAATAATATAGAACATTATTTGACTCAGTTTTGACTGGTTTTTTTATTTTAGATATAGTTCTTTTGCCTTTAGTAGCATTTTTAACATTATCATCGGAAGGTACGTCATAGTATTTATCAATAAGTGGAAAATCTGTTATACCTGGTTCATTGAAAAAATTCATTGAATGGACATGTGATTTTGATTTTGCCATTACGGATAATATAATCGACTCAAATGATGGTAAATTGTTTGGAATATCTTCATAGTCTATTCCTTCAAAAGGTTTTAACTCCATTAACGAATTATTTTTCCAAACTTTTTTCATTTTTGGTGTCAATGATCCAGTTGAAATAATAGGCCTTTTGTTAGAATTAGTTGATAAAGATAAAATATTGGATAATTGGTCACTCTTAGCTGTTGAATTTTTAACAACAATATTTCCTTTTGAAAAAGCTAAATATCCGAAATGGAACTGTTGATGAATCAAACCGAAAAAGTGAAACCCTTTGTCAGACTTATGTACCCAAGTTGATTCAGGTAAATCTCCCCAATCCAGAATAGTTGAACTTATAGGACCCATCCATAAAGGTTGGCACCCTAATCCAGACAAAGTAAGTTTTAAGTTTATTGCTAAATGTGTTGGGATTGTAACATAATGAAGATTAGGCTCATCGGGCAAATATGATTGACAATAAATCGATTTTTTAGGTTGTGATTTATCAGAATTTACCTTCCAGTTTATAAAATCAAGATGATCTTCTCGGCTTAAATCTATTTCATTATTAATAACACCATGCGTCAATAAATCATCATCTATAGAGATTGTAATTTCATCTCCTGCTAATGAAATTGAATCATTTATATCTTTTAGATGATTAGACAGAACTTTATTTAATTCTTTTTCGTCAGAAAGAATTGGAAACAAGGGATTATCTAATTTTACATTAGCAACATTAGATAAAACAATTTTGTCTGCAACCCTTGTCCATTGGGCACAAAGTAGGTTCTTATTGGATATTACAAGGCCAATCAAAACAGATGAATACTAATCCCAGCTTCGGGTTCCATCACTGATCATACCATGACTATTTGCTTTGAATGAAAATATAAGATATCGTGGTTCTTTATAAGTTTCAACAATAGGACTTGTAACACGTAAACTTTTAATTTCTTCAACAATTTTTATATTATACTGATTGTTAGTTAATGGGCAGTAATAGGTAGATGAATCAGGAACAAATGTATCATAATATTCTACTAATTCAACTCGTTCAACAGGAGTTTTTTCTAGTACTTCCTTAAAATTTGGGTCATCTTGCATAAATGCGAGATTTTTTAATTGAATATAGCTCGTATCATCTCTTGAAAGTTCTTCTGAATACATAATAATAGTAACACTTGTATCACTTATTGTATCTCTTCGAAATTTTTTAAATCCAAATGTTGTATCAAATTCAACCGCAAAACTTTCTGGAATATCTATAGAATAATTATTACTCCCGAGTAGAATAGACTGTTCACCAATGAAATTTGAGTCAGCAATGACAGAGTCTCTTGCAGCATTAACTAAACCCATAGCTTCATAAAAATCTGTATTGTACAAGCCCGTTAATTGGTTATGAAATTCTTCAATATCATATAAGTTTTGCATTCGGAAGCGGCTTTCATCTTCAAATACTTTTTCTTCTTCCCAAATGGCAACAGGTACATATATTGTAATTACCAAGAATAATAATGCCAATACAATACCTACTTCAAGTAAGTCAGATCTTTGTTGTCTCTTTTTTAATTCCATAATGTTTTATTCCGCTTTAAGGATAATTCTCTTTTTATTTAGTTCTAAAGTTTTTGGACCGATTCCTTTAACCTTCGTTAAATCATCGATTGATTTAAATAAACCGTAATCTTGTCTATAATGAATGATTCTTTCTGCTGTTATAGGTCCAATCTTTGTTAATGCAGTTAATTCATCTTTATTTGCAGTATTAATATTAACAAATTCTAGTTCAACCTTCGAATCCTTTTCTTCAGAATTCGAAATTGTCTTTTTATCCATAATTTCTAAAGTATTTTCATTAGAATAGATTGAATCAGCCAGTATCTTAAAATCTGATTTTTCAATTTGATATGTTAGAACTGGAGATGAATTAGTTTTTTGTTTTACTTGAGAAATTGTAAACCCAAGAACGGCAGATAAGCCGAGAAACCCAATAATTGATTTTTCCTTAGACGTGAATAAAGCCATTAAATATCGATTTTAGAAAATGGAATTTTAATTGTTTGCTGTTCTTTCTCAAGCTGATTTAATGCATTTTTTTCAGACCTTGATATTGACTTAGGAGTCGAGATTTGAACTCTGACCATTTGATCTCCACTGCTACTTCCTCTTAATCGCGGAAAACCTTTGTTTTTTAATCGAAGAATTTGACCTGATTGAATTCCTGCTGGAATTTTCAAATCAACATGGCTTAAAATGGTTGGCACTTTAATTGTTCCACCTAAAGCTGCTGTGGTATAAGGAATATTTAATTGTAAATAAACATGTTCGCCGTCTCTAACAAAATATTCATGGTTAATTTCATCAAATACAACAATTAAATCACCGGCATTTCCTGCAATATTTTGATTCCCTTGATTTGAAAGCGTTAAATAATTTCCAGATTCCACACCTGCTGGTATATTAACCTTAATTGTTTCTTCTTTTGTAATTAATCCATCTGGCCCTGCCCCGGCGGGTCGATTGCCAATTACTTTACCACTTCCACTACAATAGGGACATTCTGAAGCTGTTCTCATTTGACCTAAAATTGTATTACTAATTCGAGATACTTGGCCTGCGCCATTACAACTCGAACAAGTATTAAACGTTGCTCCTGGTGCAGGAATTCGTTTTTTAATTTTTATTTTTTTATCAATCCCTTTAGCAATTTCTTCATAAGTTAATTTTAACTTTATCCGAATGTCGCTACCTCCACGTTTTCTGCCTTGTCCCCCTTGTCTGCTACCGCCAAAAAAACTTTCAAATGGACTGCCACCAAATATATCACCAAACTGACTAAATATATCATCCATGCTCATATGAACACCCCCGCCAAACCCGGCGTGACCACTATCACCCATTCCAACTCCCGCGTGTCCAAATTGGTCATAGCGAGATCTTTTTGTTTCATCACTTAGAACGGCATAAGCTTCAGCAGCTTCTTTAAATACTTTTTCGGCTTCCGTGTCATCTGGATTCTTATCAGGATGATATTTCATCGCCAGCTTTCTGTATGATTTTTTAATTTCATCGGCTGATGCAGATTTAGAAACGTTTAATATGTCGTAAAAGTCTCTCATTTTTTATTCACTATTACTTTAGCATGTCTAATAACACGGTCTTTATAACGATATCCTTTTTCGAATACATCTAATATTTGATCTTCTTTAAAATTATCATCTGTATTGGTCATCATTGCATCATGAAGTTCAGGGTCCAAATTTTCTCCTTTTTCACCAAAAGGTTTAACATCTAAATCTCCAAGCCATTTATCAATTTTATTCAGCACTAAAGTTAATCCTTCGGAGATAGATTCATCTATTTGAGTATTTTCCTTATTAATCGCAACAGATAGACGATTAATATCATCCATTACAGGCAAGAATGATTTAATAACATTTTCACCACTATATTGGAGAAAACCGCTGATTTCTTTATCTTTTCTACGACGAAAATTTTCGAATTCAGCTTTAAGACGTAAATGTTTGTCTTGAACTTCACCTATTTGTTCTTTGAGTAAAACTAATTTTGAAGGTTTTTTGGGCTTCTTAGTATTTTTTGAAATATCTTTTTCAGAATTTTTATTTTTATTTTTCTTTGCCATGTTATGAAATTATTAGTTAATGATAGAAATGAGACGATAAATTTACGTATAGGATGTAAAGATGAAAATAGATCGTAGGAATATTATTTAAGTATACTTGATATAGCTCTATAACTGCCCAAGACTGATATAATTCCAGCCAATCCTGCGAGCCATAACCAAATAAAAGGATCAACAGATAAAGACATATTTAAATGAGCTATCGACTTAATTATAAAATTGCCAGCTTTAATAAATCCTAGCATGCTTGGGTACACGAGCAGTGTTGAAATAGTTCCCATAAGTAATCCTTCAAAAACGAAAGGCATTTTAATGAATGACTTTGTTGCGCCTATCAATTGCATCGAATAGATGAGGCTTTTTCGAGAATAAACGCTCAATTTAACTGTATTATAGATCACTAAAACTGTAATCAAAACTATTAATCCAGATACAAGTGGGAAATTTTTCAAAACTTTTTGATAATAGCGTTCAAGTTTATTTACAAGGATCCCTTGATGCCTTACAACATCCACTCCATCCATTGACTCTATCTCTTGAATGATAGCATTGAATTTCAATCTTTTTGGACTATTACGATCAAAATTAACGACCGTACTTGCAGGTAAAGGATTATATCCTAACACACTAAAAATATTTTCACCAAATTGATCTTGAAAAATATTGACTGCATCTTGTTTTCCAATAACAGTTGCAGAACGTACGCCTCTAATTTTTTTTATTTTCTCTGCGATAGCTTTTGCTTGAAAGTCGCTTACATCCTGCTCATAGAATACTTCAACTTTGTATTTAGATCTAACATATTGAATTGTTTTATGAATATTTTCACCCCCAACCATAAATAAGCCAACGATGATAAGAGTGACATATAAAGTAAAGATAGCTGTTAAAGATGTGGCTTTATGTCGCCACACATTTTTGAAACCTTCAGAAACTAAAAAGATAATTTGATCCATTATCCATTGCCTCTTAAATGGCCATTTTGGAGTTCCAAGATTCGATATCCACGACCTTTAATAAGACTATAGTTATGTGATGCCATTAAAATTGTTGTTCCTGTTTCATGAATCTCTTGTAATAATTTTACAAGTTCAAAAGCTGATACAGGGTCAAGGTTTCCAGTCGGTTCATCAGCTAATAAAACTGATGGATCTTTTACAATTGCTCTTGCTAAAGAAGCTCTTTGCTGTTCGCCTCCAGATAATTGGCTTGGCTTTAATTTTTCTTTTCCTTCTAGTTTGACCAAATCTATACATTCTTCTACTCGTTCTGTGATTTCCTTTGTTGGATATCCCAATACATGTAATGGGAGGGCAATATTATTGTATACATTTCGATCTTCAAGAAGTTGATAGTTTTGAAAAACCATCCCAATTTCACGTCTTGCAAATGGAATTTTCCGTTTTTTCAGTTTATGACTCGAGAAATTCCCGGTTTTCACAAAACCAGATTGTGGAAGTAAATCAAAATATATAAGCCGCATTAAAGTTGTTTTTCCCGATCCTGTTGGCCCAATTAAAAATGCAAAATCATTTTCGGGTATTGTAAAGCTAAGATTATTGACACCAACGTCTTTTTGGTGATTGTATGTTACATTCTGAAATTCAATCATAGGCTAAACTTAAACATATTTGTATAACAATTTTACGAAGATTATAGGTTAAATATTACTGATTGCCCAAATTAAGTAGGTTAGGTATACGCCAATAAGAAACATACCAGAATATTTACCAATTTTCCATTTTCTAACTAAAAGAATAAACAAAACGACAAGTACAGATGCGAAAAGAAGAATTACTGAACTGAATAGATTCTCTTTACCTACCACTAATGGTCCGTCCGTTAATAATAAAATAATCATCCACGGAATACCAAGTCCAATCAGAATATCAAAAATATTTGATCCAAGTGCGTTACTTATAGCCATGCCCCCTCTTCCTTGACGAGCCACTATTATTGAAGATATTAAATCTGGTATAGATGTGCCAATAGCCAATACGGTTAATGCTATAATAGCTTTTGGAATATGTAAAATATTAGAAATCATTACTGCCGATTCAACGAGAACCCAGCTCAATCCACCAATAAAAATAATTGAAATAAAAAAGTTGAATATATAATGTCTTTCAGAAAGGAAAAATTTTGATAATAAAATATCAAATGGTTTAAAAATAAGCATCCAACTTGAACTAAAAGAATCGCTATTATTTTCTAACTCATCTTGGCTATCATCCTCATATTTAAGAATTTTCCTCCAGTTCATGACAGACACAACATAAATAATATAAACTATAATAAAGGCTCCTGCTTCAACCATACTTATTTGGCCATCTGAAAATGCCCATAATAAAAATATAATTGAGGTTGAATAAAAAATAGAATCTCTTAATACAGGTTGCCATGTTAAAATAGTGCTTCTTACCATAGCAGATGCGCCAATAATTACGAGCAAATTAAATAAAGCTGACCCAACAATTGTACCAATACCAATTTCCGCAAAATCTCCTGGTTTTAATACAGATATTATTGATACAAAGAATTCAGGTGCACTTGATCCAATAGCCATCAAAGTTGCTCCTGCTACGTCAGAAGACATTTTTAAATCTTTTGCTACTCTATCAAGCGAATCCACAAAATAATCATCACAAACGCGAGCTAACAAATAAAAAGATATAATGAGTACAATAATCAGATATACTAATAACATGGGTTACATATTTGTTTGAAATAATTTATGTTCATTTATATACTGCCATACATCTAATGGGACCATATATCGGATTGTTTTATCTTGAGTCCATCTTTCTCTAATAGTTGTTGATGAAATTTCAAATTTAGGAATATTGGCAAATTGGACTTTCTTCAATACCCAAGGTTGAATTCCACTAGGTTTAAATCCTGGACGAACAGCAACGATTACTTGGCATACATTCAATATTTTTTCTGCATTTTTCCACGTATGGAAATCTCCAAGCGAATCACTTCCCATAAGGTAAAATAGTTCTGGTCTTTCTAGTGTATATTGTTCTTTGATATGATTAATGGTATCAATCGAATAAGATATGCCTTTTCTTTTAATCTCCACGTCACACAGCTCGAAGTTCGGATTATTTGCTATAGCAATCTTTAACATGTTTAATCTATGATCAATCGGACTAGTAAAGATTTTGTGTGGTGGTTCATAGGCAGGAATAAACATGATTTTATCAAATGATTCCACTTCACAAATAGTTTGCGCAATTAGTAAATGGCCTATATGTGGTGGGTCAAAAGTCCCACCGAATAAACATATTTTCAATTGGAATCCTTTTCAGATGATTTCTTTGCATTATTTATATGTTTTTGTGCTTTTTCTCTTAAGTCTTTTGATTTTATTTTATGATTGTTATCATTCCAATAAGATTCTGCAGATTCAACATTTTTTAATAGGTAATGGCTTTTAATTATACCGATGTGGGCTTCTTCAGCATAAGATGTATCATAGAAATTTGCAATAAGTTGCTCATAGGCAAAAATAGCTGATTCAAATTCTTCCATTTTAATATACAAAACACCCGTTTCTAGAATTTTAAACGCCATTTTATTTCTCAACTCTTGGATTGCAGCCAGTGCTTCATTCACCTTCGGAGATGATGGGAAATCTTCTATAAATTCTTGATACCGCTCTAGTGCTTTTTGTGAAAATGTTTGGTCTAAATAATATTCTGGAGATTCTATATCATATGCTTCACAAATTCTATAACGGGCTTTTTCAACATATGGGCTAAAAGCCATTTTGCGAGCTAATTTTTCAAATTCAGATATAGCTAATAAATATTCCTTATTTAAGAAAAAGGATTCTCCTAAATAAAATTGTGCGTCATCCCCGAGGTCACTTCCTGTACCGCGTATGACAACATATTGAAATTCTTCTTGAGCACGTAAATATTTTTCATCTTCAAGAAAAGCTTTCCCTTGATTAAATCGTGATTCTAGGTCGATGGTAACATCTGGTTTATTCCCCGAACAATTAAGTAATATTAATCCGAAAAGAACAATTGATAATAGTTTTTGCATTGTTAATTAAAATTCCATAGTTAATGAAATGCCGCCAATACCGTTTCTATTTTTTGGGTTGAACAGTAAGGCAACTTTCGAGTTATTTAATATTTTTGATTTTTTTTGCGCAAATAGTATAGCTTCCAATCCTGAAATAATATGATTAAACATTAAGACTGTAATCGAATATTTTGCCACGAGTTTATATTGATTCGAATCAAAACGCATGTTTAAATATGATTCTTTTAAATCAGTCATAACTAATATTTCTGCAGATGTGTCGCTGACAGCTTTTTCCACCAACTCATAATCTTCCGAGTCAGTCCATCCCCCGGAAAATTGATTGTATTTTCCTACATTTTCATAGAAATGGTGGTCTCGAACAACAGTCACATAACCATTCGTTATCCAATCATAATGACCTTCAATATCATTAGATGTAATAAATGAACCATGTTCGCCTTGTAATGTTTCATTATCAATTTTAATGACAAGTGAATGGGAACCACCACTTAGTTGAATTCCATATTGTCCCAAATCTGCATTATGATTTTGAGTAAAAATATACCAGTTGTTTAATGTCCAATGATTATCTGCATAGTTTTCATAATCATGTTGGGAAGATAGGCCTAAGTTATGGAAATAATAAGCACTAGCAATACTTGCAGTCTCTATAGCAACAAAAGATAATGTTTTCAAAAAAGGAGCTTTATTATGTGCTTGTCCCCAACCGGGTATTACTAAAGATTTAATGAGGGATTTCCCAGGGTAAATAAAACTAATTGAATCCTGCAACTCCACCTGAGGTGAATCCGGATCAAATGTTAATGTATTATTTGAAAAAGATGCAAAATCCTTTCCTTTAGCGCTTGTTACGCATAAACTAAAGGTTAGAAGTAAAAATATAACTTTAATAATTGAATAAAAGTGAGAAGTAATATGTCGGTTCATTGCCATATAAAATTTCTTGCCCTTTGACTGTTTTAATAAAATCGTCCATTCCTTTATGAATTTCTACCCCAATTGCAGTCGGGAAGTTATAAAAAGAAAACCCATTAATTCGCCATTGAATTCCAATTGATTTTTTTAGGTTGATTTCTTTATTTTGGCTCCATGCATCACCTACTTGGAACATTAGACCTAAATAACTGTTTTGAAACTGTGTCCATCCGAATAAATAATTTTGCTCAGTAAATAGCGGGAAACGAAAAGTTGTTTCAAGTAACGCAAATCGAGTCCCTTCAACACTATAAAAAGGATACCCTTTTAACCCGGTTAAACCTCCATTAAAAAAATGAAAAAATGAATCTATTTCCGTCGATGAATAAGTAAATCCAGCTTTTGCAGATGTATTAAGTGTCCATCGCTCAGTGTTGGGTAATTCAAAATGATAATCTCCTCCACCTTGCCACTTTAGATGATTATTTGGCGCATAAACTTCCTTTAATGATCCCGCATCAGAAAAATCGATACCTTCAATAAAATCATTCTTTTCAATATCAAGTGATGTCCAAACCTTATAGCCTTTAGATGGATTAATATTTTTATCATATCTTCTTTTCACTAGGTCAAGATTCCAATTAAATCCAATGGATGTGCTACGATAATAATCATACGATATGCCACCTGTTAGTCCTTCTGTAGGAATGGATTCAGAAATGAATGCTCGATATCGTTGCCAAATAGAATAAAATTCAAACTGGCTGCCATAAAATGGAAGGCGCATTCCAGCCCTAAAAAAAGTAAGTCTAAATTTTATTTGGTCATTAATTGGATAAGTCCCTTTGTATGTATATGAATCAGTAATATTTCTCGTCAAATAAAATGTTTCAAAGAATAGCGTTGGGAAAAATCGTCTGAACTCAAAAATAAAGAATAAATCTGTATCTTTTATATTATTTACGGATGCACCACCAAATACATTAAGCCGATCTAGAATTTCATTTGAATAAAAATAAAATCCCGGCTTAGTTGTTCCATAGTCTACCATTAATTTTGGAAGAATAAACATTTTCGGGAATTGATCAACATAAGGTATTGACACTGATTCATCTTTTTTAACAATCGGATCATTCAGGTCGCTGTTTCTTAGATAATACGTAGGCGAATACCCGATAAATTCATCTTCCATGGGAGAAATCGAATCTAAAAGTGCGATTTTATAACCCCCATTTTCGTATAAAGAATATAGAATTTGACCATTTTGATTCATATGAGGCATAAAAGCGCCACCCAACAAGTTCGTAATGAACCCTTGAGTGTTATCGACTTCATTTTTAATGTATAAATTGTAAATACCAGTACGATCATCAGAATATAGTAATTCACCCATTTGTGTAACCTGAATATCCCGTTCATCCCATAGACTATTATTCAATAAAATCCCTATAGAATCAGATTCCAAATCGTGATATTGAATATTTCTATAATGATGTTCTGTAACGGAGAAAACGAGTTGGTGATTTGTAGCATTATACGAAAGAGACGAAATTATTGGCCTATGATCAAAAAATGTAATTTGTTCTAATGAGTCAGATTTTAAATGGAGTAAAAATATATTTTGTCCCCCATCATAGGTTGACAAATAAGCAATAGTGCTATCTCTTGGAATAAATACAGGTGAAAAGGATCTAGCATCATGGGTTAATCTGAGTTCTTCTTCTGTTTCTAGATTGTATTCATAAATGTCATAAAATCTAGATCCATTTTTATTTGGGAATAGCGCCTTTTTGCTATAGTAAATCATTTTTCCATTAGAATGCCATGTAGGTGCAGAATGAACTCCACCCATTAATTTCTTTTCCTCATTTGTATTAAAATCATGAAAGAAAAGTTCAGTTTGACCAAAATAGTCATTATTTCTATTTGATAACCATGCAAATCCCGTCCCCTGTGGATTCCATATTGGATGTGCATTAAAAGTCCCTATATCTTTAATAATAATACCAGTTACAGGATTAATATTAATGGGATTAGTTAATAGATGGTATCTAGCATTTAAAGATTCCAAAAAGCGTTCATAAATGAAAAAACCATCTTCCCCTAAAACATTATACAAGGCATCAGAAATTGAGAATTGTAATGGAGTACTTAAATCTTCCATAATGATCCGTAATTTATCAGCCCCATATTTAACAGCAATATATTTACAAAATGCGAATCCAGTATTATAGGTGGATTCATTCCCAATACCACGTTTACCAAAAGTATTAATTTCGTCAAATGATAAGAAATTGTCATTCAAAGACCGATCGCGCAAAATCATGTCGCGGTGAGAGTCCCAATGATCCCAATCCGCTCCTTCATACATATATTGTGCAACCCCTTCCGCCAACCAAGGGGGAACGACCGTACCAGGAACTGGAAAACTTGCTAATACATTAGGGAAACCATAAAGAACATCTTTTCTTTTTTCTTTTTCATACCCCATGAATTGAAAATATGCACCCGGAAAAGATAAATCAGCCTTCATGGCCTTTTGCAATGAAACGATATGTGTGAATTCATGTGTAATTACATTTTGTAACCATCGATGGCTTCCCCGAAGTTCAAAATCAAGTGGAGATGCCCAAATAACCATTTTATTGTCATAATAATAAGCAGCGCCATTGGAATAATCATCTGGATCAATTAGCACTAAATGAGTCTTGGTAGGTGGCTCATATTCATAGAGGGATGTCACGTGTGGGTAAATCGTTTCGGCTACAGTTGCAGCTTCTCGAGCTGTCTGTTCTGTTTCATCATGAAAGTGTATTTTAAAATGGTCTGTTTCAAAGGTATGCCAATTTAACTCAGGATGATTATATTGTACCTGGGAGAACGAAATTGATAGAAGAAGTGATAATAGAAAATACTTCATTAATGTAATATTCCAATTTTTACTATCTTTGTTACAGAATTATTAATTGTTACATTAGCGAAATACACGCCTGATTCAATATTGGCAACATCCCATATCCATTCTGAAGTTTGATTTCCACTGTAAGTTATTTTAATTTGGTTTGATGTAATAAAATAACCTGCAATATCAAAAATATTTATATCAATTGTTGATGCATCTGTCGTCTCAAATCTAAATGTTCCAACACCTTCTTTAATTGGATTAGGATAACAATAGGCGTGAATAAGTAAATCATTTTCTATGATCTGGCTTTCATAATCTAATGAAATTGTACGACTTCTTCCCCAATCACCGTTTTTATAAGTCCATTCATTTCCATTGGTATTTCGTAGCCAATCGTTGACATTATCGAATAAATATATATTTGATTGTGAGAAAACAGCCATTTTATCTTGAATATAATTTGCTGTAACAAGCTTATCTTTCTCCATAGTTGAATAATTGTATAATAACTTACCATCATGACTAAATATTATAAGTCGCGTAGAGTCTTTTGATTTTGCTATGATTTCAGGATACGCGTCCATTGTGATATTTCTAGAAATAATAGGATCTTGCAATGGAATATCAATTGGAAATCCATCCATAATAGTTAATGATGAATCCATTGCATATAAATATCCTTCTGAATCCAAAGCTAAAACATCTAAACTAGCATCAAGATTAAGGTCAATACCTGAAATAGATTGAAAACTCAATTGCTCCCATTTTGTTAAAGTATTATTATCTAATATGAAGGAAACATCAGAATCAATTTGAGAAATAGATGATATATGTTTATTCCATTGTTCAACATCATTTTCTATGAACCAATCACCTAGCATAAAATTATACCTTGGAAATCGTCGCCCAGTTACAGTCCATCCTCTCACTTTTGTAAATGTGTTATTACTAATGTCATAATCATATTTAGTTTGAATAGTAGAATCTTGAATAAATTCAAATATCTCTACATTAGTATCTAAATCACTACGAAGTTGAATAAAAAGTGAATCTGATAAAACAGGATGAAAATAGGTTCTTTTCGAAATATCATCACTAGGAGCAAACCACAGAGAATCGATTCCGCCAAATATATCAGGATGACCGTCTCCATTAAAATCATCTACAAGTCTGATATGCGCATTTTCATCTGGGAACCCATGGATAAAATCGTATAATGGATAACTAAATGTCATAGTGTCATTTGGTTCAGAAATATCCATTATAGTAACTAAACTATTTGATCCATCATATGAATTTGAATTAGGAAACGTATTTGGCGAAAATACGGGAGGTTCATTGGCATAAGTTGGATTTGCTCGTTCATACTGTAAATTGCCTTTAAACCACATGTCGCCAAAATATCCACTAGATGGGTCATTAAATGGAAAAATGGACATATACCCTATATCTTGAGCTCCATCTGCTTCTTCTAAATCAATCCCACGATGTGTTTTATCTGAATTAACAGAATAATCATTTAAACCAGGATTAATAATATTTTCATCAATATGCCAAATCAGAAAACCAGATGCAGGTAAACCAAGATCATAATTTGGAATTCCAGTAATAACACCATTACTATCTATTTCAATATTAACGGAGTCCATTAATACTTCTACAAAATTTGGATATCTATCAGTCTGTACCCATATTATATATTGCATGGAATCAATACTAACTCCATCATTTACCCAATTATTACGATTCTCAATTAGGAATGATTCATTATTGTTGAAGGATATAGATGCAATTTTGTTTTGGGATCTAGAAGGCAACTGAACCGTACTTCCAGGATTTATGGATTGAGCATTTTCCCATCCCGCATATATTCTACTCCACGCATTTGGTGGTGCGGGTATTAACCCACGACCATTATTTGAACCCTGATCCATAAGCCCAAATATTCCAATACCGCTCTCCCCTGTCTCTAATTCCCATAGTGGTGGTAATTCCATGGCAAATCCAATCATTAATGCGAATGTCCCTGTCAATCCGTATTGGAAATCGCAAGGTTCTTCAGAATCATTAAATATGGTTTCACCTATTTCATAAAATAAATGATTCTGTGTCTCTGGAAGAATGATTCCTTTTTCTATTATACTTTCACCAATATACCAATCTGTATTATTCAAATATGTATTTATCATATTTGGATCCACATAAGTAGATGGTATATCTTCAGGTGTTGGGTCTAAAAATGGTAATGAAAAATCTTGCCCAATTCCTGCATGGAAAACAACAATTAAGTCATAAGAAGAAAATTCAATTGAATCAATTTCATATGCTTTATTGGCTGCATCTTTCAATAGTTCTGTTAATCTTGATTCTTGTAATTCATCTTCATTATATGGATTGTAATAATTCATAGTATTTTCCAGTGAATAGGAATCATTATTCTCAACTGGATAAACCTGAGATTCATTTAAATCTATTCCAAACAGATTATAGGATACATTTCGATAGTATGAATCAACAGCTTTTAGCTGCGATGTAAAATAGGATTTATCATGGGGTGGTGGATCAATGGTATAATTATCACATACAAAATATGTAGAGTCTAAAAAGGAGCCGTCTCCTGATGTACTTTCATGATCATCAATTTGAAAATTAACTCGGAGAGCACATACTTTTATATTGCCCAATACATCAGCAGAAACAATTGACGTTAATAAAACCAGGCTGGTAAGTAATAACCTGGACAAAGAAATATTCATATTTTGATAAAAACTAGAATTCCATATTCAAGGAAAAGCGCATTGTATTAGTTAATGGATGTCCAACTTCTCCCGATGTGTAACCAAAATCGAAGCCGTACCCTGCGAATCGTAATCCAATTCCGACAGTAGGATTACTTATTTTTCCTGTTTTATCATAATAATATCCTGCCCTTAAAGCAAAATATTCACCATACCAATATTCAAATCCAATATTATGGACTAATTTATCTAATTCATTATTGACACCACGGTCTTTGCCGCTCCCCACTTCTTTTTGTCCCCATTTATTATATTTTCCCCATTCAGAATCTCCAGGTTCTCCATCGGTCGGAATCATTTCACCTTCGCCATCATCCATAATTCCATTTTGATTTTCATCAAACCAAGGGCTATCGTCAATTTTATCATTTCCATCTGCATCGACCCAGTCATAGCCACCAATAACACGATCACCTTCATAGCCGGATTTATATTTATCCATATCTCCGCCTAATAGCCAATCATCTACCCATGATGTAAATAGAGCTAAATAAATAGGGTCCGTATGAGCCATTTCCATTTTTCCATCGCTATTATAATCGCCAGTTCCATTATAATGCCCATCTTCATCATGAAGCCCAATATATCCATCTCCATCCCAATCCATATCAGGATAAGATGCCACCAACATTTTGTTTACATCATATACAATATTGAGTTTATTGAATTCTGATTGGACTATAGCATAATTGATACCCATTACCAAATTTGTAGGTTGTGGGTCTGCTTGATCTGGGTCAATAAATGATACGCTTGGCCCAATATTAGATATATTTAGGCCAAAGTTTAATTTTGGAGTAAATAGTTCTTTTCTTAGATAACCAACATCGAATCCAAAATCAGTTGAAGCACCTGTTCCTTTTTCACTCCCAGCTCCTAAATCAACAAGTTGTTGAAATGAAATTTTGGCATTAATACCAAAAGATGAATTTTGAGAAATTAGTGCACTATACGAAAGTGAAAAAGCAGTCATAAAACTGTTAAAAGTTCCTAGATTTTCCCCCACTTCATTTGTGCGAGTTTGTTCACCTAAACTTAAAAAGATCAAATGTCCGCCAACTGTACCGAGATTTTGATATTTTTTTCGGTAAGCTAGAAATTCGTAATACAAATCGTCAGCTAAATTGGGAAGCCAGTTTACATGCATCATGGCTAATTCAGAGCCTTCTAGAAAACCTAGACCAGCGGGATTCCAATAACTTGCATATGCATCGTCGGCAATAGCAACTTGGGCTTCACCCATGCCACCAGCACGAGCTCCAGGTGCTATTAGTAAGAATATGGCCCCAGCTTCACTTTGGGCATTCGCAGGTATTGTTCCTGCTATAAGTAGGACTGAAAGTACGGTTATGATCCGCTTCATGAAACGTCTCCTGATTTTATTATATTTATAGCCCATTATAATTTGGGCAATTGTTCACGATTTTTAGCGTTTATTTATTCTCGTACTCCCTTTCAGTGCTGGCGAATATATTCCAGTGTATTTCTTCAGTCAAGGAATGAATCAAATTATTAAAAGTTCCCATGACTTATAATAATAGACCTAATGTTAATAATGGTACATATGTTATTAGTAAAACCGCAATAAGTCTAACAATAAAAAATGGTAATGTAGCTAAATAAATTGTTGGCATATTTTCATCAAATCTATATGCTGCTAAAAATAGATTCATCCCTACGGGTGGCGTTAAAAAACCTAATTCTAAATTAGCGATAAAAATAACAGCTAAATGAACAGGATCTATTCCAAAATATGCTCCCAAGGGAGCAATTAATGGAACAATAACGATAATTGCAGAAAAAATATCCATTAAACAACCGACTAATAATAGAAATATGTTTAATAAAATTAAGAAAAAGTATTTTGAAGCTATTGCCCCTTTCACCCAACTTAACAATAATATTGGAATTTGAGCATCCACCAAGTAACTAGTAAGTCCCATAGCAACACCTAAAATCATAATGACACCACCAATGAGAGTTGCACTTTCTAATATGATACGCGGTATATCATTCCACGCCAAATCTTTATATACATATGTTTCAATAATAAATACATAGATTACGGACAATGCTGCTGTCTCCACTAATGTTGCAAATCCTCCAAAAACTCCGAATAATATGAAAAAAGGTAAAATTAATTCCCAACGTGCTTCCCAGCTATGACGAATTGCATCATTTAAATTAAATTGATAATGTTTTACATGTTGAATCTTTCCTTGATAAATCGCCCATCCACTAATGAGAACGACTAATAATAATCCAGGGATTAGTCCACCCAAAAATACATCTTTTACACTTACACCTGCAGTGACTCCATAAATAATTGCTGGTAAACTTGGTGGAAAAAGCAATCCAATGGAACCAGCTACTGTTATTAATCCTAATGAAAAATTTCTACTATATCCTTCTTTTAGCAGCATGGGTAATAATAAACCGCCTAATGCTAATATTGTTACTCCAGATCCACCCGTTAAAGCAGTAAAAAATCCACTCAATACAACGATAATGACTGGAGTCCCTCCAGGAACCCAGCCAAAAAGAGATCTAAAAACTTTAACAAGTCTTTCAGACGCATTGCTTTCTGCTAGGAGATATCCTGCTGTTGTAAATAATGGAATCGTCGGTAAAGTTGGAGAAATGACTATTCTGTATGTTTCTGTTGGAATAGCTGATACAGGTGTAGAATCTGCCCAAAACATTAAAGCTGCAGTACCACCAAGTCCAATAAATATGGGTGCTCCATAAAATAATGAAAGAAGAATTAATACTAATCCAATCCATACAAATGGAGTCGGTTCAGAAATAGAATCTGTCAAAGCAAAAAATAAAAATATTATTAGAATAATAATGACACTTAATTGGTGCCTTTTTTTATTAAAACTTTTCTGGAATATTTGATATCCAATTAGAAAAAATCCAATGGGCATTATAATTTGCGCAACCCATCTCTCAATATTGGGGGCAATTTCAAAAGGATATTGATATTCGACTTTTATAAGTTGAAAACTACCCCATGCTAAAGTAATGATAACGATAAAAGAAACTGTTTTAGCAATAAATCTAGGGATGCTAAATGTTTCATCAACATTAAACAGTGGTTTATAGGTTAAAGCTAATAGTTTATTTTGTCTCGAAGCTAGGACTGCTCCAATAAATCCGACCCATAAAGTCATATGTTGAACAATAACTTGGGAAGCAGGTAATCCATTTGTCTTAAATATTCGCGCAATCGTTTCAATTGCTGGTAATAAAGTCATAGCAGCAACAATAATAAGAGCGATTGAATTTTCACCCCACTTTAGTTTTTCACCAATATTCTTTTTATGAATAGACATTATAGAAGGAATTAAGGCTTTTCTTCCATTATTTGGATAACTTTATCAAAAATATCTTCGTTTATTGCATTTCCACGTAATAGTGGATACATTGTTTTTACTTCAGTTTCCCATAGTTTGATTTGATCCGGTGTCGGTTCATGAATTTGCAAACCATGTTTTTGCATAACATTTAGAGCATTTTCTTCCGCATAACGATTTTTTTCAATATGTTTATCTCTAATTTTATTCACTATTCCTTTCATAGCTTTTCTATCTTTTTCAGAAATTCGATTACAGGTTCGATTATCAATAACGATACCTGCCATTAGAATTCCCCACTTCATATTTAACATATGATTTGTAATTCCAAATGATTGCTGAGCCAAAGCGTATAAAGGAATTGTGGATAATGCATCAATCAAACCGGTTTGTAAACCTGAAAGCAAATCTGTCATAGCAAGTGGGACAGGATTATACCCAGCTTTTTTCCAAACTTCTGCCCACGCAAAATCACCAGCCCATGTAAATATTTTATGAGATTTTAAATCATTTGGTGTAAAAATAGGTTTTTTCCCAAACCAATAACCCCAACCTACATCTACAAGATAAAGGAGTTCAAATCCCTTATCGTAGGTACCTGTTATTAGTTCTTGATTTAGATTGTCTGTTACATGTTGAATATCACTTAAATCTCGAAATAGCATTGGTACATAAAATGCGGCAAAATTCGGATTTATTTCATAAAGACCTTCTGTCGAAATTGCTGCTGCATGGATTTGGCCAATACGCATTTTACGAACCATGTCTCTTTCATCGCCTACAACACCTCCAGGATAAAGTCTAAGTTGTACCCTCCCCTTTGTTGCCTTCTTCCATTCTTGACCCATTTCTACTAACATTCCATGCCAATCAGTACCTTCAGGAGCTAAAGTTGCCATTTTTATCGTTATTTTTCTTGCAAATGCTAATTGAGTCAATATTAGCAATATTATAATGTGTTTTTTATTCATAGAAATAATCTTCCAATTTTGATTGAAGCCAACGTGCTCTTTCTTGTGATATTATATTACTTAATTTTAGGTTAGGATTTTGACTAATATCCATATCTAAAACATAATTAGTTAATGCTAAAAATTCTTTTTTATTTTGTTCTTTTATTGAAATATTTTCTGCGAATGAGATATATGGAGATGCATCTAGATTTTTAGATGAAGCAATAGCTTTATCTAAAAATACTTGAGCTGTTTCACGAATATTAGTTGGCGGGTCTGGTCTTGAAACTGTATAAGATATCATAGCTGAATATAATGCTCCATTATTCCAATTAGGATCAATTGAAATAGATTTCTCCAATAAAATTCCAATTTTTGGTAAATGAACAACCCATTTAGGGTTTGCTCTTGTTGATGATATCATGCCACCATATGCTGCAGCTAGCCAATATAAATAGGGAACATCATCTTTAGTAAATGCCGTATTAATTGTCGTCGGGTAATTTAACCAGTTATTGAATTGATTATGGCGATCATTTAATTGTTTTGCAGAGAGTTGAATAGCATTTAAAAAAACATCTTGAGCATTATTTTGAAATATCTGTGCTTCGGAGTAATCTTCATCGTAAATACGATCTGCTTGCTCTAATAAATATCCATACCCATATTGGACTTTAGCTTCGATTAATTCTAGTATTGATTCGTCATTAAGGAAGCCGTTCATATGATCAGCTTCGATAAGTGCAATCTTCTTAGTTAATGTTTTTTCAATGATTTTAGGATAATAACGAATCAATGCTCGCGGGACACATGCTGATATGGATAAAATAAAAATGAATAAAAGTATTTTACCTAAAATTGATATTCTCAGCATAGAGAAATTAATGAGCTAAATGTGGATAAATTGGAAAAGACTCACAAAGTGAATTTATTTCAGTTTTTATTTTTGTTAATTTAGCAATATTGTCAAAACTATTTATTGCATCATCTATCCAATGAACAATATTTTTAATTTCATGTTTTCCCATTCCCCTAGTTGTTACTGCTGGCGTCCCAACTCTTATACCGCTTGTTATAAATGGGCTGCGTTCATCAAATGGGACCATATTTTTATTTACAGTCATTCCCGCATGCCCAAGTGATATTTCTGCCTGTTTCCCTGTAATATTTTTATTCGACAAATTAATAAGAATAACGTGGGTATCTGTTCCCCCAGAAATAAGGTTATAATCTAACTCTAGGAATAAATCAGCCATATATTTAGCATTTTCGACTGTTTGGATTGCATATTTTTTAAAATCGGGTTTTAAGGCTTCACCAAAGGCAATCGCTTTTGCAGCTATAATATGCATAAGTGGGCCCCCTTGTATTCCAGGCATTACAGTTGAATCAACTAGTTCAGAAACATTTTTAACTCGGCCAGATTTAGGGACTACTTTTCCCCAAGTATTTTCAAAGTCTTTACCCATCATAATAATCCCACCGCGTGGCCCACGTAATGTTTTATGAGTTGTACTAGTCACCACATGGGAATAATTCATAGGAGATGGATGTACACCTGCTGCAACAAGTCCACTGGGATGAGCAATGTCTGCCATTAAAAAAGCACCTACTTTATCAGCAACTTCACGAAATTGGGCGAATTCGATGAATCTGGGATATGCACTTCCCCCACATACAATTAATTTAGGTTTATGCTTCTTAGCAAGTTGATTAACTTCATCGAAGTCAACTCTACCTGACTCTTGAGATACATGATAGGAAATAAAATTATATAATTGGCCGGAAAAATTTACAAGGCTTCCATGGGTTAAGTGTCCTCCATGAGATAAATCAAGGCCAAGGACTGTATCACCCGGTTCAAGAAACGTCATTAAAGCTGCCATATTTGCCTGTGAACCAGAATGGGGTTGCACATTTGCATATTGGCAATTAAAGAGGGCTTTGAGGCGATCACGGGCTAGTTCTTCTGCTTCGTCCACATGCTCGCATCCACCATAGTATCTTTTACCGGGGTACCCCTCAGCATATTTATTTGTCATCACACCACCTGCCATTTCCAATATAGCTGGACTTGTGAAATTTTCAGAAGCAATTAATTCAAGTGTGGACTCTTCTCTATTTATTTCCCTATTTAAAATCGAAAATAATTCAGGATCAGTTGTTTCGATATAGGACAAGCGCTTATTTCCAAGAAGCAGGAGGAATAACCGACTCTATGACCCATTCGTATTCTTTTGATTGGGCACTTATTTTACGTCTATTTTTGACTTTTGAATCAGCCATAAACCATTGTGCCTTTCCATATAATACTTCTTTTGCATTTTTAGAGAGCCATGGTTTTTTGTTAAATCCGCGATATCCTAATTCTTCTGCTTTAGAAAATGCATCAAACGCAAGTTTAGCAACAATTCTATCGTCATTAGAAAATGGATTTTGACGTAAATCATCCCAGGCTAAATAATAGACTTTTCCTTTTTGCCCATAACCAGACCCTGATGTAGTATTTAAATCGATAGCCTTTTCAGCCCATTTTAAAGCTTTCCCATAATTAGCTAAATCAATGTATAAATCTGAAAGTTTTATAGCAACATTCTGGTCTCTAGGGTCAATATTAAATAAAGTTTCAAGAGCTGACGTTGCACCATCTAAATCATCTATTTTTTGAGTTGCATCCGCAAGTTTTCGATATCCAAGTTTACTGCTAGGATCTATTCTAATAGCGCGTTTAAGTATAGTTGTCGCTTCATCTGCTCTATCTGCTTCTATTAATCTGTCTGCAAAATCAAGACCATATGAAATATTATCCATATTTTCTTCATATCGTTTTTGGTAAATATCTAAAGGGTCTTTTCCGCTACTTTCATAAGCTAGTGCTAATTCACTTTGTGATTTTTCGTTGTTTGGATCAATTTCCATAATTTTTGTTAAAATAGAAATTTGATCATCATATCTTTCTTCATCTTTATATAACTTTGATAAATCATCTAAAAAAGTAATGTTAATAGGATCCAAATCTGCAAGTCGTTCATATTCAATGATTTGTTTTTCGTATTTGCCTTGTTTCTTATATGTATAAGCAAGGCGTGTTCTTAATTGGATATTCTCAGGCAATTTTCGCAATCCTTTTAATAGAACTGCTTCTGCGCTATCGAATTTCCCCATTTGTTCAAATGCTATAGAATAGTATTGATATATTTCTTCTGGTGGTGCATAAGCAGAATTCCATTCATCACAACCTAAGTCTGCAATTTCTCCATAAATTCGCGCTGTTTTCGGCCAATCTTCATTTCTATAATATTCAGCTGCACTGCTCATTAATCGTGGACATCTTAATTCTCGCAAACTGTCTAATTTAGCTTTTTCTTTTGCATAATCTTCTTGAGCGGATTGTTCAGGCGGAACGCACATATTGACCATTAGCCCAGTTATACCTATTAGGATAATTTTTTTTGTTATTTTCATCGTGTTATCTTGATCTCCTTTTAACGAACCATATATCACCCAATGTAAATTCCGCCATAAGTTGTTGATAGCTTTCGTTCCCAAGCGGATCATTGTATTTTCTATTACCAGTACGATAGGCAATGTCAATCTGGTTCTGTGTAGCCTTGAATTTAAACCCTAATCCAAAAGAAATACCAGTATCAGAAATGGGACTACCATCATTTTCTAGCGTATAGTTAATTAAATGTATTCCACTTCTTATTACAAACTTATCAAGAAATTTTGGTGCAAGTAAATTGGGTGCAAATCTAACAATACCAATATTCACTTCTTCTCTCTTGGCTATATAGTCATTGAGTGGCAATATATAGGAAAGATTCGATAAGTCACCCTTTTCTTCCCAACTTGAGAATTCACCAGATAAGGAAATATTATCTTTGATTTCCCAGTTTAGGCCGAATTGATATTTAATTGGTGCATGAACATTCTCGGTTCTTCCTTCTGAGGCAGCAGGAATATCTGATTGATTGGGAAAATCCATGCTATACATTTCACTATCATGATATCCTGATTGATTTGTATCATCAAAAGGATGATATAGTTTTGATGTATAACTCAGTGGTTTGTATGCGAATTGCACCATACTTGAAAAATTTATTGGTGATTCAAAATTAGATGAATAATAAATATCCATAAGTACGCCAGAATAGTTATATCTTCCATTCGCAATGGATATGACACCTTCTACATTATGCTTTAAAGATTGACGTGCAGACCCAAATAAAAAATGCAATTTAGCACCAATACTGTGGGATGAATGGAGTAAGGCTCCAAGCCCTACAAATATGGAGTTAATTCCGCCATAGCTATCTAATGATTTTTGAGTCGATATTGTATCCCCGAATGCAACAAAAGACGAGTCTTGACCCATAATACTTATTGATTGATTTCTATAAGGCATTAGCCCTAGCCCAAGACTATATTTTTCTTTAATGGGGACAATCATTTGTCCTACACCAACCATGGTTTGCCCGTTCATGCCATTAAAAGAATCATACATCGATTGATCATTTAAATAAGAAATATTTAATCGTGTATACTTTAGATTCATCCAAGTTCCTGGATTATTGGTAGATGCATTTAACTGAAAGGTTGGAGAAATAGAAACGCCACCTGTTCCGACAATACTAGCAGAATGAGATGGACTACTTCCAAAACCATACCCATTTAACAAACTCTGCGAAAACGGTAAAGAATGAATTTGAAAGGCAATAAAGACAAAAATGAAATTATGGTGTTTCATATAATATTTCCAGTCTTGTGTCATTAACATGATTATCAGAATCAATTTCGACGGTTATAAATGGGTCATTGCTATCATTTGATTTTAAAATGATTCCATAATTTGATACATTACCCAATGTGATATTTTGTAGAAAGTTTTTCATTGAAAATTTAAACATATCATTCACATAGGATGCAGAAGAAATAAAAGATGCATTACCGGTGAAAGGGTCTTCAGGAAACCACTGTCCTACAATTGTTGTATCAATGTTTATGGCGTACGCATTAATATTATATCCCCCTGTGACAGAGTTTGATGCATAAAAATATAAATTTGCAGAACGAATTAATGAATTTTGAGGTAAATCTAAAGAATCATAATCAAATACCATTACAGATTTATAACCAGAACCAGAACCAACCAACCATTCAGAATAGGATACCGATTCATCATCCTGATTACCTGCTAGGACAGATAAATCACTGTCTGAAATAAATGTAGATTCAAGTGTATCGATGGTTGTTGTATCATCCGTAGTTGTGGTTAATGTATAATGAACGACAATTCGTGGACCTAAAATTCCATTTGAATAGTTTCTACTATAAGTTCTATATATAGAATCAACGCTAGATGATGTAATCATTTTAAATGATCGGACTAAATTGGAATCTGTTGTATCAGTAAGAGTTGTAGTTAATTGGGAAATATCTAGTTTATAATTAGTTTGCTCATAAAAATTAGATGTATCATTTACAACTTCAATTGTTGGAGAACCCAATTGAGTCCATTCAGATAAGGATGTATCTAAAGTAGTATAATTGTCTGCGTACTCATCGAAAGAAAATTCAAATGAAAATCCAATGTTAGATATATAATTTATTAATTGGGAACTATCATTAGATGTTAACAATAAAGCCATACTATCCACTTGTATATTGGTATCTAGAAATGTGGACCAATATTGACCATTAGTAGCTCTGTCTTTTATTGTAAACAGATTATAATCAATATTGTATGTAGAATCTGAACCATAATATAGATATTTTAATGTTCCAATTTCAGGGGGTGTCTGATAAGAACTTCCATTAACAGTATAAACTGTTAATGTATCTAAGTTCAAGCCAACATGATTTAAATCATTATCAATTGTATTTTCTGCGCATTGCCAAGAAAGACTCAAAACAATCACACTCATAGGAAGGTAAATTATACCTTTAAATTTTCTCATAATAGAACTGTACAAGTAAAAGGAGTTAAAGTTTCAATAAAGCCTGTTCAAACTTATCAGAAACTGCATAATAATCAGGGGATTCATCACTTTTAAGATTGATTATTTTGATTTTTTTCTTATGAGCTTTGATGCCAGGTAATTTTAATAATTTTTCAGATATTTTATCTGATGGTCTATCGAATACTACTATTTTATCTGCATATTGAGCACCCAACTCGTACAGATTAACCGTATCACCTTTTGATGATTTTGGAATGTCTATTTTAGCAAGTTCTATATCTGATTTATTCATAATAGCATATTCATTAAAATCGTGAATAGCCATAACAGTTTTAATTTTTTTATAGAATTCTTTTCCTTCATAAAATTCTTTATATAAACCGGGAATAAACGCAGCCTGCCACCCATTACAAACAAAAATATCAGGAGTCCAAAATAAATGAGGTAAAGTAGCTAAGACAGCTTTACCGAAGAAACCATATCGCTCTCCATTGTCGGATAATGTGCGTCCATTTTTTGATTTATATAATAAGTTTGTTAATGGTTTAAACCATTGGTCATCCTCTAGAAAATAAATTTGGACTCTTGTTTTAGGAATAAATGCACTTTTTGCAGATACAACCTGCGCTTCTCCACCAAAATCAAATGGTATTTCTCGAAGCCTAATAACTTCACGAAGTATGTACTTTCTTTCACTTACAAAACCATATTTCGGTATAATAGTACGAATATCATGGCCCTTTTCCTGTAAGAGAAAAGGAACATTGGTTGAAAATTCTGCGATGGATGTCACATCTGCGAACGGAATTATTTCTGTCGTCACATAAAATATTTTTTTTGCCATAATTTCTTAATTAATTGAGAGTTGTTTTAAAGCATCTTTTGCTTTGGGGTAATATTCACTTCCAGGGAAATAATCGATTAATTTTTGAAACTCATTTCGAGCTTTATCTATATTGCCCATACTTTGATGACATAAACCTAGTTTTAGTTGAGAATCATCATCTTTGTCTGTACCTGGGAATGAAAAAACCTTTTCAAACTCAATAACAGCTTGTTTGTAATTTTTCTTAGCATATAAGCACTCGCCAAGCCAATATTGGCTATTGTCAGCTAAATCATTTGTTTGGTCGGCAGCAACTAATTCTCTAAATCCTGCGATTGCATCATCAAAATCTAAATTTTGAAAATGCCCCAAACTTTCCATATATTTTTTTTTGTATTCTGCAGCATTATACTTAGGCTCATTCACTAATGGCCTTCCAGATTTAAGATTAGCCATTTCACTATAACTGTTCGTTAAGGTAACTATTTTATTTTCAACCATTACAAGCTTATTGAATATTTCTAAAGATGTACTATCTCGAAATTGAGCTTGGCTCTCTAGCATCATTATTTTATTATTTAGTGTGTTGATGCGTTTCATTAAAACAAGTGTAATTGAATCTTGCTGCGCTTTCCCTTTTACAGCCTGTTTAAAAGCAGACATTAATTCAGGAAGAAGGATTTGATTGTTTGTTTCAAGAGAATCGACCTGAACACGTACACGATCAATTTTTGCATTTAGCCGGCGCATTTCTCGATCATTAGATTTTTGACCAAATGAGGTGCTAATGAGCAAAATAAATGTAATGCTTCGGATTATTTTAAATAACATTATGGGTTTTTTCATAAATAGGGTCCGATTGTGATTAAAAAAATCGTTAGAGAAATTAACCCTTTCTCTAAAAAACAACAATAAATCAATTCAAGTAGAATGATTTTTACTGAGATTCATTACTAGACCAATCATTAAGAATGAAGAAAGTAAGAAACTCCCACCCGCAGATATAAATGGGAGAGGTAACCCTTTTACTGGAATAAGCCCTACTGTCATCGCTGTATTGACGAATACATGAGATAATAGAATGGTCGCTATTCCTATTAGAACTAGTCCAGAGAATCTATCATTAGAAAAAGCTGAAAATTTTATAGTTTTTATAATTAATATACCAAATAGGCTTAAAATAATTGCAATTACAATAAATCCTAACTCTTCTCCAATAACAGACAAGATAAAATCAGACTCCTGAACGGGAAGAAATTTTAGATGGGTTTGAGTTCCCGCCCTCCAACCTTTACCTAAAAAACCACCTGAACCAATTGCAGTAATACTTTGAATTATTTGATAGGCTGCACCATATGGATCTTTATTTGGTTCAAAAAGTGTTAATACTCGTTTTTGTTGATATGGATTTAATAAATTCCAGAAGATGGGGGATAATAATCCTAAAAATATATTAGAAAAATATAGTACAATCCCTATTATCATTTTTGGTTTTGACATATAAAGTATAATGCCTAAAGAAATTCCCCATACGGTAAAGGAAAAAGAATTAAACCCTGTTAAAACACTTAATAACGGAGCAATAAGTAAAAATAGATGGTAAAGCCTAGCACCCGACCAATATAGAATTGGGAAAATCGGTGTAATCATTACAACTGCAGTGCCTAAGTCTGGCTGTTTTAAAACAATTGCTGTTGGAATTAATACGATTAAAAATGGTATAATTAGGGATGCAAAATATTTCATTGACTTATTAGACTGATCTGAAAGAAATCTTGCTACCGCAATAATGGTTATAATTTTGACAAATTCAGACGGCTGAATTGCAAATGGAAACCCAAATGAAATCCATCGATGCGTACCGGCTCTTATAGGAAGTGCGTATGGAAGTAAAACAGCAATTATCCCTATTAAATAAGCGCCATAAGCATATTTATGGATAATAGTTCTTGGTGTATTAATAACGATAAAGAATAGCAATAAAGCGGGAATAATAAATAATCCTTGTTTGTAGAAAGTGTTACTCATCCCAGGTTCTTGTTGGTAGGATATGCTAAATAGTGTAACCATGCCAATGAGTAACAATAGAATTGAAATAGAAAAATATCCCCAAGGTAATTCATTTAATTTATTTTTAAAACTAATTATCATGATTTGCTAAAAGTGTGTCTGAATCGTTGAATATATATTTAAATATTTTGGATGCAATTGGTGCTGCAACAACTCCTCCGGAACCTGAGTTTTCTAATAAAATTGAAACACTAAAAGTCTCATTATCACGAGTTGCAAAACCAACGAACCAAGCATGCGTTTTTCCATGTGGATTTTCTGCAGATCCTGTTTTACCGTATATTTGGACATTCGTATTATTTATCTGAGCTTTTCCCCCTGTTCCATTTTCACCATTAACTACTTCAAACATGCTGGAAATAATATATTCCCAATTATTTTCATCAATATTTACAGAATAAGTTTCAAGTTCTTTTTCAGTGGAAATATTGAAGTGTAATAAGGGTGTATTACCTTGAGTTGCTAATAAGTTTATATATTTTGCCACTTGAATTGGTGTAACCAATAATTCCCCTTGCCCAATACCTAAGTTAAGTAAAACTCCTTTACTCCAACCATATTTCCCATATCTTTTTATATAATAATCTTTTGTAGGTACGATCCCACTTAATTCTATAGGTAAATCCAGATTAGTTTTACTACCAAACCCAAAAGCTGAAAACCATTTTGCAAGATGATCTACTTCAATATGTTGAATTGTTTTATAAAAATATACATCACAGGATTGTATTAGAGCTTCTTTTAGATCTACATCGCCATGTCCTGTCTTAAGCCAGCATCCAAATAATCTATCTCCAAATTGATAAAAACCAGTACAGCCTAGTTTTGCTCTTGGGTCAAAACCTTGGTTTTCCATTAAGGCAAATGCAGATATCATTTTTACAATAGAGCCAGGTTGGTATAAACCCTGGACTAATCTGTTCAATAAAGGATTATTATTATTATTAATAACTTCATTCCATTCACTTGGAGAAATAACGCCTGAAAATAAGTCTGGCTCATAAATCGGTGCACTCACAGCAGCAATGATTTCCCCAGTATTTGAGTTTGATACTACTGCAGCTCCCTTTTTGCCAATAAAAATATCCTCAATATGTTTTTGAAGTCCTAAATCCACTGATGTGATAATGTCACGGCCTGGTTCAGGATTTATTTTTTCTAGATTTTCAACATGACCAACTTCCCGACCGTGTGCATCTACTTCAAGGTATTTAACTCCACTTTTGCCTTTTAGATTATTCTCATACTGCTTTTCCATTCCTGCCCAACCCAATAAATCGCCAATATCATAATCATTTACATTTTGGAGTTTACTTCGAGTATTTTGATCGACCACTTTTACATATCCTAAAATATGTGACATTTTTGAATGACTTGGATAAAATCTTTCAGGATATTGAGAATATGAAATACCTGGTAAAATTCGTTTATTTTCTTCGAGCTTACTAATTTGATCAAATGACAAATCTTTGGCTAACCTTGCAGAAAGAAATTGCCCTCTACGATATTTTAGATAATTTTTAGTTAAAATACTGGAATCAATATTCACAAGGTTGGCTAATATCCCCATTTGTCTAGGTCTATCTTCCATTTCACCAGGAACAGCTGTTAAAATATATGTAGGGTAATTATCAACAATTATTTGCCCATTACGGTCAAGAATTAGACCGCGAGGTGCTGGTATTGTAACAGTCCGTATGCGATTATTATCTGCTTTTGTTTTATATTTATGGTTATTGACAATTTGTAAAAAAAAGTAACGTCCAACTAAAATGAATAACAACGTAAGCGTAACTCCAATTGCCACCCATAATTGGCGAATTGTTACGGTATTCTCTGCTCTAAGCATAGTTAAACTTTATTGGGGTTTACATTATAGATAAGTTGTAAAATCAACATAAACCCTAAAGTGTAAGCTGTTGTAGAAAACCATTTTATAGAGAATAGTAATATATCACTCATTAGAATAGTTTGATATCTAACCAATGAAAAAATAAGAAAATGAAAGAAAAGAATTGCTATCCATGAAGCTGTATAATAATAGTGATTTAGGTTATCGCTTTTTATATGCAAAATTCCTGTAATATAGGCAGTTATAGAATACGTCAATGGTGTAAGTCCAAAGTAAGACGATACACCCGCAAGATCTATGAATATCCCCAAAATGAAACCAATAATTACACCTTGAAATCTTCCTTGGCGTAAAGCAATGTACATAACATATATGATTGGAAAATCAGGGCGAATCGTACTTATCGATAGTATTTCGCTGAATAGGAATTGAAAGAAGAAAATTGCAAGGGATGGTAATATAAATTTAATTAAAATCATATGGTTCTGCTTTTATGATAACAAATAAATATTGAAGCCCGCCTAAATCACTATGAATTTGAACATGAACTGACTTTTGAGAACTCCATCTTTCATCAAATACAGCTACAACTTTACCAACAGGGAGCCCACCAGGATAAATATTACTAAAGCCAGATGTTACAACAGTATCATCAATTTCAATTTTCACATTTTTAGGGACTTCATTTACAATACAGTAATCCGTATGTAACCATTGCAAAATACCCGTTGCTCCGCTTGGAAGCATTTTTACACTTAACCTATAATTTAAATCTGACATTAATTGAACTATGCAGGAATTTTTACCAACTTCAATGACTTTTCCTATAACACCATTAGCTGTTAATGCAGGTTGATTAATTTTCACGCCATCATTTGCTCCCACATTTAATGATACAGATAATAGATTTGGATGCATTCCTTTGTTAATAACTTTTGCTGGTAAAATATCTAAATCTGTATCATCTTTAAAATTCAACATCGTTTTTAAATTAGAATTTTCATTAGCCATAGCGGACATTTTTTCATTTTGAAGTGTGAGTAAAAATATCCTTTCCTTCAGAAGTTTATTTTCTTCTTCAACAATAAACATAGATTTAGTCCAAGAAACAGGAGAATAAATTATATTAAATACCTGTAATGCAGCGCCTCTAACAACTAACATTCTTGGAGAATTATTAGAGAGTAATAAAGATATTGATATTATAAATGAGAAGAGAAAAGCGACGTGGTCTTTATGACGAACAAGTGCAATAAAAAAGTTGCGCATCAATCACCGTTATAATAAAACTTCTTCGTATTTCTTCAAATTCTCAAGAACCATACCTGTACCACGCACGACAGATAATAGAGGTTCTTCTGCAACATTTACAGGGATATTAGTTCTTTCTCTAATAATTTGGTCGATACCGCGTAAGAGACTTCCCCCACCTGCTAATATAATACCTCTTTCTAGGATATCAGCTGCAAGTTCGGGCGGAGTGTGCTCTAAGGCACGCTTGACAGCTTCTACTATATTGTTAACCGGATCTTTAAGTGCTTGGCGAATTTCATCTGCAGATACTTCAATGGTTTTTGGAATTCCAGAAACAAGGTCTCTTCCCTTTACTGCAATTGTATCAGCTTGGTTGTTGCGCATCGCGGACCCAACCGATTTTTTTATATGTTCACTCATTGCAATACCAATTTCTAATTTATGTTCGTTTCGAAACCATTGTAATACGGCTTCATCCATTTCATCACCAGCAATACGAATAGTTTCTTTAGTAACAACACCATTCAAAGATATTACAGCTATTTCAGTCGTTCCTCCGCCTATATCAACAATAATGTTTCCAATTGGTCTACTAATATCTAAACCAATACCAATGGCTGCAGCAACAGGTTCTTCTATTAAATATACTTCTTTGGCGTTAGCCCTTTCCCCTGAATCTTTCACAGCTCTTCGTTCAACTTCCGTTACTCCAGAAGGAACGCAAATTACCATCCTTGGACGCGCCAAACGGTTTAGATTAATTTTTCTTATAAAGCCTTGTAGCATTCCGTCAGTCATTTTGAAATCTGCGATAACACCATCTTGCAAAGGTCTAACCGTTTCAATTTCCCTATGTGTTCTACCAACCATTTGCTTTGCTTCTTTTCCAACAGCTACAATTTTATCATTATGCACTGATCGAGCCACGACAGATGGTTCATTAATGACAACCCCTTTACCTCTCAGCCAAATCAATGTGTTGGCAGTACCTAAATCAATGGCTATATCTCCATAGTTCCAATTGAAAATATTAGGGAGTTTAGTTTTAGATGGCATCTAATTGATTCCTGATAATTTACTAACTGTTTGTTTTTCCAAGGATTTCTTTAGCTGAATCTTTCAACTTATCACTAGCAAATTCTTGATTTACAATTTCTTGTGCTATTGATTGTGCTTTTTCTGAGTTTCCTTGAAATAATTCTAAATGTGCAATATATAGAGCTAATTCATTTTTTTGATGCGACAAGGTTGATTTAGATTTTCCTTTGGTATAAAGTGAAATAGCTTCTTCAATTAAATTTTCGCCAAGTGCTATTTCTGCTAACATAATATAAGTGGGCGGTATAAGTGCTGGTACAGAAGACGATTCAGCAAATAGACTTAATTGGGTCTTTGCGTCAGAGTAAATCTTTTGATCAAAATATGTTTTTCCGAGGTAATAATAAGCAATTTCTTCTGAATCTGTATTAGGATATTTTTGGATTAATGATTCAAACTGAACAATTGCATTATCATTATCTCCTTTTTCAATTGCAACTAATGCTTGGCTTAATAGTGAATTAGCTTCAATATTTTTTGTTTCATTACTGTTTGAAATGAATTGATAGCCGAAAAAGATCACTAATAATGCAGCAATAACTTGGAATATTTGTTGACGATTAGTTTCAAAATAGGCTTCTGCTTTATCTACTTTCTCTAAGAATGGATCTTGTTTAATATCTTTTTTGCTAAATTTTTTCTTTGGTTTTAACATTATGTCCTCAAATTTATATAAATTGGTTTTGTACCCTCGGTAGGAGTCGAACCTACATCTAATCCTTAGGAGGGATTTGTTCTATCCGTTGAACTACGAAGGCAATAACAGAAATTACCAATAAATAATCCTCTAAAAAAGAAGGTTGGTAAAAATACTTTCATATTTTTAGTTTTCTGAAATTAATCCACGCGTCATCAAATTTGATACAGCTTGTTTGGGATCTTCATCTTCAAATAAAATATTATAGACTGCATCAGAAATAGGCATTTCAATATTGTACTTCATTTTGAGTTGATGAACTGATTTAGCCATTTTTACTCCCTCGGCAACCATATTCATACTATCAAGAATTTGGCTAAGTTTCTGGCCCTGCCCAATTTTTTCACCTACAAATCGATTCCTAGAATGTTTACTTAAGCAAGTAACAATAACATCACCGATACCGCTCAACCCTTGGAATGTTTCTCGTTTTGCCCCCATGGCGACACCAAGTCGTGTCATTTCAAACATACCACGAGTCATGAGCGCAGCCTTTGTATTATCACCAAAACCAATACCATCACATATTCCTGCTGCAATTGCAAAAACATTTTTTAATGATCCGCCCAATTCGACACCACGTATATCAGTGTTCGAATAAATTCTTAGAGTAGGAGAAGAAAAAAGCTGTTGAACGTTTTTAGCTACTAACTCATCAATGCAAGCGGATACTAAAGTTGTTGGCATTCCTAACGCAACTTCTTCCGCATGACTAGGACCATATAATGTAACAATTTTATTGTCTTCAACCTTGCCAGTATCCTTAACAACTTCACTCATAGTCAATAATGAATTATTCTCAATTCCTTTGGAAAGGATTACAAAAGTTTGATTCATTAGTCCCATTTCAGATAATTCTTTCATTAAATCACGTACAAAATGAGATGGAATTGCTATAACTATATATTCTGATTCTAGAATTTTTCCATTTAATTCAGATGTTAATCTGATAGATGGATTTAGAGATAATTCATCAATAAATGGATGTGTGTAGTTTTTTTGAATTCGGGCAACTTCTGATTCAAATTTGCTCCACAACGACACATTGTGACCTATCTCAGCTAAATGATGAGCCATAGTTGCTCCCCATGATCCAGCTCCAAGAACTGCTATTTGTTTCTTGTTAATGATAATTTCTTAAAGTTTTAGGTATGTTTGGATAAAGTTTAATTTTCTGCGTATAATTTATTAATACTGTCTTCCCAATTTCCGTAAACTTTTTTTCTTTTTATTTTAAAGGTTGGCGTTAGTTCATTATCCGCTATAGTGAAATCACGAGGCAAAACAGTGAATTTTCTAACATTCTCTACACGCGCAAAAAGTTTATTTACATCGTCTACACCATTTTGAACTTCTTGAATTACTTCTGCGTCAGAGCAAAATTCTGAATAAGAACGATTATGATTTTCAAATTCGGCAATTAATTCAGTTGGCGGAATTCCAGTAATATCAACACCTAATTTCTCTCTAAGTAAGTATCCAGCATCTAACGTAATTAAGGCTGTTACATAGTTTCTTTGATCTCCAATAATAACAGCTTGCGACACAATTGGAATACTTTTTAATTGCTCTTCAATTCCAGCAGGGGCAATATTCTTTCCACCAGATGTGACAATAATTTCTTTCTTTCGACCAGTAATGTATAGGTAGCCATCTTCATCAAATTTTCCGAGATCACCAGAATAGAGCCAACCATCTATTAAACATTCATCAGTCGCATCTTTATCTTTGTAATATCCTTTAAATACATTCCTACCTTTAAGTAATATTTCACCATCCTTGGCGAGTTTTACTTCAGTATCTGGATATGCAGGACCAGTAGAACCCAACTTAGTCGAGTCTGGGCAATTAAAAGTTGTAGGGCCACTTCCTTCTGATTGTCCGTATATTTCTAAAATTGGTATATCTAAACTCGCAAAAAATGTTAGAATATTGGCATTGATAGGTGCAGCGCCTGAGAAAGCAAAACGCAAATTTGATAATCCAACAGCATCCTTTACTTTTGAATAGACTAATTTGTTTGCTAATCTATAACCAAAACCTTCATTTGTTTCACCTTTGAATTTAGCGAGGTTAGCTGCTAAACCTTTTTTCATTGCAAATGACATAATCTTAGCTTTAAGACCAGTAGCTGAATCTACTTTTTCTTTAATGCCAGAATAGAATTTTTCCCAAACTCTTGGAACGCCAAATAATATACTCGGATTTACTTCTTTTAAATTGGTTAACACATCTAAACGCCCTGTAGCAAAATATACTTTCCACCCTGAAATTGCTGGCGCATGAAGGGTAAACATTTGTTCTGCAATATGAGATAATGGTAAATAAGATAAACTCGTGTCATCTGGAGATAGACTGATGAGATCTATTGCCTGTTTTGCAGTCCAGGTCATATTTTCATTTGATAACATAACAGCTTTTGGTGGGCCTGTTGTGCCAGAAGTATAAATAAATGTGGCAACATCATCTTTTTGTAATTTTCCCATAGATACGAAGGCGGCCTTCCTATTATCCTCGTTAGATAAATTCATAAAAGATTTCCAATCAATAACTAAATCGTCAGTTATTTCATCACATCCTTCCATAAGTATCACTTTTTCTAAAAATTTCAGGTCATTCCGTATTTCATTAATCTTTTGCCATTGCTCAGTATCTTCAATAAGAAGTACTTTTGCCTCAGAGTGGTTTAGGATATAAGAAATTTCTTCAGCTGAACATGTTTCATAAATTCCAGCAGGAATTGCTCCAGTCATCATAGCAGCCATATCCATTGTCACCCAATTATAATTATTAAACCCAAGTATACATACTTTATCGCCAGAATTGCATCCAATTGATATCAATGATCCTGCAGCTTTATGAACGTCTCCTCTATAAGTATTCCACGATATATCATTCCATATTTGATTGTCCTTATATGAGAACGCAGACTTATCTCCATTTATTTCTGCTTGGTTAAATAGAAAATGTACTGATGAAATTGGATGGTCAATCATAATAATCCCTTTAGCTAATGAGTTAATATTGATTGATAATTTAGGCTATTCATATTTGTTTCTCAAGTACACAGAATGAGGTTGAATTCGTATTGACTCGACGTAAACACACAAGTAATTTCGGTACCCCATCAATGATAATATATGCCGGGGTGGTGGAATTGGTAGACACGCTGGTCTCAAACACCAGTGGGAGCAATCCCGTGTCGGTTCGAGTCCGACCCTCGGTACTCCATTTTTATGCTATTATTTAATATTTATTATTTTCTTGCATATTATCAAATAAACAAATATTTTATCGCTGAAGGTGCTGGTTTGGTACCTTTGGTATGTGGAAGGGGTAGATATTCACTTTGTCCCGAGGTCAATGTGAAATCTGCCCCAAAATTTATATATTGCAACCTAATCTACATAATTAACTATAGATGCCATCCGCTGTTATTGTTGAATATACTATTTATTATAAAACTTAATAAACAACTTTAACAATAGAATAATTATACTTCCAGCATTTAAGTTATTGTGTACATTAACTATATCGTTTCAGTGAAAATTCCTAAGAAAGATCATACCTTTATAGGGTGACATTTATATACTCGTTAATTATGATTTGAGATGTATTAATAACTCTTCCTATCGTAGAACATGGGGCATTATGTTTCATACATATTCGTTGAAATTCCATCAAATTCTTCTCATTTAGAATAACTAAAAATGTCCCATACTGCTCCCCATAAATAAGCTCAATTGGCTTCATTTTACGAGAGATAAATACTTTCGCACCAAATGCATGATTGGTTGGTTTAATTAAGTTTTCTAGTGCGATAGCTAAACCACCATTTATCATTGGTGCACTCTTTTCAATAATATTTTCTTGCAAGCAATACTTAATAGCATTGTATGAATTTATTTCAATAA
Organism: Fidelibacterota bacterium; assembly: GCA_018658715.1. GTDB lineage: Bacteria > Fidelibacterota > Marinisomatia > Marinisomatales > UBA1611 > JABHGY01. Next base: position 88,029 of record JABHUQ010000028.1, read on the forward strand.
GCGGTAACGGTGCTTTTGAATTTTTGAATTGATTTAATTCTAACCACTCTGTTATTTTAGAGTTTATTAATTGCCCTTTAAGAACTCCAACAACTGATATGAAATAATTTGTTGTATTGGAAAGTGAATTATTTTTATGAAGGTTGGTATTTGGCTTTGCTAGACAAGATATAAGCATTTCTGATATAGATTCTGTAAACTTAATATTAAAAGTATATTTTATATTTAATGATAAAAGTATTTCAGAAACTATTTTAAAAAATTTTTGAAATTCACCTATATTACAATCTGGAGTAAAAAGTATATCAATGCACATATGTTTTAGCGTAATAGCATTAGACACCTGTATTCCCAAAAAAGTATAAATATATTTTAAGTATAAGTCGTTTGTAAAAGGCTTTAAAATATGCGTTGTTGCTAGTATAGTTTCAGTTTCATTTTTTAATGTATAATCTATTGTTTTATTTCTTTCCTTCTTTATATGATTAGAAAATTTTGAATATATTTGTTTTAATCTTTTTTTACCGATAGTAGGGATTTTCTGGGTTTTAAGATTATAATTTTCCTTTGCCATGTCCCTAGATGTAGATGATGATTGTAAGGAAAACATAGATTTTGGAAGTTTAATTAAAGTGGATTTTCCCCTAAAATAGTGTAAGTAAGGATCATCATTAAAATGGCCAAACAATTCTACTTTGTATTTACTTTCAGTAAAATGATCAGTGACCTTTTTTATATATTTCTTGGGAACGACTAAAAAAGCATACTTCTTACTCACCTTAATTATACCCTCATGGACTGTTAGACCTGTATTTTTATTTTGTATGAATTTGAAAACCAATTGACCGATATTATTATCAGAGTAATAACACTGTGTTAGTAACCCGTCACTTTTAAGAATATTAATTAATTGCCCCAATTGTTTTTCATTAGATATAGACTTTTTAGAGTTCGGTAACTGAATGGAAAGAATTTGATCATTAGGGTTGAAAACAAATTTTTTATTATCATCTTTTATAAAGGCTTCTACTTCAATTTCTCCATTCATCCTTCTTTTGGCGTTATGAGGTATTTCAAAAATTATTTTTTGAATATTAAATGGTTTGAGTCTATGTATTAATGTTTCTTGAATATCCTTGAATATCTTAGCAGAAGGTTTAAACAAAAATGAATAAACGATCCAATATGGTTGTTGTCCATTGCATGAAAATTGTAAGATTGATGAATCATTTTTATAATTTAATTTTCCATCTGTAGTATAAGAAATGATTCCTTTCTTTTTTATAATTAAACCTTCCTGTGATTTATTTCGATTTATACAAAAATATCTTTTAAGCTTTTCAGTAAACAAAATTTCTTCCAATATATTCAATTCTTTTGGAGTTGCTTTTTTGCCTAAGCAATAATCGAAATATTCTAAATCTTCTTTTGTGAATGGGATTATCATATAAGGTTATTCTCTAATAATTTTGATTCAATTTCACCCCAACTAAATCCCTTTCTTTTAAGAAAATTAATCAATTTAGTTTTTGTTTTTATATCAAGGGTTTGGTCTGGTATTATTTTTTTCTTATCTAACCAAGATTGTATTAATTCAGGAATTGGGTATTGTTGATATATATTATTAATAGCAGTCTCAACGAGTTTTTTATCAACTCGAAATTTATTTAATGATGATTTTACTGCATATGGACCAACATTTTTCAGAAATACTTGATCCCTAACATAGGACTCTATGAATGATTGGTCATTAATTAGGCCCAGATTTTCCAATTCCTTCAAGACGGGTAAAATATCTTTAATGGGATATTCTTTATCTAATAATCGAGTTTTTAGTTCATGTTTACTTCTTGACCGATAACTAAGAAGCGAATAAGCAGATTCTTTAATTTTAGATATATTTTCGCTCTGTAGGAGTTTAGACAATATATCATCTTCTAAAGAATCTCCAATTGCTAGTCCACTAGAAATAAAAACGCCTTCAGATATACCGAAGACGTTTCCATTATTTAAAGTGATTGTGTATCGCGCTCGGCGGTTTTGTCTTTGAATATTATTTATTTTCACCTTTTGACTTTTCAGATTCTTCTGTTAAACCAATGAATGATTTTACCTTTTCAATGATTTCATTCATAATGTCTGGATTCTCTTTTAAGAAATTTTTTGCATTCTCGCGACCTTGTCCAATTTTACCATCTCCATAACTAAACCAAGCACCCATTTTTTCAATTATATTTCCTGCAATGGCTAAATCAATAATATCGCCTTCCGTTGAAATACCTTGACCAAACATAATATCAAATTCTGTATTTTTGAATGGTGGAGCTACCTTATTTTTAACAACTTTTACTCGGACGCGATTACCAACAGGGTTTGCACCATCCTTTAAAGTAGTTATTCGACGAATTTCCATACGCTGTGACGAATAAAATTTTAAAGCACGACCACCAGGTGTAGTTTCTGGATTACCGAACATAACACCAATTTTCATCCTAATTTGGTTAATAAATATAACAGCTGTATTGGATCGACTGACCGTTCCAGTTAATTTTCGTAAAGCTTGACTCATAAGACGAGCTTGCAGACCAACGTGAGTATCGCCCATATCACCTTCTAATTCTGCGCGTGGTACGAGAGCAGCCACAGAATCGACTACAATTACATCTAAAGCACCACTTCTAACAAGTGTTTCTGTTATTTCTAGTGCCTCTTCTCCTGAATCTGGTTGTGATATCAATAATTCATCTACATCAACGCCTAAAGCTTTAGAATATTCCGGATCTAATGCATGTTCTGCGTCAATAAATGCAGCATATCCGCCTGCTTTTTGTGCTTCTGCGACAATATGTAAGGCTAATGTAGTTTTCCCTGAAGATTCAGGTCCATACACTTCAATGATACGTCCTTTTGGAATACCACCGACCCCTAAAGCTACATCAAGAGACAAACAACCCGTTGAAATAACATTATCAGATAGGATGGGCCTATCCTGCCCCATCTTCATTAATGATCCTTTTCCAAATTGTCTATCAATTTGAGTTATTGCTAAATCTATAGCTTTTTCTTTTTTCGTGCTTTTATCTGCCATTTAAAATCTCCTGTTTTGATTAAGCCCCAAAAGAATGAGAGCCCAATATATGATAAATTGGTCCATCCTGTGACAATTCACTACTAATAAATTGCATCTGATTAATATTCAATGCAATTCCATCATACTTAGATTGTAAAAATATTTTTGCGTCGGGTGGTTTCTTGTCCGTGTATTTAATTCTAGCAATTGTTATGTGTGGTGTGTAGGGATCTTCATCTGATGGAATCCCTATGGATTTCAATTGTGAATTAATAGCATTAACAAGATTCACTAGATAGTCCGTTTTTCCTTCAATTCCCATCCATAAAACGGTTGGTCTTTCCGAATCGGGAAAACAACCTGTATTGGCAATCATTAAATTTTCTGGTACGACACTTTTTGCGATTTTAGCTAAAATATCATTTATTTTGTCAACAGATTCATCTTTGGTGTCACCTAAGAATTTCAAGGTTAAATGTAAATGGATATTTTTAACCCAATTAATTTCTGATGGATCTTCAAAAGTTGATACTAACATTTGTTTAATACCTAATACACGACTTGGTATTGGAATGGAAATAAATGTTCTTTTCACGTAATATTTTCTTTCAGTAATTCTTTGTATATTAAATTTAATGCCGCTTGGCTTGAGCGAATCTTATTCATTGTTCTATTTTTACCAAATAGAAATTTTCTCGCAAAAGTAATTTTTTTATCAGAATAACCAATAAAGACTAATCCTACAGGTTTTTCTTTTGTACCACCAGATGGGCCTGCGATTCCAGTGCTGGATAGCCCGATACTAGTTCCAAGGTTTTTACGAACTCCTATAGCCATCTCTTTAGCTGTTTCTTCACTAACGGCCCCATGTGTTATTAAAGTTTCATGGGCTACGTTTAACTGATTCTCTTTCACATGATTACTGTAGGATATTATTCCACCGTGAAAAGATTCAGAACTTCCTGAAACTCGCGTAATCCTATCCCCAATTAAGCCACCAGTACAAGATTCAGCCAATCCTAATGTTTTATGTTGTTGGGTGAGAGTTTCGACGATTAAATCTTCAATATTATTATCTGTTTTTGTATAGAGTATATTTGAAATAACATTTGAAATTCTCTCATCAATTTCTTCTAGGCTTGTTTCTCCAGTTACAACAATATCAACACCATAGGCAGAAGGAAAAAATCCGTAATCACATGAAGTATAATGATCAAGTATAGGTTCGACAATTTCTGCAATTGAAGATTCTGGTTTCCCTGTTGTTCTGAAACGCAGTTGATTAAGCTTTGTAGGTCTTTGGTTAATAATCCAAGGTATAATAGTATTTTTCATCATACTTTTCATTTCCATTGGGACACCAGGCAAAGCAAAGATTTTTGTCTCATTATTATTAAATATGAATCCACGAGCACTTCCAACAGGGTTTGGTATTAAATCTCCATTGTCAGGTACCAATGCTTGCGATTTATTATTATCACTAATATGTTTCCCAATACGTTTCAGAAAGTAGTCTGATAATGAATGCCAATATTTTTGATCAAAAACTGCATTGGCACCAAAATACTTAAATAATGTTTCGCGAGTAATATCATCCGCTGTTGGCCCTAACCCTCCAGTAATGATGATTATATTAGGTTTATCATGAAAAAGATGATTCAAAGCAGACTGGATGGCTTTATCATTATCTTGTACAGTTAATTGTTTATCTAATATTGCACCCACTTCAAATAGAATTTTTCCTATCCAAGAAGCATTCGTATTAACTGTTGCTCCCTTAAGCAGTTCATTCCCAATGGTTAGAAGGGAAACTTTCATCCAATATAATAAATCAGAGAATGCGTTATAAATAAAGAAAATAATCCGGCTACAACATCATCCATCATAATTCCAAGACCAGAAGGTAATGATTCCATAGATTTTATTGGTCCAGGTTTAAAAATATCAAATAACCGAAAAAGAAAAAATGCTAATAATCCCCAGCATAATGTTACAGGCACAAACCATAATGCAATCCATTGCCCAACCCATTCATCAATTACAACTACGGATGGATCTTTTGCTTTTAGCGTTTTGGAAACAATTTCTGATGATATGACACCACCAAAAAAAATAAACCCTGTCAGGATTAAAAAGACTTCTTGTGTACCCCACTGCATAAATATAAACCAACCAATTAATGCAGCTAAACTTCCCCATGTCCCAGGAGCTTTAGGTAAAGTGCCTACATTAAATACAGTCGAAAATAACCATGCAACATTTTGTCTAGTCATTCTGATCCTTGAAAAAACTTTGGATAGTGCCACGGTTAGAGTATAAATAATCAAATCCTGTAAATACAGTAAATGCAGTTACAAAAAAGGATAAGATATATATAAGTTGAAATTCAGTTACAAACTTTATGGCTGGCGTAAGCCATTGTAATGACAAAGGTTTAAATCCAATATATATTAAGATAAAAATAATAATACTTAATTGTGTTCCTGTTTTCATTTTTGCAATGTTACTTGTTACCATTTCGAATCCTTGGCGATTCATGAGCATACGAAGTCCAGTAACAAATAAATCTCTGAAAATAATAAGTGATACCATCCAATACTCCAACTCGCCAATAACAGCAAAAGAAATAAATGCTGATGAAACCAATATTTTATCTGCTAAAGGATCTAGAAATTTTCCTTGTTCTGTTACTTGATCGTATTTGCGGGCATAATATCCATCATATGCATCTGTAATTGATGCAATAATAAATACAACTAACGCCCAGAATTTAGCTGTAGGATCTTCATGAAAAAGAAGTAGTATAAATACTGGGGTTAATAAAATTCTAAAAATGGTTAACATATTAGGAATTGTCATAATTCAGTTCTTCCTTCCATAGCTCGAATGAGTGTAGCTTCGTCGATATATTCCAAATCACCGCCCACAGGTAACCCACGTGCCAATCGTGTAACTTGAATATTATATTCATTGAACAATTTCCCAAGATAAAGGGATGTTGTTTCACCTTCTACACTGGGATTCATTGCAAGAATAATTTCCATTTCAGGCGTAATTCGACTTAAGAGAGATTCAATGTTTAAATCGTCAGGTCCTATACCATCTAGAGGAGATAATACTCCACCCAAAACATGGTATTTCCCACGGTAAATGTTTGTTCTCTCAAAGGCAAAAATATCTTGAGCTTCTTCTACAATACATAAAAGAGAATTGTCTCTTTTTGGATCCAAGCAAATTAAACAAGGATCAGATTCAGTAATTCCACCGCATAATGAACATTTATGAACATTTAATTTCATATTCAACATGGACTGCGCTAAACGTGCTACCGATTCATCATCCGTGTTTAAAAGATGAAAAGCTAACCGTTGGGCTGTTTTTCTGCCTATACCCGGCAATCGTGATAATTCATCAATAAGCCGAATTGCTGATTGTGGAAGAAAACCCATTTATGTTGGTAGATTTAATCCCGACATCATGCCACCTGTAACAGCATTCATCTTTTGAGAAGAAATATCCTTAGATTTTGCGATTCCTTTATTAAGAGCTGTTAAAATTAAATCTTCAATTAAATCTTTATCTTCAATTAACAACTCAGGATCTAAGATTAATTCCTTTAATTCTTGATCACCTGATATTTTTATTGTAACCATACCATTACCGGCACTTTCTTCAACAATTAAATTTTTCAATTCGTCTTGTACTGTAGCCATTTTTTTTTGCATATCACGAGCTTGTTTCATCAAATTGCCCATATTGCCTTTAAACATATTTTAATTCCTTAATATTTCACCATCGAACAATTCGATAATTTTGTTTACTGTTTCAGAATGATCTTCCTGATTTCCATGAGATTCATTCTTTTTCCCATTTGTATCTGCTTTTATTGTGTCATTTTCTTCTTGTGAGAATTTTAATTTGAGTGAGAGTGATGTATTTTGAACTATTTCATTTTCCATCCACTGAAGATGTCTCTCAAGCATTTTAATGCTAAAGGATGATTGTCCAGATAGTTGAATTTGCACAAAATCATTATTCAATTGAACCGGTTTGCTGTTATCCAATATAGTACCAATAGAAGGCCTTAGCTCAGTAATGTGAGTTAATATGGTGGGCCAATTATTTGATATATCATCTAATGAATAGTTAATTGATGTATTTTCTTTCTCCTGTTCTTCAGCAACTTTTTTGGAATTTTCTCTGTCTAAATTTTCTTTTTCATCTATTTTATCAGATCTACTATCTGAATCTTCATGCATAATCTTCTTTTTTGCCGAAGGTTGTATTTTTTTCACCTTTTGTTCTTCTGGTTTTACTTTTTCTGTTGGTTTCTCTGAAATTCTTGGTATTGGAATTTTTTCAGAAGAAACAGGTTTAGGGAAAACAACTCCAGGAGTTTTAATTTGTTGCAATAATTCATTAATATGAACAGACGCATCCATTTCCAATAGTTTAAGAACAGTCATTTCTAATATTAAATATGGATTATCTGAACGGCGAATAGTACTGGATAAGTCACTTAGGACTTGCCCAATTTGTAAAAGGTCCATCCTATCCCAATGACATGATGCATTTACATATTTTTCTGCTAATTCATCATTCATATCTAATAAAGAATGTCCACCTTCAACACCAGCATATAATAGATAGCGAATATGTTCATTTATTCCCATAATAATTTCTACGGCTGGAACACCGACACTTGAAAGTTTTTTAATAACATTAATTGCTGAAATAGTATTTTTATTCTTAATAGCATCAGTGAATTCAAAATATAAATCATGGGAGATGAGTCCAAGAGATTTAACAACTTGTTCATAATCAATAGAATCACCACAGAAAGCCATCACTTGGTCCATCAAACTTAAAGCATCTCTCATACTTCCATCAGCTTTTCGAGAGACAGCACTTAAAGATTCATGATCATAATTCGCATTTTCTTTTTTTAGTATGTAAGAAAGACGATCTGATATAACATTTTGAGATATTCGATTAAAATCGAATCTTTGGCATCTGGAAATAATTGTAGCAGGAACCTTATGAATATCTGTTGTACAGAAAATGAATTTCCCATGAGGAGGTGGTTCCTCCAGTGTACGTAATAATGCATTAAATGCTGGAGTTGTTAACATATGAACTTCGTCTATTATAATAACTTTATAATTACTATTCATAGGTGCAAACTTTATTTGTTCACGTAGATTGCGAATTTCTTCTATACCACGATTAGATGCCCCATCAATTTCTAATACATCTAATGCTCGACCATTAGATATTTCTGTAGCTTGATAAGAATTGGGGTCAAAATCTGCATTTGCTCCACCTGGTGCATTTAAAGCCATAGCTACAATACGAGCTGTTGTCGTTTTCCCTACTCCACGAGGACCAGTAAAAATATATCCTTGGGCAATACGATTCTTTTTAAAAGCATTCTCAAGTGTCCGAACAACATGATCTTGCCCAACAACATCCTTGAACGATTGAGGTCGCCATTTAAGTGATAATACTTTGTATGTCATATATTTTTTATTTTTGGCCGCGCATTAATAGTTGACTTCTCTGGTCAAAGAAAGGTGAAAATTAGTTTGCTCCATCTCAGGTTCTATCAGCACATGATTAGAATTACTTACCGCTGCTCCCTTCCGGGCCTGACGGAGTTTATAACCGGACCATTGCAATAGATTGAAACTTCATTACCACTTGATTTTTCCTATCAATTCAGCAAAAGCCGTCCATTAACATCAATCTTGCTAAAGCGGATTGCAAGTTACAGGGCACCGCTGACTCCCCATCTAGCACGGCCAATATTTTCAATTTTCTCTCCAAACCTATCTAATTTATGTTGTAAATAGATACTCAAATAAGACGAGTAATTTAGGGTTTTATTAGGTTTAATGTTATTGGATTCTTCTCAAGAATTTAATATATGACAACTATTTTTATTTCGGCTAATTCAAACCAATCCCAAAAATTTGACCGATCAAGTTTTATAACTCCATCCTTAAAGCTAAATCTAAGACGTTTTCTATATAGTGACTCAGTAAACCATTCAGATTGGTCACGTTTATAGTAAATAGCTACATATGGGGGACTATCTTCTTTGAATTCAGGAATGATAAGAGTGCAAATTGCTTCATTGAATTCACCTTCAGATGTAATAAAATCAATTTTAGTATAATTAAAAACTCGTTTATTGAGGTGCGTGTACTCTTTTATTATAGATTCATAATTCTGAGCAGAAATACTGATCAGAATCAAATGTATCGTAAGAAGTAATAAAAAAAGGGGGTGTTTATTCACCCCCAAATTTCGGTTTACTTTTTCTTTCGCCCAAATAAACCTTTCTTTTTCTTCTTTTTCTCCGGTTTCTTGGCTGCATCAGACTTTTCATCTTTAGAATCTCCATCTCCTTCCAAGGTTTCTAGTCTTTTTTCCCATGCGCTCATTTCTTGTGGCGATCCATCAGCAGGGGCTTCGGGTGAAGACTCTTCTACGGATGCAGGTTCATCTGCTATTTCAGATTCATCTTGGTTCCATATTTCTTTTAATTTTTCATGACGTCTTTCAGAATTATCTTTTAACGTATCAATCATTTCTGTGACTTCATCATGAAAATCAGCAATTGTTTGTTCAAGACGATTAATGAGTTCCGTTTGCAATGGCCCGCCATAGCCATCCCCAACTTTTTCCATTAAGTCACCAAATTTAGACACTAGCATTTTTTTTTGTGGATCAACTTGTGGTTGATCAGTGTTTTTTTCTGGCATTTCGCCTCCTTTTATTAATTCTTATTGAATTCAGATTCTGTTAATGCAAATGTTTCTGTTGGACTGATCATTGTGGCTATTGCATCATATATTTCTCCACTAACAATGAGCCCTCCAGTTATTCCAAAAAATCTATAATACCATCTTTGATCAAGTTCTGGATTTCGTTGTTCATTCCAATATTCGCCAAACCCTAGACCGATGATAGTACTAACATATCGTATAATAGGTTTCAAAACTAAAACATCAGCGGTTGAAAGTCTATATGAAATACTTTCCAATTCATGAATGTCTAAGTTTAGCATTTTTATCGCTGTTTGGACATGAACCGTGTCATTTTGAAACTTGACTAATGTTCCTTTAATATTTTTACCACCAACAACTTTGAGTTTTACATACTGCGGTTTTTCTATTTCTTCCAGTATTGCTGGAACACGTAGATAAAATAAATTTTCCCTAATAAGTTTTCTTCTTTCTTCTGTTAATTCAGGTTGACTATTTACAGATACTTGAAGTTTCGCATACTCTTCCATAGGAATAAATTTTGATGTAGTAAATATTTTCCCTTGTTTACTTTGGGCAATCCGTGCTTCATAAACATGTCCATCAGCCATGTAAATTTGAGCAGATTCGAAACCACGCGTATTTGGAAAAATTCCATAAAATTCATTTTCATCAATATCTATGACGGAACCAATCTTCGGGCTCAATATGGTTACTTGATTTTGAGCGGCTAGTAGTCCAACCCAAAAAAGTGCAATATTAGCGTATTTTATCAAAAAAACTTAAAAGCTAAATGCCGTCTCTATGGTTGTTTGCTGGATAGGCTCAAGACCGTTCCCGATATCTTGATAATATTGCTTAAAGTCCCAAATTAAGCTGACGCCTTTGCTTAATTCATATCCTACTTTATATCCCATAACCGTATTTACGGACGGATTTTCAAAATCGAATGGATTTTCATCATTATTTCGCTGATAGTAGGCGGTTGCCATACTCAATTTAGGAATATTCTCCGTATTTAAATTTAAATAAGCACTAAAACTTTTTATTTCTACGGTATCCGCCTTCATATTTGCATAAGAAGCGACAAAATCAACAACATTGAAAATATTAAATGAAGCTGATCCGAAATATCCCGTACTTGTATTGGAATTATCCATATTTTCAAATACAAGCATATCTTTTGTTTTAACAACTGTTGAATCACCAATAGTGAATGTTGATACACGATTTAAGTCATAGCCTTGGTCAAAGAATTGTGGCACGTAAGAACCAGAAATCATTCTATATTCTAAGGATAGATTAATAAAAGCTAACCGTGTTTTAATTCCAGGTACCGTAATTCCCGTTCCACTTCTTTCAATACGGAATGTATCTAAATCAGTAGAAATCACTTCCGGAAATGATAATGAATTGAATTCTGAATAAATATCAAAAGAAAATAATTTATTATTAAATACTGGATATCCAATATCTACACTAAATCCATTACCATTTGATTTATTATTTTCTAAACTAAATGGATCAATTTTTAAAGTGATATTTTGATCTAACTGAACCGTATCATCGATCCCTTCAACCATTCCTGGATAAATCCAGTCGGTTAATCCATCTCCATCAACATCTAATTCTAACGTATCATTATCAGCAATTCCATCCCCGTCTGTATCTTTAGAAAATAAATTATCTTCAGGGAAATCGTCAAAAATATCTGGAATATAATCATCATCTTTATCTTTTAAACCAGAAAATTGATTCACATCCCTTACGTAACTTACACCCAAGGTTAATGGAAAATTCTCAGATACTGTGTAAGTTGATCTAAACCCAATAAGCGTTCCACCACGAGAAAATTCTTTAATATTTGCCATAAATAATTCACCCCCAACAGGACCAAAATTAAAGCCTGTTTGAATACCTGTTTTCTTAATGGATGGATATTCCATCATATTTGAATATCCTTGCACAAGGCCACCATATCCAAGAGTCAAATTTTCTAATGCCCCCCATTTTAACCAAAATGGATCTTGCACACTTCCATAACGAATGAACATTATTTTATCTAAAATCATGCTTGGATCTTCTGCCAACTTGCCCCATTCATCTTCTCGCACATTGCCATTATTGTCAATATATACTACAAGATCAAGCCCAACGCCAATTTTCCCAATATTGATTTCGGGTCGTAATGCTAATTGATTATATAAAATGCCGTCGACAGTTGCTGACCCAATTCCTAATCCCATACCAAATGGTTTTGATGGTTTTGGGACATTAGGAGTACCAGATTCTGAGCCAGGTGACTCTGCCCCGGAATCTACTTCCGGTTCAGGTTCAGTTGTTTCACTTTCAGGCTCATCAGACGATTCTGGTTCAGATGGTTCTTCAGTACCTGGAGCACTTTCTTGTTGCTCAATAGGTTCTTGTGTTTCTTCAGGAGATTCAGTTTCCGGTTCATCTTCTCTTTCTGATGGAGGTTCTTCTTCTATTGGAATATCCGTTTCGGGATCAGAAGGATAATCAGTAGGACTTGCGGGAGCTTGCATTACGTTTCCTGCATTATCAGAAATTGCCTTTTGCCCTGCTGCTACACTTACTGTTTGTCCAGTAGCTTTATTCATGACGTCAAATAACCCTTCCCGACCAACGAATTGGTCCACACCAGATGGGTCAACAATACATGCAAATTCAGTTCCTTTTACGGATGCCACACTTACAGGTGTTTCCACACGAAATGTTCTCCCTGAAACAGATTTTTGAACTTCATTTAAAATCGTTCCAAATTCTATATTTATAGAACGAGTACTTCGGGTATCCATAATTTCAAATTGCGTATTTGGTTTTAATTTAATAATGGATTTACTATCGAGATAAATAATCGCCGCAAACCCCTGCTCACCAACTTTAATAGCATCCCCATTATTGACTTCTGCACCTAAAGATGCTTTTTCACTAAAGGATGTTTGACCTAATCGTTTGAATAATACATCACCCGACATTTTCATGACTCGAGCAACTGTTTCAGCTTGTACAAACCCCGAAATAATCGTGACGGAAATAAATAAATATTTAAAAATTTGCATATAATACCTCCAATGCTATTGTTTTACTGATATTACTATGTTGAAATTTTCTTCTCAAGAGCTTCCTTTACTAAGAGAGCAATATGAAAATACGGCTTCCCTGTAGAATTTCCCATACCGATTTCGCAAGTTCTTCCTGATGAATAGCCTTTGTCGAAAACACCATAGTCACACAATTCAGATACTTCATACTTTGTAGCATTATGGGTTAATTCTGGAAATCTCAATCCTCTGTCGCCAGCCATTCCACAACAATGATCTTCATCTGCTTTGAGTACGGTAGTTGAACATAATTGAGCTATGTTCATCATTTTATCATTTAAAGACAATTTCGAATTTGAGCACGTTGGATGAATAGCAATTCGTTGATCTAGTTTTTGAATAGGATTAGATTGAATTAATTCATGTAAAAATGACACAGAATCAATGATTTTCAATGAATTCCACTTGTCCTTCACTCTTGCTGAAAGATTATTTTCTTGGGATATTATATGGTAAGTACAGGGTGACATATCGACAATAATAGGCAATTCCCCATTCTTTGAAGATTCATATAGAGCATTTACTGTTTTTTCTAACGATAATTGCGCTCGATTTATCTGACCACGAGAGTAAAATAGCATTCCACAGCATAAATCCTTAATGTTTTCAGGTAACGCTAAAGATAAATCGCAATACTTACCAATATCTATCATATGTTGAGAAAGAGACGCTTTTCCCCCATCAGGCGATAAGATACGATTTGCACAACTTGAGAATAGTATATAATCAGCATTTTTAGTTTCAGTGGAATGATGAAATTGAATTGTTTGAGAAATTTCCTTCGACCATATTGGAATTCTCCTATTGGAGATTGAATTTAATATTTTTGAAATTTTTGACAATAAAGTTGGTGATATTTTTGAAAAATTATGGACTATTTTAAGTCCCAACTTAATTAATGAAGTTAAAAAGGAAAAATGCTCTACAATCCAGGAAGACTCCAATGATGAATCCTTTGCAGATATTTGGCGTAATTCTTTGATATAAGCACCCGTATTTATATTCACCGGACAGGCTGTTTCACATAAACCATCTACAGCGCACGTATCTTCTAGAAAATATTGTAATTCCTTTGAAATTTTCATTTTTTCTGATTCATTTAATTCAACTAATTCCCTAGCTATTATGATACGTTGCCTAGGCGTTAATGATATACCATTTGATGGACATATTTTCTCGCAAAAGCCACATTCTACACATAAATCTATTTCATCGTTTACTTTAGGTAGTTTCTTTAAATTGCTTAAATGTTGTTTCTTATCAGAATTAATTAATACGCCTGTATTTAAAATATTATGTGGATCCGAAAGTGATTTTACTTCTTTCATAATATCGTATAATTCATGTCCCCATTCGATTTCTACAAAGGGAGCCATATTGCGGCCTGTGCCATGTTCTGCTTTTAGGGACCCATTGAGTTTTCCAATTGTTAATTCTGCCATTTCATCAATGAGTTGCTCATATTGATCGATAGATTTTTGATCTTCTAAGTTAATAGATGCGACAAAATGAATATTTCCATCCTTTGCATGACCAAATGTAACTGCATCTTGAGTATTTGTATTATTAAAAATATCAAGCAACCCCATAACTGCGTTTCCAAGTTGACTAGAATCAACAGCAATATCTTCTGTAATAACACTAGTACCAGAACGTCTAATGGCCCCTACTGTTGGATATAATCCTTTTCGTAAATTCCAAAGTTTCTGTCTTTCTAAATCATTTTCAATAAAATGGCCAGACAAATATCCCGAAGCAGAATGAATAAAATGAGAAACATGTCCCACTTTATCATGCAATTGCTCCAAATGATTATCCTCATATTCAATGAGAAGGCCGGCGCTATTTTCAGGAATATTTGTTTTTTGGATTGGTGGATTTTTTAAGTATGTTGATGTTAATAAAGATGCATAATCCATATACTCTAAACTAGAAACACCTAATTCAGCCAAGTGAGGTACCAGATCACAAGCATGAACAGTATTCTCAAATAAAAATAATCCTGTAGATTTTTGAGGTGGATCAGGAACAGTATTTAGAATGACTTCTGATAAAAAAGCTAAAGTTCCTTCAGATCCAACTATTAAATGAGAAAAAATATCCATTGGGTGATCAAAATCTAGAAAAGCATTCAAACTATAACCCATGGTATTTTTTATACGATATTTTGACCGAATCTTCTCGACAAGATGCGGTTTATTGTTAATGAATTCCTTTAACCTACTCAATCCAGATGCTAGGCTTGATTCAATTTCTAAAAATCGGGCTCTATCTTCAGTTTGATCAGAATTGTAAATATGCCCATTCGCTAATATGAATCGGAGAGATTTTAGAGTATGATATGAATTGAATTCTGTCCCACATGCCATCCCAGAAGAATTATTATTCACAATGCCACCAATCATAGCAGAATTAATAGATGCTGGGTCAGGACCAATTTTCATGCAAGATGATTTTAACATTAGATTCGCACGAGAACCAATAACCCCAGGTTGCAATTGTATGGCTTTACCATTATTTAAAATGTTACTTTTCTGCCAATGCCTAGATACGTCAGCAATAATACCATCTGTGACGGATTGACCCGATAAAGATGTTCCTCCTGTCCGAAAAGTAATTGAAGTCTGATTATTTTTAGCGAAAGATAATAATTCAACAATATCTTGTTCTTTTTTTGGCCAAATAACACCTTGCGGAATAATTCTATAAATACTAGCGTCACGAGAATAAGCGAGACGATCTACAAGTCCTGTTGAGATAGAAGTCATTATTTTATTGGATTATGCCAAACATGAAATATAGATGGCACAGGAGCAGATTTATTTCGAGTATAATCAAATGCTACCAGCTTGAAGTTAGCAACGCATACTGGATCAGATTCATTTTGTATATAAATGCCAGTTAATAAATCAAAGCTAGTTGATCCTATCCTAGACATCCTTTGCCCTATCTCTAGGGATGATGGATGTTTTACTTGTTTTATCCATGAAATTGACATTCCACCCAATATGGTAGCTACATTTTCATCCCACCTATCTTCTACCATTCCCATCTCTTGATAAAAGGCGATTCGTGCATCTTCCATATAAGTCAAATATGTAGAATGATTTATATGTCTTAATGCATCTAAATCTCTCCATCGAGTCTCAATAGTTGTCCAAAAGTCGAAATCTGTGCGCTGATATTTTTGTTTATGCATTTGATTTTATCCCAACCACAATTGGCGATCTAAACTTCGATATTGGATTGCTTCACTAATTTGAATGGATGTAATTGATTTCTCTCCACTCATATCAGCAATAGTTCTAGATACTTTTAAAATACGATCATATGCTCGAGCGGATAAGCCTAATTTTTCCATAGCTGTTTTCAAAAGAATATTAGATTTTTTATCTAACTGACAATAATCTTTTAATTGTTTTGTTTCCATTTGAGCATTTGCATATAAATCATTTACATCTTTAAATCTTTCGATCTGAATCTCTCGAGCTTCTTGGACTCGCCCTCTAATATTATCCGATGATTCACCTGGTTCTTTTTCACTTAATTCTGAGAATTGTACTGCAGGAACATCGATATGTATATCAATTCGATCCATCAATGGTCCTGAAATGCGACTCATATATTTTTGAATCATTTGAGAATTACAGGTACAATCATTATTAGGATCAGTTGCAAAACCGCATGGACACGGATTCATAGATGCAACTAACATAAACCTAGCTGGATAATTTAATGACATAGCAGCGCGAGCAATGGTTACATCACCTGATTCTAATGGCTGGCGTAATACTTCTAATACATTTTTTTTAAACTCAGGTAATTCGTCTAGAAAAAGAACACCATGATGGGCTAAACTCACTTCGCCTGGTCGAGGAACGGCTCCCCCACCAATTAATCCAGCATCTGATATTGTATGATGTGGCGACCTGAATGGGCGTACACCAATTAACCCAATGCCATCTGGCATAACTCCAGAAACAGAATGTATTTTCGTCGTTTCAAGGGCTTCCTGAAGAGTCAAATCGGGTAATATTGTTGGTAGCCTTTTTGAAAGCATTGTTTTGCCACTTCCAGGTGGACCAACCATTATAACATTGTGTCCACCAGCAGCAGCCACTTCTAAAGCCCGTTTCACTTGTTCTTGCCCTTTTACATCTGAAAAATCCAACGCTTGCTTCTTTTGTTTATTAAAATAGGTAGTTAAATCAATGGATTGAATATCTTTTTCAATTTGGCCATTTAAAATATCAATAACTTCAGATAATGAATCGGCACCAGCAACCTTTACACCATCCACCACACTCGCTTCTTGGGCATTTTCTGTTGGAAGAATTAACCCTTTAATATCTTTTTCTTTTGCACAAATTGCTACGGGGAGTGCTCCTTTAATAGGTCTTAAAGTTCCATCTAAAGCTAATTCTCCTAATAAAAGTAATTTATCTAAATAAGTAGGCACAATATCACCAGTAGCAGCCAATAAGCCCACAGCAATGGGTAAATCAAATGCAGATCCTTCTTTGCGAATGTCAGCAGGCGCAAGATTTACAGTAATATGTTTCATGGGAAAAGAATAGCCAGTATTTCGTATAGCAGCCATAACACGTTCTTTACTTTCCCGTACTGCACCTTCGGGTAATCCAACAGTTATAAATTTGGGTAATTTAGATCCTGTTAGATGGCACTCTACTTCTACGACATACGCATCAATACCAAGAATAGCACTGCTGAGTACTTTTGCTAACATTAAAAACAACCACGGAAGGAATCAAATGCAAAATACGGAATTATAATATAAATAATAGAATCACGTATTAAATAAAATAGCGTAAATAGTAGGAGGACTTTAATCCCTTTTTCTTTTAGCAGATTATTAAATCCACCTTTTCGATATAATTCAAGCCAAGACTGTATAAAGTCCGGTCTATAAAATGACATAATTATTGATTACCAGGCTTAATCTTTCCGTATTTAAGGTTTTCATATTTTTCCCACAATGTTTCACCAGAAGCTTGTTGAAAACGATAAGCAAATTCTAATGCTTCATAAAATGGCTTATTCGCAAATTCCCCGTGTGAGTAATATTCATCTATCCACTTCACAAATTGTTTTAAGTCTATTGATTCAAGTTTATCAAATATTCCATATGCTAATTCTGCGCGATTATCATAATACCATTTAGAAACTCCACCATATCCTACTTCAGTTTTTAATTGAGTATCCGTCTCGTATACCTGCACTAAATATGAAAATAAAAACATTTCTTTTTCTTCTATTGTTAAGGCTTTCCAATAAGCTACAGCTGGTGATAATGGTGGATCATCTGCCTGTGCCTGTACTCCAACGAATATGATGAAGAATAATAGAATAAATCTTTTCATGCTAATGCCTTTCTTAAGATTGTCTTAATTACGAAGATAAACTTGCCCTAAACATACATCTTTCAATGAATTTGAACAATATGTGTTTCAAGAAGGTGGATCGACCCAATCACCGTTATCCTTTATGAGTTGAATTAGAGAATCGACCGCTTCTCCTGATTGTAAATTGGCTTTGATAATATCTTGGCCTTTATAAAGGCTAATCTTTTCTTTTCCAGTACCTACATAGCCATAATCGGCATCAGCCATTTCTCCAGGTCCATTCACAATACATCCCATGATTCCAATTTTAACACCTTTAAGATGGGAAGTTCTCTCTCTAATGTTCGCTGTAACAGATTGTAGGTCAAATAATGTTCTTCCGCACGATGGACATGAAATATATTCAGTTTTTGAAATACGAACGCGAGCTGCTTGAAGTAAACCAAATAATGTCTGATTTATATGTTTAATACGTTTATCGCCAAACGTCATAATACCATCTCCAAAGCCATCAATGAAAAGTCCGCCAAAATCAGTAGATAAATAACATTGTAACTCATCAGGAGTTAATTCAGAAGAGTCAATAGAATAAATAATCGGAATTTGAAGATTATATTTCATTAATTTTATTCCAATTTCTCTAAGTTTAATCAATATTTGCTCAGAGCCAGTCTGAATTACGAGAACGGTTGGAATAGATAAGTCTGCTAATCCTGTTAGATTGCAATCTGAATTAATTTTCAGGAAATTCAAATCAGGATGAAATGAAGCATTTAAATCTGATATAGAATTAAACATTGGATAAATGTATTTATGGTTTCCAGCATGATTCTTATCTTGAATAATTCCAATTGTATCAGGTAAATCAATTGAAATAGTTTGCTCTCCTAAATATAGATAATCTGGAACTGTGTCTGAAAGTGTCCATTTGTCAATTGTGGAATTATATTGAAGTCCAATTTTGTTTAATGTCTCATAGGATATATTAGGGATCTTCGATAAATCTGACATAACAACAGGTACCTGGCTTCCGCCAATATTTAATATGGTTTTCGATTCTCTACGCTGATGAAAAAATGGATCATATGGAAGAATAATTTTTGTACTATCGCCACGTATATTACTTTTCAAAGAATCAAATCGATTCACTAATAATCTGGCTACAGGTAATTCATTTTCTGGTTCTTCTGTTAAAGAAACACGAATTGTATCACCCAGCCCATCAGCTAATAAAGTTCCAATACCAACAGAAGATTTAATACGACCATCTTCCCCTTCGCCTGCTTCTGTTACTCCTAAATGTAAAGGGTAATTCATGCCATTCCCCATCATTTTCGAAACTAATAATCGATACGCTTGAATCATTATATGTGTGTTGCTTGCTTTCATGGAAAAAACAATATTGTGAAAATTTTCATCTATACACATACGTGTAAATTCCAAGGCAGATTCTACCATCCCTAAAGGAGTGTCTCCATAACGACTCAAAATTCTATCTGATAATGAACCATGATTCGTCCCAATTCGAAGTGCAGTTCCATTCGTTTTACAAATTCGAATTAAAGGTAAAAACCGTTCTCGAATACGCTCTAATTCTTCGGTGTAGGATTGATCAGTGTACTCAATCTTTTGAAATTGTTTTCGATCTGCATAATTCCCAGGATTTATTCTTACTTTTTCCACAATTTCCGCCGCAATTAAAGCAGCGTTAGGTGTGAAATGAATATCAGCAATAATGGGTGTAGAAAATCCTAAATCTCTAATACCCTTCTTAATATATTTCAAATTTTCTGCTTCTTTTATGCTTGGAGCTGTTAGTCGTACTAATTCTGCACCTGCTTCAATCATGCGAATAGATTGAGCAATCGATTCATCCGTATCCATTGTATCCGTAGTTGTCATGGATTGAATTCGAATTGGGTTATTTCCACCTAACCCAATTTCTCCAATTTTGACTTCACATGTGTCAAAACGCGAATAATGGAACATATTATTGGAATACTTTTGCATATTATCGAGTGAAAGGTGTTTGTATATATTTTTTAGCAATACTCATTGATGCAGAGAAATTATTCAATTCTATACATGTGTTATAGAAAGAAATCGCTTCATTCCGCCTATTCTTCAAATCATATATTTTCCCTGCATGCAATAGGGCATTTCCTAAAATGATATCTAATTCTGCATCGTAATCATTAGTAACCATTAAAGCATACTCTAAGGATGTATCCAAATCGCCAAATTCATACTCAAATAGGGCCTTTTCATATAAAGCATAGGGTTTATACCAAGATAATTGTCTTGGGGTTAGCACTGATTCCATTTGCTTATTTTTAGAAAGAATAAATATTGATTCATTTTTATTCCCCGTCCGGATTACACTTTCCAAATGTAGGAGATAAAAGTAATAATTATTTGGAAATGCTTCAACCAAATCTGTGGTGTGCTTTAAAGCCCATGAAGGTTGGTTTTCAACCCATAAATATAAAAATGATAAAATACCTTTTGCTTCTATCCATGCCCAAGAGCTTTGTTCGGCAGCTTCTTCCATTTTATTTAACCCAGCTGAGATAGATGGATTTAGGCCATAAACATCAATAAGCCACTGAATGAAACTTGAACTAATACCGCCATAATATTCTACAATTCCAAATGGAAGTAACGCATCTTTTAGATCTGGATTCTGCTTGTATGCATCTTCAATTAGTGAAAAACCACTATAAGCACGTATAAGAGTTTGTATCCAATTTTTTTCGCCTAAACTTATTCTGGCTGACAATCCTTTCGCTGAGCCAAAATATAATTGATAAATAGGATCGTCCGAATGACGTTCGACCATAGATTCATAAATAGGGATTACTTTTGATATATATAATTCCAATGTATCCGTACTTGCTTCTGTTGTTGAATTTGCCTGCGTTTTTATCCATTTAGCTGCGGCCCATACTAAAGGCGCTCCAGGATTATCTGGATAATGGTCCTTAACCAGATTCGTATAATGAATGGCTGTGTCATATTCATAGTTATACATGGCTTGGACACCGAGTTTAAGAGTATCATCGCCAGAATATGTTTGACAGAATGCAAGACTACTTACTGATAATGTAAGTAGAAGAATTACTTTGGACATAGTTATAAATCAAAGTCTAATCAACGTGCGCTTAAAACAAGCCAACTTTTAGCTTCATTATTTTCTGGGTCTATTTCCAGCGTACGTTGCCAAGACGCTTTCGCCAATTGTTTTTCATTCATTTTCCAATATGTAACACCCATACCTAAATACCCATTCGCATCATTTGGGCGCAATTCCAATACTTCTTGATAGGCTGATAATGATTCTTTATACATTCTTTTCTCACGATAGTATTTTCCCAATGTTGCCATAGCGCCAGGCAACCACTCATGTGAATTCGTGTTCACAGATAATGCATTTTGAAAAGATCGTCTTCCAAGTGCAGGGTTTCCTAGACGATTATTCTCAACAGCTAACACATAATACGTTTGGGGTAATAAATTTCTAACAAGTGCATTATTAGGGGCATATACTAATAAATCTTCCCATGCGGCAGCAGCTCTTCCCCATTCTTTTGCATTAAAATAACTTAACCCTTGCATATAACGAGCATGCTGATCTTCAGGATTGACATAGACAACATCACTATAAGATAATGCTGCATATACATATTTCCCTTGTTCGAAATATAGATTCGCAAGTGCTACATGAGATTCTTTTTCTTTTGCATTTAATTTAATTGAACGTTGGTAGTTGGACTTTGCATCATCGTAATTGCCCATTTTTTCCTGTGCTTTTCCTGCTAGGAAAACAAACCCATTATGTGTTGGGAATTTTTCCTGTGCATCTTGAGCTAAATGCAAAGCTTCTGCATAATTGCCTTGATTTAGTCTGTCTCGAATAATATTTAATTTATTTGCAGGACCATCAGGATTTTTTTGTGATGATTTTAATAAGACACCTTTACTGAAAGCACGCTCTTCTTGTGTTTGCCCAAACAAGGACATTGTTTCGATGGTTGCCTTATGGTTCGAATCTAAATCTAATGCTTCATCAAAGGACCATTGTGCTTTTTGATATTCGCCTATAGTTGCATAAAGTGCTCCAAGAAAATAATGAGCATCAGGGTTTTGGGGATATCGAGTAATTTGAGTCAAATAAACATCTTTAGCACTTTCAAAATCTCTCTTTGATTCATAATGCAACCCTAATCGACGTTGTACTTGAATATTGTTTGGATTGCGTTGCGCTTCTGACTCATATTCTTTTGTACTGAAGAATGGACGAGATTCAATAGCAATAACTTTTTTCTTAGACTCATCAGTATAAAGATAGCGTGTTGCACGAGCTAATTCTTTATTGCTTGCTTCTAATTGACCTGTTAAAGAATATAATTCATCCGCCATTGCAACTGTATTAATACTATTAGTTGGTTTAGATGCGGATTTATTCTTCTTTGAAGATTTCTTTTTAGAAGAAGATTTCTTTTTTCTAGCTGACTTTTTCTTCTTTTTGCTAGCTGATTTTTTCTTCTTTGAAGATTTCTTTTTGGAAGAAGATTTTTTCTTTTTCTTCTTCTTTTTCTTAGACTGGGCTAATACAGTTGACGTGTGTCCAGTTGCGCCAGGGATAGGCACTATTCCCAGAAGTAGAAGACTAATTAGTATTCTAGATATGAATTTTATGATAGAATGTTTCATCGGATTACAATGGAATTTACTAAAAGCCAAGAAAATCCCAAGAATTTATTTAGGAAGCTTTAAAACGGTGTATTCGCTTAAAATAAGATCATCCACGTGACCTGAAAGGCCCGTATTTTCATCATAATAATGCATATGTGAATTTGTAGTATGGTGTGTAAATATAGCATGATGTTTTGTGGAATAAAATCCTAATATTTTAGCTTCTGTCTTTTCATCGGTTTGATTCCAAGATTTATTCATGTGATCATTATGAGATCCATCTAAACCTGGATCACTAATAATATGCCATTTTACTTTAGAAAAAATACCTTCTAATATAAATGGAAACGGTTCTTCTAGCTTGATATTATTATTGTTTGCCATTTCATAAATATAATCATCTAATGATTTGCCTATTTTTTTACCATTAAACGGAATCTCAATCCATTCATCAATTTTGGCAGTAACTAATAATAGACCCTTCTCATTTTCTGCATTATTTGAGACGGTTACTTCTCCCTGTTTGTCGGCTCGAGTAAGTATTACCTTAGAATCCCATAAAAGGATTTCACCATCTAATCCTTCTAAAGCACCTACACCATAAATATGATTATCCCTAACAGCATCCGCTATGTGAATTATTCCTTCCCTAACTCCATTATGCATAATATCACGTAATGCACCATGAATTTGAATATTGTAATTAGTTTTATTGTTTTCGCATCCAATCATTATTAAGCCACTTAAAAGTAGCATTCCCTTTATCATTAATATTTTCATCCAACTTATATAAGTTATTTCTCAACAGCTATCACAACACTCATTTGGATTATTCGCTTTTTCAAATGCTTCTTTTCCTTCACGAAATGCAAGACCTGAAATAATAAGAGATCCTATAGCATCAATTCTACCAATGTTAAATAGCTCATATCCAATACTGGAAATTAATAATACTGCTGATAGTTGCATACAAGCTCTAGTGCAATTTGCATCAGCAAGAATAGCATTAGAATTTAGTGCTTTACCTACAATTCTTTTTTCTCTAACAAGCCACCACATTACGCCCAAAGACAATCCTGAAATAACAACACCCCATAATGTTGTTTCGGGGTGAGCATTAATCCATAAATTATAAGACGATGTTATAACTAGACCAGTGGTGAGTAGATAAAAAGAAAAACCAGTTATTTTCAATGAACGTTTTTCAAATTTATCAAGGGGATCATTCCCATTTTTTTGTATCCGTAGTACCATATGCCAAATACCCACTCCGGAAATCACTTCAACAAAGGAATCTAATCCAAAACCAAATAAGGCCAATGTTTCATCTGTTAGTCCAAAATAGACAGCAACCAATCCTTCTAGTAGATTATACGCAACCGTTACAATCGCTAACACGATTGCAAATTTTAAATAGACTTCTTTTGATTTCATAACTTCCAACTATTTATCGTATTCGCTTTAATTGGATATAATCACCCATTGTTTCAAGATTTATTGTCACAGTTTCATTATTTCTATTTCGCCAGAACCAGCCATGATATCCATTAAATTCAGCCACTAGTTTACCTTTATCAGAACTAACCATCTTGCCTTTTTTATATGTGATTGATTTATGTGTTCCCTTGTATCCATCACCATGTAGATTGAAATTCAAACTTCCATCAGTGGCTGTCCATTGAAATTGAGCACTCGCTCCTTTTCTCATTTCTAATTTTATCTCAATAGCTTCATTGGGTGCTATTTTAACAGCTATTCGATCATGATTCTTAGTCAATTCTAATTTCTGTTCACTTTTACCCATGCCTAT
Organism: Fidelibacterota bacterium; assembly: GCA_018658715.1. Lineage (GTDB taxonomy): Bacteria > Fidelibacterota > Marinisomatia > Marinisomatales > UBA1611 > JABHGY01. Next base: position 112,862 of record JABHUQ010000028.1, read on the forward strand.
TGTTTCTTCTTCAATGGCTTCTTTATTTAGATTAGTCTTTATATTCCCCATTTTCTTTAACCCTAAAGTTTCACCAATGCTAGTCGGATCATAGCCAAATTCTGCCGGCAAAATAATGGTGAATAATAAAACTATTGCTACTCCAAAAGCAATTATTGTGGACTTTAAGAGTTGTCCAGATGTGGGAAGATCATTTTCTGATGGTTCTTGAGCATTAAACATATAATTTCCTATTAAGAGTTGAAATATCCAAATAATTGAATTCCAGTTAAAATAAAGCCGCACGTCATTAAAATGACATTTACAATATAAGCATGAGAAATAAAACTCCCTTTTTTTCTCCAGTAACTTATCAATATGAGAATGGTTGATAAGGCTAATAATTGACCTATTTCTACACCAAGATTAAAAGCAATTAGATTAGCAAATAATCCATTTACGTCAAGTTCAAATTCAATGATTTTCGCTGCCAATCCGAATCCATGAAATAGCCCAAATACTAGTGTTGATATTTTCGTATTAGGCTGAAAGCCAAACCATTGGTGAAAAGCACCCAAATTATCTAATGCCTTATAAACAACAGATAATCCAATGATGGCATCGATTAAATATGCATTTACATGAATATCAGCAAATACGCCCAGTAATAATGTGGATGAATGTCCAAATGCAAATAGACTAACATAAATTCCAATATCTTTCAATTTATATAGAAAGAAAATGACTCCAATTAAAAAGAGCAAATGGTCATATCCAGTTACCATATGTTTTGCACCTAAATACATAAATGGGATAAAATGAGTTCCACTGATTTCTTGAATATAACCGGCATCTCCTGTTGTAACACCATGGGCAGAAAGAATGATAGGGAAGATTGTAATTACCCAAATTATTTTGATCATTGTTGCCCTCATTATATTTCTTTTATATTTATTCATTCATTAATGTTATTTCAATATGGTAGTACTCATATTGGCCAATTTACTTTAATTATATTTATCTAATTTAGAATCATTCAGGCTAATCGCCGAATAATTCATTTCTGAACTTTAATCATACATTGGACTACAGTAAAATATATTGTTTATTACAATTTAAACTAATTTTTACCGCACAGCCTTGACAAGTCATACTCTTTTACTGTAAAGACATGGTTTAAGATTAATGCATGCCTCCTATCTTACAGCAACCAGGTAACGCTTCGTAAGCAGTGGGATCAGCTTTTGTATTATTGGCTTGGTATCCAAGAGTAGAAATAGCTTTTTCAATAGCTGCAAGATTTACTATCGATGCTTTGTAGGTAACATGTCCTACTTTTTCTTTTAAATCTACATCAAACTTGGTGACGCCATTCACTTTTCCCATCCCTGATTCGATTGTTTTCTCACACATACCACATTGGATACTGCTTAAAGCAACATCAGCATGCTTCGCTTCTTCACTACTACAAGCCATTAAGTTTAATACCAGACCTGTAAGTACAATAATGATTATTTTGTTCATATTTATTTCCTTTTGTTATGTATTATTATATTTTTTTCTATTAATCCAAGTATATATAAACAACGCACCGCCACACATTATTACTCCTATTTCGATCCAAAATAAACAAGTATTTTCCATATAAAATGAAAAATATGGATTTTGAATCATACCCCACACAGATCCTTGACCATACTCAGGTCGAATGGGATATAAAAAGTAATCTTTATGGCTAAATGGAAATAGCCATTGAATACCGACGGTCCGCGCTGTAAACCAATCTGTTAATAAATGGAGTTGAGTACCTAATAACAAACCTAATGAAATGGGTTTTAATTGGATATTTTTAAAAACCATATTCGTAAGTGTCAAACCACCAAATACAATAATCCAAAATAGAGGAGTATGTAAAATAGAATGATGCCCAGCGACTGTGTCTGAAAATATTCCATCAATATCCGGCAAAACGGATGCAAAAAGTAATATTGGCATAAATGGATACACAGTCCAGGGTGATTTTTTGAACAATTTCCCAAGCAAATAGCCTGATGCTAAATGTGAAGGAACAAACATTACAGTTATATCCCTTTCAGTAATCGAAGAGTTGTCATAATAATTATATATATTTGGTTCATTATAGAAATTTCTATTTACATTAAAACCTTAATTTGATTCCTCCATTAATAACAAAACCATCAACTGGCGCATAAATGTCATTGAAAATTGGATTGGAAATTGACCCAGAATAAATCTTTTCGAACTTTGTCTGTCGCGTATCTGTAAAATTTTCAAAGTTTATAAATAATGAATAATTTTCCCATATTCTTTCGGTCATTAATCCGAAGATCCAATACGCATTCCCGGTTCTGCCATCGTTTAATTTCTGCTGACTAAAATAATATGCTTCTAAACCAATTCTTATTTTATCATGCACTTCATATATAAGTACATTATTCAATCGATGAGGAGCAACTAGTGGAATTTTTACTGTTTTCGCCTCAAGATGTTGTTTCACATCAGCAAATGTATGACCAATAAATAATTTAAAATGTTCATAGGAAAGTTTAATGTTAGTTTCAACACCTTGAGAAATAATTTGATTGCTTGATTGTAGGAATTCATATTTTCCTAGAATTGGCTCAAGCGTGATTGGATTTTCTATATTTGTATAAAATATTAAAGAATTAATACTGAACATCAATTTATCTGTTAAAGTGGTTCTGTAATTAATATCAAAATTGCTACCGAAAGATTCCTCAGCTGTTATCCTATGGTTATTAATAGGACTCACATTTCTAAAATTTAATTTTTCTGCATCTTCTGTGAAAACAGTTGGCATTTTATATCCCATACCACCCCCAACTCTGAACGTTAATTTTTGATTGGCTTTCATCAACATAGAAAATCGTGGTAATATAAATATTCCATATTCATTCTGATGATCTAAGCGAAGTCCAGTCTCCAGGTGTAGCTTCTCTGAAATATTCCAAGTATTTTGCACAAAACCACCTAAAGTTAAGTGGTGGTAATCTACCTTTAAAGTTGAGTCAATCTTTTCTTGAGAGAATCGATCAGTCAAAAGATTTAGACCAGCCACCCACTCCAACCGTTCACCAATATTTCTAATATTCAATTCGCTGAATGAAGTTAATTGTAAACCAGAGAAATTATAGTTGGGGATTTCCGCACTTCGTTTATAGCTACTG
>JABHUQ010000029.1 GCA_018658715.1 Fidelibacterota bacterium
ATTTTTTTATTCCCAATGAATTTCATTTCTCCTAGAATAGGATTTTCATCAACAGCAATTGTAATAGATATTCCACTTTCAGTTTCATCATTATACTGTATTTGAATATCTTTAAAGAGGCCCAATTGCCAAAGACGCTTAATCGCTCTTGGAAACTCACTGGGCATAATTGTCATATCTTTTCTTAAGCCGGCAGTAAATAAAATGGTGTTTTTTGAAACTAAAATATTCCCTGAGACTTGCACATCATCTAAATGAATTTCAGATTGGCCTTGGGCGCTCATGGCGCTTATCATCAAAAAGAAAATAGTTAAAAAGTATAGTCGTTTACGCATCTAAGGTTCCGTATCGCCTTTCTCTAGATTGGTATTCTTGGATAGCTGCAATAAGTGCGTCCTCTCGAAATGCAGGCCAAAAGGTTTCAGTAATGTATAATTCTGTATAAGCAGATTGCCATAGTAAAAAATTACTTAGACGTAATTCACCGCTGGTGCGGATTAATAAATCTGGGTCGGATAATGATCTTGTATCCAAAAAAGATGTAAATATTTCTTCATCAATATTTTTTGGGTCTAACGTACCATCTTGGACGCAATTTGCTATAGATTCTACAGCATTAAGAATTTCTTGACGACTCCCATAATTCAACGCTAATACTAAATTCAATCCAGTATTATTTTCGGTTTTTTTAATACCATTTTCAATCCCATCCCTTGTACTGTCAGGGAGTTTGCTTAAATCGCCAATCGTGGTAAATCGTACGTTATTTTTGTGTAATTCTTTCACTTCTTCTTTGATGGATTTTAATAACAATTTCATGAGTGCAGAAACCTCAGCCTTTGGTCGTGACCAATTTTCTGTGGAAAAAGTATACAACGTTAATACGTCTACACCAATTTCCCCGCAAATCCGGGTGATTTTTCTCACAGAATTAATGCCTTCTTTATGTCCCGCCAACCGAGGCAATCTCCTGCTTTTAGCCCATCGACCATTACCATCCATTATTATGGCAATATGTTTAGGGATCTGCCCTAGGGACAAAAGGTTTTTTATATCTTTATCTATCATAGATACGAGAAAAATGCGGGCGAAGTTACTTCATCCGCTCTCTCTATCCAAAGTTCATGACTTGATTATATTTTCTTCAAATTTTCACTCTAAAACGTAGGAAAAACGATTCGGTTCCGGATTATATTTTATCTTCGTTAGATAAAATATTATTAACAACGATTTGAAATGCTTTTCCTGATGGAGAATCTGGCGCACTCCTAATAACGGGATCGCCTGAATCTGTGGATGTAATTATTTCTGGTATAATTGGAATTTCACCCAGTAGAGGAACTTGAAGGCGTTCACTCTCTTTTTTACCACCGCCTCGCTTGAATAAATCCAACACATAATCAAATTCACCATTTTCATTCAGGGAAACTTCTTCTCCAAATATCTGTACACTTCCACCAGTTGATGGATTCCCATCAGTATCTTTTACTAGCCCATTTACTGTAAATCCAGACATGTTTTCCACCACACCTAGTACGGGTACATTTACTTTCGCAAACATATCAGCACCTTTTCGGACATCCGTCAATGCAATATCTTGAGGTGTTGTAACCATGACAGCTCCCGTCATTTGGATTTTTTGAGTTAATGTTAATTGAACATCTCCCGTTCCTGGAGGTAAATCAAGAATCAAATAATCCAATTCACCCCAGATAACATCATTAAAAAATTGTTCAGTCATTCTAGCTACAAGTGGACCACGCCAAATGGCTGGTGTATCATTTCCACTAATAAACCCAAAGCTCATGACTTTCATTCCATATCGATCTAATGGAATTAATTTGCGATCTTGTGTTAAATCTGGCTGTCCATTAAAACCAAGTATTGTTGGGAGAGATGGGCCATAAATATCTAAATCTAATAAGCCAACCTTAAATCCTTTTGCCACTAGCCCACATGCTAAATTAGCTGCAACTGTTGATTTCCCGACTCCCCCTTTTCCGCTCGCTACCGCAATAATTTTATCAATTTCACCAACAGGGGACGGTGCTTGTATTTCAGGTTCTTGATGAGTGTGGGTAGCTTTTTGTTCAGAAAAAGCCTGTAGGTCTACTAATACATTTTTAAAATGGGTGGACAATTTTTCTTTAATTGCTCCAACAACTTCTTGTTTTTTTTCTTCATTATCTGATGTGATTTTTAATTGAATCGAAACAGCATCTTCATCTATTTCAACATTTCCAACCATTCCAAAAGATACAATATCTCTTGAAAAACCAGGATAATTCACTTCCTTTAATAAGGATAATATTTGTTTTTTATTCATAAGTCTTTCCGAAAAAAAACGGCTGTAATTGGATTACAACCGTTTTTAATTGAAGGTTTGGTTTTGGTTAATTCTTATCCGGTGTATTCCCGACCGAACCAATCATAGTTTACTTTAATGAAACTATTCCATTCATCCGGGACTTCACTTTCTTCAAAAATTGCTTCTACAGGGCATTCAGGTTCACATGCACCACAATCGATACATTCTTCCGGATCGACGTAAAGCATTTTTCCTTCTGGATCAAATCCATCTGCTTTTGCTTCTGCGCCAGCGCCTGTTTTATCTTCTGGTCCGTGGATACAATCAACTGGGCATACTTCAACGCATGCTGTATCACATGTTCCTACACAAGGTTCACAAATAATGTAAGCCATTTTTCTCTCCTAATGAATTATTGAGTAATCTTCCGGATCCACTTTGGATCACCGCTAAAATCGAGCCACAATTTATAATGATTTTTCATAAGGGAAAATGAATTTTGGGTAATAATTTTCTACTTATATCTCAACGCCAATGAATCAATATATAAAACGAAACTTAATTGCTCTCTGGTCTGCCCAAACTATTTCCCAAGCAGGAGATGCGATTTATCAATTTGCTCTTATGTGGCTTGTGTTGGATATGACAAATTCTCCAATCATTACAGGACTAATTGCCATGAGCGCCTATTTGCCCGCCTTAATTCTAGGGCTTTTTGCTGGTGTTCTTTCAGACCGCCTAAACCGATATTTCCTCATGATTGGTGCACACGTTAGTCAAAGTTTGACCGTTATTGCTATTCCAGTATTAATTTATTTTGATTTGGCTACTGGGTTGTTCATTGGAATTATTGCCTTTATTAGAAGCGGATTTTCTACATTCTTCCAACCTGCTTTTAATGCATTTGTCCCAACACTATTTCCAACAAATCAATTGGTTCGTGTTAATTCAATTTTAGTTACATCAGGTCAAATTGCTTATATCTTAGGGCCGGCACTTGCAGGCGTTTTATTAGCTATCGTTTCGCTACCAAACTTATTCTTAATAGATGGTTTATCATTTCTAGTTGCAATTGCCTTCCTCACTATTGTGGTTAAACCACAGCAAGATATCATTGAATCACCACATGGTCACTGGGATGAATTAGTCGAAGGTTTGAATTACATTAAAACGACTAAACCATTATTTGTATTAATGATTATAACATTTTTCAACAATATATTTATAATGGGGCCCGCAATCGTAGGAGTACCAATTCTAGTTAGAAATGCATTGAATGGCACTGCATCTGATTTCGCTTTTGTTGAAGCATGTATGGCGGGAGGTTCTTTGCTAGGATCGATAATTGTCACCCGCCTGAATAAATACTTATCAAACGGCCTTATTTGGACTATTGGTATGATATTAGATGGAATCACTTATTCTATTTTCTTTTTTTCAGAATCCGTCCCGATGGTTATGGTAATGATATTTATTCACGGAATTGGGATTCCATTTATTATAGTAAGTCGAACAGTAATTATTCAACAAATTGCGCCAAATCTACTCCATGGTAGACTCTTTTCGATGGTTCATCTAGGTGTTGTAGGGATGACGGCTCTATCTTCCGCTGCAGTTGGATTTAGTGCTGCTTTTTTCTCAATTAAATCCATCTTTTTATTTATTGGTGTGGGTGCGACCATCTGCGGAATCATTGGAATGTCCTTAAATTATATCCGTGAAATTGAGTAACAAAAAATCATCCTATATTGTTCTTGATCAAGGAACATCCGGAACAAAAGCATTTCTATTTAGCAAAAATGGACATGTGCTTTTTTCGAAAAAAGTAAAACATTCCTTATATAAACCTGCGCCACACAATGTGGAATGTGATCCATCAATTATTTTAAATGCATGCATCAGTCTCCTACACAGCATGGTAGAGTTTGCGGACGATAATCAATTATCCATTATTTCTGCTGGTTTAACAGTCCAGCGATCCACATTTATGTTTTGGGAAAAAGATTCAGGGAAAATTCGGACTCCTGCTATCAGTTGGCAAGACAGCCGAGCCAAAAAAGAAGCAGACGAAAAACAGGATTTAGCTGATTTTATTTGGGGAAAAACAGGCACGCCTTTAAGCGCTCATTTTGGTGGACCTAAATATGTTCATTTTACACGACAAGATTCTTCTTTAAAAAGTGATACAGAAAATGGGAAAGTTTTATTCGGCCCCATTAGCGCATTTATTTCTCATCAATTAACGGGGAACCCTTTTTTAGATGAATCCATTGCATGCCGGTCGCTTTTTGTAAATCTTGAAACAAGCGATTGGGATGATGCATTGTTGGATATTTTTGACATGCCTCGAAATGGTTTACCTGAATTACGCCCCACAATTGCTAAATACGGACACATCAAAATAAGGGCTTGCTCCTTCCCACTAAAAACGGTTATTGGAGATCAACAAGCGGCACTTATTGGACAAACAGGGTTGAACCCCGGAGCCTTGGCCATGAATTTTGGAACATCTGGCTCCGTCCAATTTAATGGTGGGTCTAAACCAGGCGGAACAACTGGTCTTATTTCAAGTGTTTTAGCGTCTGATGATTCATTTCGTCATTATTTATTTGAAGGAACCATTAATGCGTGTAATTCCCTTTTTTACCATTTGGAAGATGTATTGAATATTTCACACAAAGATATGAAATGGGATCAACGATGTGAAAATCAAAATACCGATGGTATTTATATACCAGGATTTGCAGGCCTTGCTTCTCCTTATTGGGTGAGCGGGATAACTGACTTTATGTATAATCTTGATGAAAATAATCAAAATGAAATTGTTCGTGCTGGAATGGAATCTATTGGATTTTTAACAGCAGATATTTATGAAATTATTTCTAAAAAAGTGGACACCGCGCCAAAAATGATTCCTGCTAGCGGTGGCGGCGCCAGACCTGTTTTGTTGCAATTTTTAGCAGACTTACTCCATATTTCTATGGGGCATACAGCTATGAAAGATCGTACCGCTTATGGTGTATATAAAATATTGAGTGAGAAAGCTTTCGACCAAGAAATGGTGGAATGCGATCAAATCTTTACTCCACAAATGAATGAAGAAAATAGGAAAACAAAATTAGATCAATGGCATTCTGCATTAAAACAAGCTTAAATACTTTAAAAAGCAATTTTAAGAGTCTAATGGACTTTTAATCGCCAACGGTCCCTTTTTCATTACGTGGGTATAAACCATAGTCGTTCTCACATCTTTATGACCTAATAATTCTTGGACAGAACGAATATCATAACCATTTTCTAACAAATGTGTAGCAAACGAGTGGCGAAAAGTATGGCATCCCGCTTGTTTATAAATCCCTGCGCTTTGGACAGCTTTTTTTACAGAACGCTGAATGTTTGACTCATGAACATGATGTCGCCTAACAATACCAGAAACCGGGTCTTTACTTAATGATTTCCCCGGAAATATATAATACCAACCTAATTCACACCCTGCATTTGGATATTTTTTCTCAATTGAAAACGGAATAAACGCACCAGGAACATTATTTTTTTGATCCAATTCATGGAGATAAGCAACCCGATCTATTTGATATTTGATTAAATCTCTCAATGATTCTGGCAGCATGGTTACTCTATCTTGTTCTCCCTTACCGTCTCGGACCACTATGAGATTTTGATCAAAATCAACATCTTTTATTCGAAGTTGTAAACATTCAGAAATTCGCATCCCAGTACCATACAATAATTTTACAATTATGGCATTTCGGCCTTCTAATTGAGCTATGACCCTTTTGGCTTCATCTTGAGAAAAAACGGTTGGTACTTTTCTAGAACGCTTGGCAATGACATAATTATTTGAATCACCTATATCTTTTTTTAGCACATATTTATATAAAAACAATATCGCATTTCTTGCAAGGTTTTGCGTGGCTGCAGAAACTTTCTTTTTCTTTGCTAAATGGGTTAAATAGGCATTGAATGCTTCCCCGTCCAAATGGTTAGGATGGGTCTTATTATGAAATAATATGTACTGTTTAATCCAGTGTTTATATGTTTTTTCAGTGCGATAGCTATAATGCCTTATTCGAATTTGGTCACTGACCTGGTTTAATAATTTTGACATGGATTATTATTGAAATAGTTTATAATATTTGAGTGGAATTTATAATATGAAACAATTAGTGCAAATACAGTATAACACGCTCTATAAGAATACTATAATGCACAAATGCTGTATAATAAGTAGTTA
>JABHUQ010000030.1 GCA_018658715.1 Fidelibacterota bacterium
CTCATGAGTTTTTGTGACGGTGAGACCTTAAAACATATGCCTGCCGTTCAAGATCATAAGCGAGCTTACGAAGGTGACACAGGCCCAAACACGGGTGGAATGGGGACTTATTCCGATATAAATCATTCACTTCCTTTTTTATCAGAGACTGATATATCTCAGGCCCATGAAATCAATATTCAAACCGCCAAGGCAGTAAAAGACAAATTTGGAATTGGGTATAAGGGTATTCTTTATGGCGGTTTTATGGCGACTGCAAATGGGGTAAAACTCATCGAATACAATGCCCGATTTGGCGATCCGGAAGCGATGAATGTTTTGTCTTTACTTGAATCCGATTTTATTGATATTTGCAATGGTATTGTCAGTGGCACTTTAGGAAATGTGGGCGTTAGCTTTCAGAACAAAGCAACTGTCTGCAAGTATGCTGTTCCAGAAGGATATCCAGATAGTCCTGTATTTGATAAACCTATTGATGTATCTAAAGTTGAAAACCTAGACTACCTTTTTTATGCGTCTGTTGATTTTAAAGGGGCTAATCTTGTAGAATCGGGTAGCAGAACGGCCGCGGTTGTGGGAATAGCCGATACAATTTCGGAAGCTGAGAAAATAGCAGAAAAAGAAGTATCGTCTATTTCTGGACCGCTCTTTCATCGGACGGACATTGGAACTGATACAGTGATTCAAAAACGTATTGACCATATGAATTCCTTACGATGATAAGACTTGGTGTTTTAGGCTCAACTAATGGCACAGACTTACAAGCCATTTTGGACGCCATAACTTCCGGCGAGTTAAACGCAGATGTGTCAGTGGTAATATCCAATCAGAAGAACGCTTTTATTTTAGAACGGGCCGAAAATCATAATGCGCCTGCTGTATTTGTATCTCATAAAAAGAAAGCGCGAGAAGAGTTTAATGCTGAAGTTACGGCCATTTTAAAAGAATACAATGTTGATCTGGTTTTACTCATTGGATTCATGCGAATTTTGTCTGCTGAATTTTGTCAAGAATGGCGGGATAAGTTGTTAAATGTCCATCCATCTTTACTCCCAAAATATGCAGGCGGAATGGATACCAATGTTCATGAAGAAGTGTTGAAAAACGGTGAAATAGAAACGGGATGCACGATCCATTTTGTCACCGATGAAGTGGACGGTGGGCCCATATTGGTTCAGAAAAAATGTAATGTAGATTCTGATGAAACCGTGGATACATTAAAAACAAAAGTGCAACAATTAGAGGGGCGAGCTTTCATTGAAGCAATTAAATTATTGCACCACAGAGACACAGACAACACAGAGTAAAATCATTATATTTCTCCATGTCTTCGTTATAAAAAGACCATGATAAAAAAACCATACATAAATCAAAACCCAATCAAAATCAATCGAGCTCTCATTTCTGTTTTTGACAAAACTAATGTGGTGTGTCTCGCCCAATCTTTAACAAATCTCGGTGTAGAAATTTTATCCACCGGTGGCACGGCTAAAGCTCTTCGCGATGCGGACATACCTGTTACAGATGTGAGCGATTATACAAAATTTCCGGAAATAATGGATGGCCGGGTGAAAACCATTAACCCATTAGTAGGGGGGGGGATTCTTGGGCTTCGGGACAAACATAGCGTAGATGCCAAAGAAAACGATATTCAATGGATCGACCTTGTGGTGTGCAATCTTTACCCCTTTTCAGAAACAATTTCGAGGGAAGATTGTGACTTGGCTTTAGCAATAGAAAATGTAGATATCGGTGGTCCAACTATGATTCGTTCTGCAGCAAAAAATGTTGGATGGGTTTGTGTCGCGGTGGATCCTTCAGATTATTCCAGCATAATCGATGAATTGCAATCCGGTGAAATTTCTTTTGAAGCTCGAAAGCAACTTTCAACCAAAGCATTTGGGCACACTGCCCAATACGATACAATTATTCATAATTACTTGAAGGATAATAATCTGTCCGACGATCTTTCCCTTACTTTCGAAAAGCATTCGGAAATGCGTTATGGTGAGAACCCACATCAGTCCGCTGCTTCCTATAAAATTCCCGGAAATAACGAACCCAATGTTTTGAACGCGACCATACATCAAGGAAAACAACTTTCTTACAATAATATCATGGATGCAGACGGAGCCTTGGCGTGTGTGAGAGAATTTGATAAACCTGCCTGCGTGGTGGTGAAACATTCCAATCCGTGTGGTGTTGCTAGCGGTGGAGATTTATTGGATGTTTACAATCGTGCTTTTAATGCGGATTCTCTTTCTGCGTTCGGCGGTATTATTGCGCTTAATAGAACTTGCACAAAAGCTGTGGCAGAAGAAATAAGTAAAATCTTTGTAGAGATTGTGTTGGCGCCGAACTTTGAACCTGAAGCATTAGTGATATTCAAAAAGAAAAAGAAATTACGTGTTTTGGAAATTGGTGAATTTGGTAAGCGCTCACCAAAAATTGAAGTTCGAAATGTGGATGGCGGACTACTCGTCCAAGATACCGACACCAACATCCTAACCAAAGAACATTTAAACACTGTAACGAAGGCGCAACCTTCGGAACAAAATATTGAAACCGCTCTTTTTACTTGGAAAGTTTTGCGTCATGCAAAATCAAATGGCATTTTGATTGCGAAAGATAATACAACAGTTGGGCTCGGTGCTGGACAAGTGAGTCGTGTGGATGCGGTCCACATGGCATTGCGAAAAGGGGGTGACAATGTAAGGGGTGGTGTCTTGGCGTCGGACGCTTTTTTCCCATTTCGGGATAGTATTGAAGCCATCAAAGATTCGGGGATTAAAGTGGTGGTGCAGCCGGGTGGCTCCATTAGAGATCAAGAAGTTATTGATGCCTGCAATGAATATGAAATTGCTATGATTTTTACCGAGACGCGTTGTTTTAAACATTAAAATTATTATTGCGCTGCGGACATCCTTGTCCGTGGGCTCCATGATTTAGGCATTAAATTTTTTACAATTTAGCCTTAATTTTCTCGTCTAATTTTGTAGATGTAAACTAGGGATCTTTTAGACCCCATCATTCATAAATGAAAAAAGATACACTATTTATCCTGATTAAAGTCTCGGGAGTGTTTGGCGCACTCTATATGTTTCTTGTGGGTATAAAGGGAATGTCATCAGCCATAAAACATATGGGCGCTGATGTAGCAGACACCATATTTACAACCACCAGCGATCCTTTTGTTGCTTTATTTATTGGCGTCTTTTCTACAGTCCTTTTCCAAAGCTCATCTACAACCACATCTCTAATTGTTGGAATGGTTAGTAGCGGTTCGCTGGGGCTGACGGGGGCCATTCCCATGATTATGGGGGCAAACATAGGAACGACCGTTACCAATACTATTGTATCTATTGGCCATATAAATCGCGGTAATGAATTCAAACGTGCGTTTGCTGCTTCCACCGTTCATGACTTTTTTAATATTTTAGCAGTTCTTATCCTATTCCCGTTAGAAATGATGTTTCATGGTATTCAACGCAGTTCTGAATGGATAGCTAGTTTACTTTTCGGAAAAATTCACAACGTTGATGTGTTACAAGCGAAATCACCAATCAAGGCAGCAGTCAAATCGGGAGCACAATTCGTAGAACAGTTCTCGTTAGATAATGATATTCTGTATCTGATATTAAGTGTATTGGTTACATTTATAATGTTATATGCTTTAGTTAAACTATTGCGAAGTCTCGTACTTGAAAAAATCGAAGTGTTTTTTGATCAATATATTTTTAAGACCGTTATGCGCTCCATTGGATTTGGTCTTGTGCTTACCATCATGGTGCAAAGTTCTTCCATTACCACATCTTTGGTTGTGCCGCTTGCAGGGGCGGGTGTTTTAACTCTACGCCAAATATTTCCATTTACTTTAGGAGCTAATATTGGCACAACGGTGACTGCCTTATTGGCGGCTTTAACAGGGACTGTGTCAGCGCTTATCGCAGCAATCGGTCATCTGTTATTCAATATATTTGGTATTATATTTATTTATGGAATCCCCTTTTTAAGGGAGATTCCATTAAAGCTTGCGGATATGATTTCAGAATATTCTACACAGAATAAGTGGATTCCAATTTTATATTTGCTCATATTTTTTGTCGCTATTCCATTAACCATTATTATTGTGGGTGGCTAAATAATTCTTAAACATGAGAGGTAAATTATGTCGGTATTTAAAGATATTGTAAAATTATGGGGATCGGGCGATCTCCTCTCCCAAGCTTGGGATGAGTCCTACAAAATGATGATGTTGTCGAACGAAATTTTTACTCAAGCTATTAAATATTTACGGGAGGGTGAAAATAAAGACACAATAAAAGCCCTTAAAAAACGTGACATTGAAATCAATATTTTCC
>JABHUQ010000003.1 GCA_018658715.1 Fidelibacterota bacterium
CAGGCATCTACACTCTGGCTGTGTTTACGGATAAATTGGGCACTGACTATACAGGTTCGCCAATCACAGATGAACCTGAACAAGATGGTACATTCCTTTACCAAGATGAAGACAAATATGATTTTTCAAAATATCCAATGGTTTTTGGAACTATCAAGGATGGTCAAAAAGATGGATTATGGATTGATTGGCATGAGAATGGACAGAAGAAAAGAGAAGAAACTTTCAAGGATGGAAAAGAGATTTCTAAAAAAAGCTGGGAGTATTATGGGAATGGACAGAAGAAAGGAGAAGAAACTTATAAGAATGATAAAAAAGATGGGAAATGGACTATTTGGTATGAAAATGGACAGAAGTGGATAGAGGGCACTTATGAAGATGGGAAAAAAAATGGATTATGGACTTATTGGTATAAAAGTGGTGACAAGGTTTATGAAGGTTCTTATATGGACGGAAACGAGAATAAATTGTGGCGTTGGTGGTATGAAAGTGGGCAGAAAAGATTGGAAGGATCGTTTTCTAGTGGTGAAGAAATAGGTCAATGGTTATTCTTTACTATAAACGGAGAGCAAAAAAAATGTGATCCAAAACTTTCAACCAAAATATATTCATCAGATGGGATAATACTAGGTCAACTTTTTAAACAATCAAAAGATTTAAAAACTGATAATTCCGTAATAGATAAAACAAGTTCTACCAATATCCAACATTGTGTACAGTATATTCGAAATTCTTTTAGTGATGAAGATATAAATATTTTTCGTTACGGATATAATATCTACAGTAGTATTGATTTTAGGTTGCAGCAAATTGCAGACAAATCAATGATGGAATCTGTATTCAAGAATCAAGAAAAATTGAGTAAAAGCGATTATGATTCAAACAATAATTCATTAATACAATGTGCCTTTGTTGCGTTAGACCCAAGCAATGGTGGTCTTCTTGCTATGATTGGTGGTCGTTCTGATTATCAAGATCAATACAACCGTGCAGTCCAAACGAAACGACAACCTGGATCTGTTTTCCAACCTATTGTTTATACAACGGCTCTGGAAAATAGGAATCCTGTGACAGAGCAACTCTTGAATCAGCCTGTGGTATTGAATGTGCAAAATATGGATGGATCATGGGTAAAATGGAAACCACAAAATTATGATTTAAGTACTGGTGGCCTTACAACACTTCGAGAAGGCTTGAGAAAGTCCATGAACCTGATCTCAGTTCGAATGGTTCAGCAGGACCTGGCCCCGGCGGAACAAATTAAGAAGATAGCCAAGCGGATGGGCATCACGACGGATATCCGTGCGGTGGACGCGATTGCTTTGGGGACCTCCGAAGTTATACCACTGGAATTGGTCGCGGCCTATGCTGCGTTTGCCAACAGAGGTGTTTATTCCAAACCATTTGCCATTACCCGCATCGAAGATCGGTACGGCCATGTGGTGAAAGAATATTTCCCAGATCAGAAAGAGGTACTCAGCGCGGAGACGGCTTACCTGATGACGAGTCTTCTGCAGACTGTTTTAGATCGAGGGACGGGCGGCAGTGCCCGCTGGAAATATAATTTCAATCGCCCTGCTGCCGGTAAGACCGGAACCACCCAGGGATGGAGTGACGCCTGGTTTGTGGGGTATACACCCCAGATCGCCACCGGCGTGTGGTTTGGCGTGGACGACTTTCAAGTACCGTTGGGACCGGGGCAGGATGGGTCACGTGCCGCATTGCCGGCCTGGGCGCGGTTTATGAGAGAAGCCCATGACGTTCTGAATTATAAGGTCGAAAAATTTGAAATGCCCAAAGGCGTTCAGTATGTTGAAATTTGTTCCGTGACTAAAAAGGCGCCATTAAAGGCCTGTCCAACGGAAAGGGAAATGTTCCAGGTTGGGACGGAACCGATCCAAGCGTGTAAGGTTCATCGTATGGATCGTGAAGTGATACCTTCCACAAAAGTAAATACAGTGGTACCGCCTAATTTTTACAAAGTACCAAATTTATTTGGACTCAGTCAGAATAAAGCGGTTGAAAATCTTGTGAGATCTGGATTGAAACTGGGTAAGGTATTTTATCGTCAAAACGAAGATTTAATACCTTATACTGTCTTGGATCAGTCTATTTCCGCCGATACGATTCTCGAGGAGTCCACCCATGTTGATCTTACGGTAAGTGTGTTGCACATGCAGGATATTTTCAACCAGATAGATAAGTGAATGCAATCCATCAAAATATAAAATGTAAAATAACTACAACATCAAGCCCCACTTTAGTGGGGTTTTTTGTTTAGTAGGATGATTTGTAGATTTGGATAACCAAAGGAGTTTATTATGAAAAGATTATTACTAATTGTATTATTTATTTCATTTGGGTATTCCCAATCCATTAATGATGAAAAACTTATTAAAAAAGGTCGTAAGAAATACCACCCTGATACAAATGAACTTTATAGTGGGAAAGTATTTAAAAACCGAATGGGTGGTGAAAAGGATTTTGAAGGTTCATACAAGGATGGTAAAAAAGATGGTTTATGGACTGTTTGGTATGAGAACGGACAGAAAAAAGAAGAAGGAACTTACAAGGATGGAGAATCAGATGGATTAGTGACTTCGTGGTATGAGAATGGACAGAAGAAGTATGAAGGAAATTATAAACAAGATGCGTTAGGGAATGGTATACCAGATGGATTAGTGACTTCGTGGTATGAGAATGGACAGAAGAAGTATGAAGCTAAATACAAGGATGGTAAAAAAGATGGTTTATGGACTGTTTGGTATGAGAATGGACAGAAGAAGTCTGAAGCTAAATATAAGGATGGAAAAGAGATTTCTTCCAAAAGGTGGAACAAAGATGGTTCAGTTTATGACCTAACATTATCAGATGAAATGAGAGATGCAATACTACAATTGGTACTGGATATTAAGCCCCACATTCCAGAAAGTGCATATGACGAAATAATGGAATATATAGAAAGTGGTAAAGTAAATAAAAAGAATTATAAAAGACATTATTCTAAATGGTCGAAAATAAAAAAGAAGCATAGTAATAAAAAATAATCTAATTGATTCCTTCATAGAAAATCATAAAGAAATGTTAGCTCTAGGAATGGAATATACTATTGGTATCTCTGCGTGGTAATAATCAACTCTTACTTATAACCCATCCCTTCTTTTCAATATCCCATATTTCAACCATTGGTTCTTCTCTTAATCCCCACCCAAAGGGATATTATTTAATCAAGCCCCACATTTGTGGTTTTTTTTATTTGTTTATACCACTACTTAATTGAAACAGGCAAAAATACTTAATGAAAACACCCATAAATACGTAGATGTCCCCATTGTAGAAACTTTGGGTTGGGTTGTAGATTTGGGTAAGGAGTTTATTATGAAAAGATTATTTATTATATCACTACTATTCCTTTCTGTTGGGTTTGGTCAGAAAAAATTCACAACAAGTACTAATATCCGATGGATAAATGGTGAAATGATCGAGACAATAGACACTACCTACTTGAAAATTGAGTACAACATAGAAAATCTTTTGGTACGGGATGATGTATATGTCAAAAAGTTTAGTGATGAGATTTTGAATGGTGAAGTGTTCAAAATGTTTGGTGAAATGAAAGTACCATTAGGAAATATGAAAGATGGTAAGAAAGAAGGTAAGTGGGCTGATTGGTATGAGAATGGACATAAGAAGCAAGAAACAACTTTCAAGGATGGGAAACCAGATGGATTAGTTACTGCTTGGTATGAGAATGGACAGAAGAAAAGAGAAAGAACTTTCAAGGATGGGAAACTAGATGGATTAAAGACTTATTGGAACGAATACGGACAAGTAGTTGAAGAAACGGTTTTTGATTTGGGTAATCTGATGAATAAAAAAGA
>JABHUQ010000031.1 GCA_018658715.1 Fidelibacterota bacterium
GAGTTGAACATTTAACGGGTAAATGATACATTGCATGTATTGTTTCAGACAGGAAACAATAATTTTGTATTTAAAATGTGGAAGGATGGATTTGTTATTCAATATTTTTTCATAAACTGGAGATTTTACCATGAATGATCGCTGGCTGTCAGTTGAAGAAATAGCTGCATACCTTGGTATCAAAAGAGAAACATTATATAAATGGTTGGCAGAGAAAAATATGCCGGCTCATAAAGTTGGAAGACTGAACCCCTGTAAATCCATATTTCCTTATCGATCAATGATTCTGATAATTCTAATATTTGTTAGTGCCCAATTGTCTTTCTCTCAAATCGTGATTAACGAGTTTATGGCTTCGAATGATACTACATTTTCAGATATAGCAGGTGAATTTGACGATTGGATAGAATTGGCATCCGTTTCAAATGATACAATAAATCTTTTTGGCTGGTTCATTAGTGATAGACAGTCGAATCTCACAAAACATCAATTCACTGATTCACTATATATATATCCAGATTCACTTTTTTTATTTTGGGCAGATGATGATGAAAATCAAGGCCCAAACCATTTGAGTTTCAAGTTAAGTAGCGGTGGCGAAGCTGTTTATTTAACAACGCCCAATTTTGACATTTCTGATTCTGTGACTTTTGGTCAACAGACTTCTGATGTTAGTTATGGTAGATTTCCGAATTACACTGGAACTTGGGGGTTAATGTCGTCTCCAACTCCCGGCCAAGTTAACTTATCTCATGATAGTACTGAATATTCTCCAGATGCCATTGTTTCTGTAGAATCTGGGTTTTATGAAAGCCCCCTATCTATTCATATATATTCAGATTATGATGATGTGGAAATTTACTATACGTTAGATGGGAGCACTCCTGATAGCAATGCTATCCATTATACAGAAACACTTGAATTAAACCAAACAACAGCACTTAGAGTGATTACAAATCGTCAAGAATATCATCCCAGTCAAGTTCAATCATATAATTATATTCTAAATAGCGAACATTCTTTACCGACAATGGCTTTAACCATTGACCCGATAGATTTCCCTATAGGTGTGGAAGAGTATAATGTTCATGTTACCTATTTTGAACAAAATGGTAATGTAGGATTTAAAGCGGATGCAGGAATTGAGCGTCATGGAAGTCCCTCGCCGCAAAATCCATATAGGATATCTTTTAAGTCTGAATATGGTACGTCATATATCGAATATCCAATTTTTTCTAATCGTTCTTATCACAAATATAAAAGGCTCGTCCTTCGTAATGCCAGTAATGATAGATTCCCCAATAACGGAAATGTAAATAGAGCACATTTACGAGATGGTATTATACACGCAATTTATGAAAAATTATATCCGGAAGGTGGTTATTCATCTTTTCAATCCTTACATGTATATATTAATGAATTATATTGGGGAATATATCATTTACGGGAAAGACAAGATAAATACTATGTAGAAGAATTGTTTGGGTATGATGACGTTGATTTATTGGAAAGAGCTTTTGGTTTTCCAGGAAATAAAAATGCGATAGAAGGCGACTGGAGTGAGTATGAAATATTTGAAGAATTTATTGAAACTGAAGATATGTCAATTGATGAAAATTTTAATTATTTGAAAGATAATATTTATTACGATGAATTTTTAGATTACTGGATATTGGAAATATTTGCAGGAAATTTTGATTGGCTGTCAAATAATATTAAATATTTTCGTCCCAAATCTGGAGAAGATAAATGGCGATGGTTGCTTTGGGATGTTGATCATGGATTAGGAATGGACCACTATTATGATGGTATTCATTGGGGAGAGCCAGAAACAGATTATTTAGATTGGTCAACGGGCTTGGTTGGTCCGAGAGTTGGAGCTGGCGCAAATAATCGAATCATTAGAGCCATTTTGAGAAATAATCAAGGTAGAATTGATTTTGTCAATCGTTCTGTTGATCTATTAAATACAGTGTTTTTAGAAGAAAATATGTTGAGGACTCTTGATTCTCTAGCAGATATTTTAACACCAGATATGCATTTCCAAGCTGACCGCTGGGGCGGAAATTTGAGTGATTGGGATACAGGTTTAGAAAATGTTAGAAATTATGTATTGGAACGTCCTTTCCATATGATAAATCATATTAAAAATAAATTTGATTTGGATACAACATATCAAATATCTCTAGATTTACAGCCAAGCCATTTAGCCACTATCCAAATAAATACTATTCAAATCAACGAATTTCCTTGGTCAGGATCTTACTTTAGCAACATTCCAATTACAATCACCGTCGACCCATTACCTGGTTATGAAGTCGTTCAATGGAATGGTGCAAATGTTACGTCAAATTCTATTGTTATTGATTCTCTTATTCACGATACAAGTTTTTCTATAATTCTTGCCCCTATTTCTAATCAATCTTTGGTTATAAATGAGATCATGGCTAATCAAGATTCAATTTATGCCGACGAACAAGGCGACTTTGATGACTGGGTTGAGGTTTATAATGCAAGTAATAGCACAATTGACATAGCTGGGATGATCTTTTCTGATGGAGAAGAGATTGATACAATTCCAAGTGGTTTTCCAACTGTGACTACGGTGGAGGCAAAAGATTACATTATCGTTTGGTTTGATAAAGATTCTGAAGATGGGCCACTGCACTTAGAAGCAAAATTAAGTGGTGACGGGGAATCAATTATTATCACCGATGTAGATGGTGTTTCTGTCCTTGATTCTTATATTTTTGGCGCACAAAGTTTAAATATTTCTGAAGGCCGTGCGTTTGATAGTGGGCATATCTGGGGAAACTTCACAACCCCAACACCCGGTTCATCTAATGGAATGCTCTTTATCAATGAATTTATGGCAAGCAATGAGTCAACTATTGCTGATGATTCATCTGAGTTTGATGATTGGGTAGAAATTTATAATTCAAGTTCTCTGGATATAGACCTAGCAGGATTAGGGTTTGGTGATAGCCATGAAGAAGCACATTTTATTCCTTCCGGTTTTGCTGAAACGGTTATATCTGCGGGTGGTTATACCCTTGTATGGTTTGATGATGCGTCAGATCAGGGGCCATTGCATATTGATGAAAAACTCGGCGGTGAAGATGATATTTACCTTTATGATACTACTGGATTCCGCATTATTGACTTTTATGACTACGATGATAAATATGACGATATTTCAGAGGGCCGTTTTCCTGATGGGGGAGCATCTTGGGATATCACCTTTACGCCTACGCCTGGGTTGAGTAATGTTTATACCGAGGTTGTCTTTGGTTGTATGGATACTTCGGCTTCAAACTATGATGCTAGTGCTAATATGGATGATGGGTCTTGTGAATATTTATCCATTGACGAAGATGGACTTCCTAATGATTTTGCGTTACATCAGAACTATCCAAA
>JABHUQ010000032.1 GCA_018658715.1 Fidelibacterota bacterium
AACCACAAGAAGAAAATAGCCCTCCTTCGGTATTTGATCTTATTAGTCCTCTTGACGGAACAGAATTATCTATAACTGTAAATGATCTCTCTGAAGGAATAGAGCAGGAAATTATATGGGAATCCAGCACTGATGATGATGGTGATGTTGTGTCTTATCAATTCATATTATGTCATGGTAATTACGATACTAGTTCCACAATACTTATTGATACACTAGTCTTGGATACAGTGTTGTCTATCCCCTATCAAAACCTAGTTGAAACTGTAGAAGTGTTGGGGCAGACAGTTATTAATGGACAATGGACAGTATTTAGTACCGATAATATTGATACTACAATGTCTTCTGATGTATGGGACATAATGATTGATATTAGTAACACACTAGCCATTAATGAGAATATGATTCCTGACACATATGTACTTCATCAAAATTACCCAAATCCTTTTAACCCGATAACAATGCTACGTTATGATCTACCTAAAGATGCATTAGTGAATATCACCATTTACGATATGCTGGGTCGGGAAGTAAGGACACTGGTTAATACAACCCAAGACGCTGGTTTTAAATCAGTCATCTGGAATGCGACTAATAACCAAGGTATGTCAGTATCATCAGGAGTATATATATATAGCATTGAAGCTGGAGAGTTCACGCAAACAAAAAAAATGGTATTGTTAAAATAAATCAGCCTTCTCAACCACTTTCCATCTCTCAATATGTAAAATATTTATAATTCATTCTGGATCAAGCATTTTATGCAATCGAAATTGTTAAACGGATATTCCAAAGTAATTTAAAGCGAAAGGTATAGTTAAATCTTGGTTGTAAGTTGTTCTGTCAGGTGATACCAAGTATTTCTAAATTTATTCTGTGAAGGTATACAAACAATTAAGAGCAATTTTATTCTTTTTGCTATTCTATAACTTTGGTATTCATGCCCAGGATATTGTGATCAATGAATATTTAGCCTCAAATGTGGGTACCTACCCAGAAATGTATGATTTTGATGACTACAGTGATTGGATTGAACTGTACAATTCGGATGTTGTACCATACACCTTAGATGGCTTTTTTATAACAGATGATCTTGAAAACCCCTTAAAATGGAAGATTCCAGATGGTACAGTTATTAATGCCGAAGGGTATTTGATAATTTGGGCAGACAATTACAATGAGAGTCCCAGTCAGGTTTATGCTAGGCCATACTGGCCTTGGGACAACTTCACGACACGGCATTATCATACAAATTTTAAAATAAGTAAAAATGGTGAACAGCTAGGCCTATTCAGTGCTGATCAAACGGAAAGTTATACCCTTATTGAACAGGGGTCGCTTTGGAAATACTTGGATGATGGTTCTGACCAAGGATCTAACTGGAGAGAGATTGATTTTAATGATGACGATTGGAGTTCAGGTTACGCAGAGTTAGGCTATGGAGATGGAGATGAAATGACGGTGGTGGAATATGGTCCAGACGATAATGATAAGTATATCACAACCTATTTTCGGCATATGTTTATGGTGGATAGCCCTGAAAATATACAGACTCTGAGTCTCGGTTTAAAAAGGGACGACGGTGCAATTATTTATTTAAATGGCAATGAAGTTGTTAGGACTAACATTCCTGCGGGGACAACTACCTTTAACACTTATGCCACTGCAACAGTGGGCGGTAATGATGAAGATTCGTTCTTTGAGTGGACAATTTCTGCTAATGAAATTGTCACTGGACAAAATGTTGTTGCGGTGGAATTACATCAAGCAAGTGGAACCAGTTCGGATATTAGTTTTGACCTTGAACTGATCGGAAGGAGTTATTCCAATGCGGAGTTGGTTGACTCATTAACCTTTGGGAATCAGATCACAGACGTATCATCCGGCAGGCGAATAGATGATAATACCTGGTCTTTTTTTGGTGAACCTACACCTGGCAGTCCCAATAATACTGCGCCAACAAATAGTACAGAAGTATCAGGTCCTGTAGAATCATCGCTGGATGCCGGATTTTATAGCGGCTCTCAAACCATTGAACTTTCTGTTGACTCAGACACGGAACAGATATTTTACACGCTTGATGGATCTCGACCGGGCTCAGGGTCTAGTCTTTATACTGCCCCATTCACTATTGTAGCTACAACTATCCTGAAAGCACGATCAATAGATACTAATAAACTTCCCGGCGAGATAATGGCATCAACTTATTTTATAGATGAACAAAATCATCTGCCAACCATATCTCTTGTGGCTGAACCGGAAACACTTTGGGATGATGATATTGGCATTTATGAAAATGAGTATAAGCAAAGGGAAATACCGGTCACCATTCAGTATTTTACTCCGGAAACTGATCATGGGTTTACAGCTAATGCCGGTGCCAGACTTGGAGGGCTCAATATTTGGACTAAGCCTCAGAAACCATTTACGATCTATACCCGAAATCGTTTTGGTCAGGATTTTATACACTATCAATTATTTGAAAATAAGCAGATAGCCAATTTTTCCAGAATTGTATTCCGAAATGGCGGCGATGACTGGGAAGAAACGTTGATTAGAGACCCCATGACCGAGAGTTTGGCATCTGGAATGATGGATTGTGGCTATATGGCCTACACGCCCTCTGCGCTTTTTTTAAATGGAGCATACTGGGGCATACATAATATACGTGAGAAATTTGATACTCATTATTTTTTCGAAAACTTCAACGTTAATCCCGATAATATTGATCATCTGGAATATGCATCCACATCATCTGGAACACAATTGCTGGTTGTCGAAGGAACTATGGATCACTATAATACAATGACCAATTACATTCTGAATAACGATCTGAATAACCCTGTCGTATATGGCCAGATCCAGCAATGGATGAATATTGACAGTTTTATTGACCATCTTGTTATGACCCTGTTTTGCGCGAATACTAGTTGGGGGCACAATAGGGAATGGTGGCGATCCCGCGATGAAGATGGGAAATGGCAGTGGATGATCGTTGACCTTGATCGGGGTTTTAATGTCAATAATAGCAATATGAATCTATTGGATAATCTTATGGATAATTATTGGTTATTTAAAAATTTACTCAACGGCCAGTTTTTTCAGGATCGGTTTATCCAGCGGGCCGCTGCCCACTTAAGCAATACGTTCCTTCCTGAAAGAATTAATACTATTGTGGATAGTTTGAGTGGCACTATTGCTTTAGAGATGCCCCGCCATATAGATAGATGGGGAAATCAAGGTGGCGTATCTTCGATGAATAATTGGGCTGATGAACTCGATGAAATAAAACAATTTTCCGAAAACAGGAATAATACTGTCCTGAATCAATTTATCAATGAGTTGAATTTGGACGGCACGGTTCAAGTAACTATAGCTGTTGAACCTCCGAATGCCGGCAAGGTATC
>JABHUQ010000033.1 GCA_018658715.1 Fidelibacterota bacterium
AACATCAGGAACGTTCCAATAAAGAATTGGGACTACCAACCGAGCCGAGTGGCCACGGTGGTTTGATCCATAAACGGTAGATGTGCCCTAACGGGAAACAAATGAACCGCCTGATGTTTTGGCGGTTTTTTCGTTTATAGACCTTCCTGGTGTGTTAACCATAATAAAAGGAGAACACATCATGAATAAAGAAACAACATCTTTAATTACTAAAGATCCTAAAAGAGTTGCTGCTGGATATAAAGCAGCAGAGACTAGAAAAACAAATATCGCTAAAGCCAAAGAGGCCGGCAATATTATGGATGGACTCATTCGAGAAATGCATCGCTTTGATCGGTCCGTCTATTCCATGAAAGCATGTGTAATATGGATGGGAAATTGGACAACTTATTGGAAATGGCACGGTCGCGGTGGGAGTGCAAGCACCAGTGATTGGCATGTTAAATTTCTAAGATGGGCATTATCTGGAAAAGTAAAAGAGTTTGTCCAATATTGCGAAGACAACCCATCCCCAGAGTCTAAATTAGCTTTAGAAGGTGTTTGGGGCGTATATGATTTTTATTGGCCACATAATGCTTCAACGGGTTATATCTTTGGGTATTTATGGGGATGGTTACAATTAGAGCTTGAAAAGCCAGGTGAGAAAAAGCCTATGACAATTGAAGAACAAAAAGCGTCTTTAATTCGAGATTGTAAAAGGCAGGGCATAGAAATCATTCGTTTTGAGTATAATGGCTTTGGTGGTGTATTTGCTATTACAGACGAGGAGGCATTATGAAAAAACCAAATTATGCAGGAGCCGTAAGAGATCTAATGGCATTATTGGAAACCTTACCAGATTCAAAAGAAAGTTCGTCAAACTCAGAAATCAAAGATGTCACAAATGAATCTCTCGGAGTTGCTTACCAATTCAGTGAGCATGACCTAACCATTTTTGAAAATAAATCGGATGGTGAAATAATAAATAAAACTGAATCAAAAAAAGGGGGTAAATCATGAGCAAGTTTGTACCATCAGATACTGAATTAATACCAACACCCATATATTATAAATCGTTATATATTGGTTTGCCAGACGATGATATAGATACTCCACAAGTATATTATGATAATATCGACCTTGCGGAAGAGAACTATCATGAACTTGAAACTTGGGGGTTATTTTTAAACAATCACTTAGGTCGGGGTATTCAGTCTTATCTTCGTCAACCTAACGGTAAAATTACCTACCCACCCCGATTTTTACAGGGGACATTTTTAATGGTATTAAGCAAAGAAATAATAAAGGAAATATCAACCTACGATCTAAAGAAATCATCTATGGTTGGTATATTGGATCAAGAGACAGATTCATTTCATGTATTTGATGTAGCGTTACCAGATGAAATTGATATAGAAGTATTAAAATTTCGGGGTGCAGAGTTTACCGACAAATACCCAATTGAAAAGGATGATGCTGAATTATTTAGAGCGAGCAATATCAATTTCTTAAAAAGTAGAATGGCTTTTAAAGATTTGGACTGTCGAAAATCACTTTTTCATTTAGAAAATGTTTTAAAGGAAAACCCAAACTATAGTCGAGCCTACTCTGCTCGTGGAACTAATTATCATGAGTACCAAGATCTAATCTATGCTTTAGGGAATTACTTTGATGGCTTAGAGATAAATCCAAAGAATTGGCGATCGCTTTATAACATTGGTATTATCATGTCCGAAGTTGGATTATTTGATTTGGCACGAAAATATTATGATGCATGTTTGGAGATTAATTCTGATTTTAAAAAAGCATTATATAATCTAAGTCAAATCGATATCGAAAAGGAGAGTCATCATGAGTAAAGAACAGAAAACACACGGAGATCCTACACTTCCACATCCCGATATCCAAAAGACCTTATTGGATATGAAAGCCAAGGGAATGTTAGAGCCTGAAACTTTAAAGAAGGTATCTGATGTATTCAAAACTGAATTTGCAATTCAAAAACTATTGAATGAAGATCCGTTACTTTGCCGAGAAGAAGCAATCGAAATTCTTGAAGAAAGAAAGATAGGTAGACCTGAAATACTAATACGAGCTATTACTGAATCAGTAAGAAATCATTCATTATTAACTCGCAAAGGCGGATGGGAGTTTTTGGATGAAATGGGGTATTAGGTAATGATATGTAATCGAAACAAGAAAATATGCCAAATCAAGAGTTAGATCACAACAATCCATCAGGGAGCATTCAGACAATGGAAGAAACACCGGACTGGAGATGTTAGACTTAATGGTTTGAATTATACCATTTAGATGAAATAGCTCGAAAACCAAAAATCAGGAATTATTTAGCTGCTAATATTAAAAGTTCAGACTTCTTATTTATTTCACCATAAACAATTGCAAGCTGCCCGTATTTTTTCCCAAGTCTTGAAGCTTCAGATTTAGATATACCTGAAATAAAGAAACTTGGTTCCGGAATCCAATTACCATTGGGGTCTTTTCCGTACCCAAATAAGTAACTGTAATCTTGTATATCGGTTTCTAAAAGAGATTAGTTACGATCATTAATTTCATCAGATTCAATTTTTGACATTGGATTAAATGCAGTTATAAAAGCCCAGGTTGATTTTGAATTTTCCATGAGATACAGATCTACTTCTGGAGATTTTGTCCCAACTATGACTGATGTTTTAAATCCATCAATATTAAATAAGGTATTTTTGTATGCGGTAATAAGTGATTCATTTTCCATCTCGTAATAGGAATTTAATCAAATAAATAAGCATTTTTCTTAAGGAATCCCTTACCCCCATCTTCAATGACGATGAGTGAATCCAAACCTAAAGAAAATACATCTGATATGTGCATTTGGAAAAAGTCGCCTTTTCTTCGCATGGATTCAATATTAATAATGTAGTCTATATCATTAAGGTAGGAAACAATTTCTTCAGAGAACTGACTGAACTCAAAAATCTGGTATTCACGTTCATTTGCAATTGCTCTGAATCGTGCCATTGTCATTAATTCGAGATACAAGGATGAGCCGCCATCTATTTCGGTGTGGTTTTGTGATAAGTGTATAAGCCACTCGGGGATATCATGGTTCGAGCAGATTTCATTATCTTTGATCCATTCAAACATTTCTTTAGGTGTTATTTGTGTATTCATTTTAGTCTCTTTTAGTTGGATTATTAGGGTGTGTTTAAAGACGGCTTTCACGTCTCACCCTTACTATACATCCAACATTTGAAACTGTTTTTTTTCATAAAATATTTCTTCTGAATTTTAGTTTGAATTAAAAATCCATACTAAATTTGACTATATTTAAACTTGAGAAACTATTATGTCATTAAAAAAAGCTATAGAACTGGCCAATGAAAAAAAGTTCGATCAAGCCAGAAAGTTGCTTGAAGAACTTGCTAAAGAATATCCCAACGACCCTGACGTACTTTATAATTTAGGGATGTGCTATACAGAGCTTAATGATCCTAAAAAAGCAACTGAAATTCTAACTAAGGGTATCATTATTTCTCCTGAATTAGTCAATATCCATGTTGCCTTAGGATTCGCATTTTCAAAACTGGGAGATTTAGACGAAGCTACTACTCATTTTAAAAATGCAATTGAGATTCAACCTGATAATTCTTATGCTCTGCGTAATCTAGGTGGATTGCTTGCAAAAAAAGGTAATTATGAAGATGCCATTGATGTTTTAATAAAATCATTAATGAAGCACCCTGATGACATGAGAACAACTTATGGATTGGGCTTGGCCTACTTCCATACCAAGAAATTAAATGAAGCGGATGAACAGTTTAAGATAGTATTAAAAAATAGTGATGATAATTACCTCGTTAGTGAAGCAAAAGATTTTAGGCGAAATATTGCAGAATTAAACCTCAAATCTGGTGGTCTTAGAATGGATGCAATGTTTTATTGTTTAGGAGCAATGCAATATTTTAATGGTATGCCTGTTCAAGATATTCAAAAAGTTGCATTTGAAATTGGAATGATGGGCCAAAATGGATTGGCTGTCAATAACCCATCAAAAAAATATACTTTAAATACTATGAGTGGTGAATTCACAGGTTTGCAACTTGTCTGTTATATGTATGTGGGATTTAAGTCTTTTGCCCCAGAGCAGGATGTTGGTATGGATTTTTCTGAAGAATACAGAATGGCTAAACAATTTCATAAGGAATAATTAGTTGACAGACTTTGATAAAATAATTGATCTGATTATAAAGTTTAGAGATGAACGAGATTGGAAGCAATTTCACAATTCCAAAGATCTTTCACTGGCATTATCCATAGAAGCAGCGGAACTCAACGAATTATTTTTATGGAAAAATTCTGAAGATGTGAACGAAGATAGGCTAAAGGAAGAACTAGCTGATATTCTGATTTATGCACTATTACTTTCAAAACAGTATGATTTGAATATTGAAGAAATAATTTTATCAAAATTGGAAATAAATTCTAATAAATACCCTGTAGAGAAATCCAGAGGTAAATCTTCAAAGTATACAGAATTGTGAGATTATATTCCGGAACAACCAAACAATTTGTAGAAGATTCATATAGAAATCAAATAGCCGAAAAGTTAAAACTGTCTTTTTTTGAGCAGTTTCGATTCAATCCATCTGATAGTGAAGTCCGTTCATGGCAAAATAGTTTAAGAGCTATTTCACAAACGCTTGAACATACAGGATTATCTGATAATGGCATTATATTGGAATATCAACTTCCCCTAACTTCAAAAAGGCTTGATGTTCTTTTAACAGGCAAAGATGATAACAATAATGAGAATGCAATTATTATTGAACTTAAACAGTGGGATAAATGCGCAAACACCACTAGCCCAAACGAAGTTATTACATTTATTGGTGGCGGAATGCGAGAAGTCCTCCACCCTTCCGTTCAAGTAGGTCAGTACCACATTTATCTGTTAGATACCCATACCGTATTTTATGATGAAGATGCTATCAATCTTAGCTCCTGTTCCTATCTACATAATTACCATAGTTTTGAAGGAGATGAACTCAATGCATCAAAATTTAATGCGTGGGTTACTCGATTCCCAGTATACACGGCCGATGACGTCCTTTTGCTTTCAAGCTTTATTAAAGAGAAAATAGGCAATGGGCAGGGGATGGATATTCTCAATAAAGTTGAGCAAAGTGAATATAGACCCAGTAAGAAACTGATGGATCATGTTGGAAATGTAATAAAGGGAAAAAAGGAATATATTCTTCTAGACGAACAACTCGTTGCATATGATAAAGTCTTTACTTCAGCTAAAGAAGGATTTCACAATAGGAAAAAAACTGTAGTTATTATAAAGGGCGGCCCGGGTACAGGAAAATCGGTTATTGCTCTAAATCTAATGGCTGATCTCTCATTAGAAGGATTTAATACTCACTATTCTACGGGATCAAAAGCTTTTACCGAAACTTTAAGGAAAATAGTCGGACCTCGAGGTGCCACGCAGTTAAAATATTTTAATAGTTATATAGATGCTCCTTTTAACTCACTCGATGTATTGATTGCTGATGAAGCTCACAGAATTAGGAAAACAAGTAATCATAGATTTATGAGAGCAGATCAAAAATCTAATAAACTTCAGATTGAAGAACTTATAAATACAGCAAAAGTACCTGTTTTTCTAATTGATGATGACCAGATTGTTCGCCCTAATGAGATCGGATCAGTAGATTTAATTAAACAGTATGCAAAAACTTTAAGCTGTGAAATATTTGAATATGAATTAGAAGCTCAATTTAGATGTGCGGGTTCAAACGGGTTTGTAAATTGGATTAATAATACGCTTGGCATTAAAAAAACAGCAAATGTTTTATGGGATCAAAATGAATTATTTGATTTTAAAGTCTTTTCATCCCCTCAGGAAGTGGAAGATGAAATAAGAAAAAAGGCTGGAGATGGATTAACAGCACGAATGACGGCTGGGTTCTGTTGGGAGTGGTCTAAAAACTTAAAACAAGATAGAACATTAATAGAAGATGTTAGGATTGGTGATTATATAAGACCCTGGAATGCACAGCATAATGCTACAAATCTTGCGCCCGGTATTCCGAAAGCTCACCATTGGGCTTATGATGATGGTGGAATTGATCAGATTGGATGTGTTTATACAGCCCAAGGGTTTGAATTTGATTATGTAGGTGTAATCTTCGGTTTAGACTTGAAGTATAGCATGGATAAACAACAATGGGAAGGATTTACAGAAAACTCGTATGATCATGTTGTAAAAAGATCTGGAGATAAGTTTATAGATTTAGTTAAGAATACATACCGGGTTTTACTCTCTCGTGGGATGAAGGGTTGTTATGTTCATTTTATGGATAAGGATACAGAA